>PMNQ01000018.1 GCA_003162555.1 Gammaproteobacteria bacterium | reverse complement strand
GATTCAAGATCATCGGCTCCGACCTGTGGTCAAACGAGCCAGGCTTCGATGAAGCAACCGCCGCCACTGGCATCACCGGCATCTGCGGCTCAGGCATCATCGAGGTGATTGCCGAGATGTACCTGGCCGGCATCATCAGCCAGGACGGCGTTGTGCTGGGTTCGCTCGCGGCGCGCAGCGAGCGGGTCGTGCCCAGCGGGCGCACGTTTTCCTACGTGCTGCACCGGGGTCCGACCACACTGCAGATCTCGCAGAACGACGTGCGCGCCATCCAGCTGGCGAAAGCGGCGCTGTACGCTGGCATCAAGCTGCTGATGGAACATCTGGGCGTGGAACAGCTGGACCGCATCCGCCTGGCGGNNGGCGGGCGCCTTCGGCGCTCATATTGACGTGAAGTACGCCATGGTGCTGGGCATGATTCCGGACTGCGACCTCAGCCAGGTCACCTCCGCCGGCAATGCCGCCGGGGCTGGTGCACGCATCGCACTGCTGGATCACGAGGCGCGCAGCGAAATCGAGCGGCTGGTGCGCCGCGTGGAGAAAATCGAGACTGCGATCGAGCCGCGTTTCCAGCAGCACTTCATCGAGGCGATGGCGATTCCGCACAAGACCGCGCCCTTTACGCAACTGCGCAAAGTCGTCGCCATTCCTGCGCCCATCGCTGCCGAGCAGGGCGAGAGCGCCCGGCCGCGCGGCCGTCGGCCTCCGCCGCCACGCCCATGAGTCCACCACGCGCATGAGTGAGCAGCCGAAAACGCCTGTCAGGGCCAGCGGCGGCTGCCTCTGCGGTGGCGTGCGTTACGAAATCCGTGGACCGTTGCGCGATGTCATCGCCTGCCATTGTTCACAGTGCCGTCGCACCAGCGGGCATTTTGTGGCGGCCAGCCAGGCGCGCAGCGCCGATCTGGCGCTGCTCGAATCGACAACCCTTAAATGGTATCGATCCTCGCCCGAGGCCGAGCGCGGCTTCTGCAGCCGCTGCGGCGGCAACCTGTTCTGGCGGCCAGACGCCGCGGAACCGGCTGTGACCAGCATCATGGCGGGCACGCTCGATGCGCCGACTGGACTCAGGGTCATGCAGCATATCTTCGTCGCCGACAAATCGGATTACTACGAGATCGGCGATACTGCGCCCTGAGCGTTGCACCGTACCCTGACAAATCGGAGTGGTCCAGATGTTCACAAAGCATAAATGGCAGCTCGCGGCAGCCCTGATCCTGGGACTGCTTACGGCTGGCGTCGCCTGCGCTGTTGACCTGCAGGAACTGGTCAAGGAGTCGCAGCAGGTCCGGAATGCGGACCAGAAGCTGGAGATGGTGTGGTGGATCCCACAGGAATTCTGGGAGACGAGCTTCAACGGCAATCCGAATGTATCGGCCGAGTCCAAGGCGCAGATCCTTGGCGTGCTCCAGGACTATCAGATTGTCGCCGTGGTCTATGTCAAGACGAGCGTCGCGGGGTTCACCGAGATTGCCAGCGAGCCCGATATTCTGGCCAACGTCAAATTCGAGTCGGGTGGCAAAGTGATCGACGCCGTTCCTGCCGACAAGATTTCGACGGGAGCGCAGTCCATTCTGGGCGCGATCAAGCCGCTCATGACCGGAATGCTGGGGCAGCTGGGTCAAAACATGCATTTTGTCGTCTATCCCAACCGGGATGGGACCAGGCGGCTCGTGGATCCGGTTCAGGCAGGTGCTTTCCAGGTATCGCTATATGATCAGGTGTTTGACTGGCGATTGCCCCTGGCCAGCCTCCTGCCCAGGAAGATGGACCCGAAGACCCACGAGGAATTTCCGGGCAATTTCAATTTCAACCCCTACACGGGCGGCAAGCTGGGCGGCAAGTAACTTTAGTCCGTACCTATTCCCGCCCACTGGCTACGGCGCGGTGGCCGTGGCATCGTAGGACCTCTGCTGGGGAGCAGGGGGAAGCAGGCAATGCCAAGCGTAGGAAGGGCCTTGAGCGCGCGCGTAGCTGGCCGGGCGTTGGTGGCCTGGTTCGCTGCGGCCTTCGGCGCCCAGTGCCTGGCCGCGGACTGGGAGCCGATTACCCCCGAAGAGCTGCACATGACCAGTGAGCCGGCCGCGCCGAAGGTGCCGGCCGTGTACCTGTACCGCCAGGTGGATCGGGACGACACCGATGGCAGGGAATCCGTCTATGTCCGCATCAAGATCCTGACGGAGGAAGGCCGCAAGTACGCCGACGTCGAGATCGAATACAACAAGAACAATGAAACGATACGCTCAATCCAGGCGCGCGCCATCAAGCCGGACGGAAGCATTGTCGATTTCAAGGGCGAGATCTACGACAAGACACTGGTGAAGGGGCGCGGCGTCCGCTATGTCGCCAAGACGTTCACGATTCCCGATGTGCAGGTCGGCAGCATCCTGGAGTACCGCTATTGGCGGGAGACGGACGTAAACGTCATATACAACTCGAACTGGATCCTGAGCGCCGACCTCTACACCAAGCACGCCAAATTCTCGCTAACGCCCTACAAGGAATTCTCCATTCAGTGGAGCTGGCCGTATGGTCTGCCTACGGGCACGGGCAATCCCGTTCAAAAGCATGGCGACATCGAACTCGAGACGCACGATGTGCCGGCATTCGTGGCGGAGGATTACATGCCTCCGGAAAACCTGCTCAAGTACCGCGTGGAATTCGTGTACCAGGATCCTTACAACGATGAAAAGGACACGGCGGCCTACTGGAAGCAATTTGGCAAACGGCGCTTCCGGGATATCAATGACTTCGCCAATTCCAGGCGTGCCATGGAGGAGGCGGTAACGCAGATCGTCGCGCCAGGCGACACGCCGGAGACCAAGCTGCGAAAAATTTACGGGCGGGTGCAACAGATTCGCAACGTGTCCTTCGAGCGGCAGAAAACCGAAGAAGAGGAGAAGCGCGAGCACCTGCGCTCGATCAGCGACGTGGGCGATGTCTGGAAGCGCGGCTATGGCACCGGCGAGCAGATCACCTGGCTGATGCTGGCGCTCGCGCGAGCCGCCGGCTTGCAGGCTGATCCAATCGAGGTTGCCACGCGCGACGTCTATTTCTTCAGCAAGGAATTGAGGAATGGCAACCAACTCAATACCAACGTGGTGCTGGTCAACCTCGATGGCAAGGACATCTACCTGGATCCAGGCGCGGCCTACACTCCCTTCGGTGTGCTGCCGTGGAGCGAGACCGCCGTGCAGGGCCTGCGCTTCAACAAGGACGGTGGCGAGTGGGTGACGACACCACTGCCATCCCCGGCGGATTCGCGGGTCGCCTGCGATGGCAAACTGCAGCTCTCAACTCAGGGAACGCTTGAGGGCAAGCTCAGCATTACCTTTTCCGGGCTCGAGGCGCTCAACCTGCGTCTCGAAGAGCGCCACGAGGATGCCGCGGACCGCAAGCTTTACCTGGAGCAGGAGGTGGAGGCGCTGGTGCCCATGGGCATCGAGGTTCATCTCACCAATACGCCGGACTGGGACAGCTCGGCGCCGACACTGGTGGCTGAGTACGACCTGAAAGTGCCGGGCTGGACCGTCGGTGCCGGCCATCGCCTGCTGGCGCCGGCCGCATTGCTGGGTGCCTCGGACATACACATCTTTGATCATCCGGACCGCCTGTATCCAATTTATTTTCACTTTCCGCACGAACAGGACGACTACATCAAGGTGTCGCTCCCGAAAGGCCTGAGCATCGGCAGCCTGCCCAAGCCGGAAAGCGCGGACCTGAAGGTGCTCACTTACGAGCGCACCGTCAGCTCCGACGGTAACGAGCTGCTCCTCAAACGGCACCTGACCGTTGGTTCGGTGATCGTGCAGGCCAAGTACTATGACCAGGTGCGCAAGTTTTTTCAGACCGTGCGGACCAGTGATGAGCAACAGATCGTGCTGGCGCCTGCGGCCGCGGCCGGAAAGAACTGAAATGACATTGCGCGAAGCAGCAACGCTGCGGCTGTTGTGCACACTGGGCGCCGTGTTGTTGGCCGGGGCCGTGCAGGCTGCCGATGCTCCGGCCTGGATGCACGCGCTGGTGGGCGTCAGCGTGCCACCGCACGACGACAAGACCAATGCGATCCAGCTGTACTCCGAGGTGCAGCTCACCGTGCAACCCAACGGCAAGATTGTGCGCCTCGAGCGCTACGCTTATCTCATCCTCCGGCCAGATGGCGAGAGCTGGGGCATCGTGCGCCAGGATTTCGATGACCAGAGCCGCATCACCGATATGCACGCCTGGTGCATTCCCGCCAGCGGCAAGGACTACATGGTCAAGGATCGCGACGCGGTCGAGGCCGCATTGCCCGGTGTCGAAAACGGCTTTCTGATGACGGACATGCGTTCACGCCTGATACGCATACCGGAAACAATTCCGGGCAGCATCATCGGCTATGAGGTTGTGCAGGAGCAGCGGCCCTACCTCGAGGACGCTGACTGGCGACTGCAGGAGTCGGTGCCCGTGCGCGAAACCCACTACACGCTGCAGTTGCCGCCCGGTTGGGACTACAAGGCAATCTGGATCAACCACCCGGAGATTGCCCCGGCTGCTTCGGGTCCGGGAAGATGGACCTGGGTGGCAAGCAATCTTCCCGCCATCCGCATCGAGAGCAACATGCCTCCGTGGCAGGGCATAGCGGCGCGCATGGTCGTGGCGCTGATTCCGCCCAAGGGCGCAACGCCTGCCTTGCTGAGCTGGAATGACATCGGCGTATGGCACCGCGGCCTGGTGGGCGATCGCGATGCGGCTTCCGCGGAAATACGGCAGCAGGTGAGCTCTCTGGTGCCAGCCGGAACCAGCAATCTCGCCGCAATGCATGCGTTGACGGCTTTTGTGCAGAAGGAAATTCGTTACGTCGCCATAGAACTGGGCATCGGCGGGTGGCAGCCGCATCCTGCAGCGGAAACCTTCAAGCACCGCTACGGAGATTGCAAGGACAAGGCCACGTTGCTCCGTGCCATGTTGCACGAGGTCGGCGTCAGCTCCTATTTCGTGATCATCAACACGGTGCGTGGCAGCGTCACCATGGATACACCGCCGAATCTGGGATTCAATCACGTGATCCTGGCGATTCACCTCCCGCCCGGCATGACGGCCGCGGAATTCAAGGCCACTGTGCTTCATCCAAAGCTGGGCACACTGCTGTTTTTCGATCCCACTGATGATCTGACGCCGCTGGGCGGATTGTCCGGTGGTTTACAGACCAACACGGCGCTGCTGGTCACGCCAGACGGCGGTGAACTGATTACGCTGCCGCAACTGGCTGGCGATACCAGTTCGCAAAAGCGCACCGGCACGCTGGCGCTCGATGACAAGGGCACGCTGAGCGGCGAGGTTCGTGAAGTCAGCGTCGGTGATCCGGCGGCGCTACAGCGCTACAGCCTGCGCAACGTCGCGGGTGACGCTGATCGCATCAAGCCCGTCGAGGAGCGCGTTGCCGACTCACTGACCGATTTTCGCATCCTCAAGGCGAGTGTGGTGAATCTGGCCGCACCCGACCTGCCATTCGAGTGGCATTACACGCTGGAGGCGGAACACTACGCCAAGTTTGCCGGCGACCTGATGCTGGTGCGTCCGCGGGTGCTCGGCAGCGAATCGAGCGGACTGCTCGAGACGCGTGAGCCGCGCGAGAACCCGATCGAGTTTGCAGGCCCCCGGCTCGACAGTGACAGCTTCGATATTGCCCTGCCGGCTGGTTACGAGGTGGATGAACTGCCGCCGCCGGTGGACGTCGACATCAAGTTCGCTGCGTACCACAGCAGCACCAGGGCCACGGGACGCAGCCTGCATTTCAGCCGCACGCTGGAGATCAAGCAACTGAGCGTGCCGGTCAGCAAGGCGGGCGAGCTGAAGGAATTTTATCGCACGATCTGGGACGACGAGCGACGCACGGCCGTGCTGCGGCCCATCGCTCACTGAACGTCGGCCGACCAGACTCTAAATGTTTGAATCCGGGAAGGAGGCCTTGCGGCGATTCATGTAGTCGAGCAGCGCTTCATCGACCGCCGGATCGAGCGCTGGCGCCTCGTACTCGGCCAGCTGCTTCTTCCACATCGCGTTGGCGCGCTTGTTCATGTCGCTGGCGCCTTCGGCTTCCCACTGCTCGAAGCTGTTGTTGTCCGCGAGCGGTGAGCGGTAGAAGGCGTTCTCGAAATTGGCCTGCGTGTGCGCGCAACCCAGGAAATGCTTGCCGGGGCCCACTTCGCGCACCGCATCGAGCGCCTGGCCGTTTTCCGACAGGTCGATGCCGGCGAGCAGGGTGTGCATCATCGCGGCCTGGTCCGCGTCCATCATGAACTTCTCGTAGCCCATTGAGAGCCCGCCCTCGAGCCAGCCGGCGGTGTGCAGCACGAAATTCACTCCGGCCAGGCATGTGGGGATCATTGTGTTGGCGGATTCAAAAGCAGCCTGCGCATCGGCGATCTTCGAGCCGCACAGGCCGCCACCGGAGCGGAACGGCACGCCCAGGCGCCGCGCCAGCGTGGCCATGGTGTACAGCACCAGTGCCGGTTCCGGCGTGCCGAAGGTGGGCGCGCCCGATTGCATCGACAGCGAGGAGGCGAAGCTGCCCATCACCACCGGCGCGCCCGGATTGACCAGTTGCGTGAGCGTCATGCCGGCGAGCGATTCGGCCAGCGTCTGCGCCACCGTGCCCGCGACAGTCACCGGCGACATCGCACCGGCAAGAATGAACGGCGTGACGATTGTCGCCTGGTTGGCGCGGGCGTATTCCTTGAGCGCGCCCAGCATTGTCGCATCAAAGGTCAGGGGCGAATTGGCATTGATCAGGCTGATGGTCACAGTACGCGTGCGCCCGGTGGCCGGATCAGTTGCATCGGCGCCGAACAGGATCTTCGCCATCTCGATCGTGTCGCGCGCGCGCTCCGGGTGCGTGACCGAACCCATGAAGGGCTTGTCGCTGTACTTCATGTGGCTGTAGACCATGTCGAAGTGCCGCTTGTTGACCGGCAGGTCGACCGGCTCGCAGATCGTGCCGCCAGAGTGGTGGAGCCCGGTGGCCATGTACGCCAGTTTGACGAAGTTGCGAAAATCCTCGATGCGCGCGTAGCGGCGGCCTTCATCCAGATTTCTGATGAAGGGCGAGCCGTAGGCCGGAGCAAACACGGTGTTGCCGCCGCCGATCACCACGTTGTGCGCCGGGTTGCGCGCGTACTGCGTGAATTCGCGCGGCGCGGTCGCCCGCACCAGCTGGCGGCACATGCCACGCGGGAAACGCACGCGCTCCTCCTGCACATCGGCGCCAGCTTTCTTGAACAGCCCCAGCGCTTCCGGGTCGTCGCGGAAGTCGATGCCGATCTCCTGCAGGATCGTGTCGGCGTTGTGCTCGAGCAGTTCCAGGCCCTCGTTGCCGAGCACTTCGTAGCAGGGGATCTTGCGGGTGATGTACGGGACGAAATTGTGGGCGCGGGCAGTGCGCGCAGCGCGCTTGGCGTCGCGGCCGCTCGGGCGGCGGCCCCTCGTACCTGCGCTGCTGGGCTCGTCCATGGCGGCCAGTATGGGAGCCGTTCAGGCCCCCGGCTGATCCGATTGCGGCACTGACTTGTGCAGTGGCGTCATTCCACCGCGCCCGGCACGACGGTGGCGCCGAAGGAACCAGCCAGGGCCCGCAGGATCTCGGCTTCGCCACAGGCTCCGCAGAGCTGGCCATCCTGCTGCAGCAGCACAGGGTGCCCACTGTGCGCACACAGCTCGACGATCTCCTGCATGCTGGTCGAGACGGGCGCGAGGCGCAGTCCAGGTCCTGCTGCTGCGGCTGCCAGCCCGGTCGCCTCGATGATGGCGAGCGGTTGTCCATCGAGGCGTGCGCCCAGTGGCCGCCCCGAGGCATCGAGCCGGACCAGGTAGCGTCCGGCGGCATCAATCTGCAGGCCGTGGCCCTCGCCTGCAGCACTGACGATCATCTCGGCACGCATCCGCATGATCATGTCGCCGGTCAACACCTGCAGTGGGTTCATGTGCTGCACGAACTCGGACACGCGTGCATGCGCCGGGCGCAGCACGATGTCCTGCACGCTGCCGGTCTGCAGGATACGTCCGCCCTCGAGCACCGAGATCTGGTTGCCCAGCCGCAGGGCTTCGTCCAGGTCGTGACTGACGAACAGGATCGTCTTCTTGACGCGCGCCTGCAACGCCAGCAGCTCATCCTGCAGTTTGGTGCGGATCAATGGATCGAGTGCGGAGAAGGGCTCGTCCATCAGCAGGATGTCGGCATCGGTTGCGAAGGCCCGCGCCAGTCCGACGCGTTGCTGCATGCCGCCGGACAGTTCGCTGACGTAGCGGTCTGCCCACTGTGACAGGCCGACGAGCTCGAGTTTCTCATTGACGATTTGCGCACGGCGGGCCGCTGGCTCGCCGCGCAGCTCCAGGCCGAAGCCGACGTTGTCGCGCACGGTGCGCCACGGCAGCAGGCCGAAATGCTGGAACACCATGGCGATGCGCTCGCGCCGCAGCTGTCGCAATTTGCCTGGCGTGCAGGTCGCCACGTCGGCCGTGCCGTCACCGTCTCGCACCAGCACCCGCCCGCGCGTCACCGCATTCAGGCCATTCGCGGCGCGCAGCAGCGTCGACTTGCCAGAACCCGACAGGCCCATGAGTACGCAGATGTGGCCGCTCTCGACGCGCAAGGAAGCGTCCGCCACGCCCAGCACGACGCCAAACTGCTCCGCGATCTGCGCGCGCGTGCCGCCGGCATCGAGCGATTCGATCGCCTGACGCAGCGCGGTGCGGCCTTTGCGGCCCAGCGCGCGCGTAAACAGGATGTCGACGTGCTGGAACTCGACCGCACTGTGCGTCATGACTTGTCCGCCGGGCGGCTCATGCGATCGAGGATGATGGCCAGCAGCACGATCGCGAAGCCCGCTTCGAAGCCCATGCCGATTTGCACCGTATTCAATGCACGAACCACGGGTACGCCGAGTCCTCCGGCTCCAACGAGCGCCGCGATGACGACCATTGAAAGGCTGAGCATGATGCATTGGGTAATGCCAGCAATGATGGTCGGCGCCGCGCTCGGCAGTTCAACCTTCCACAGCAATTGCATCGGCGTGGCGCCAAAGGCCTCGCCGGCCTCACGGAGCGACTGCGGTACGGAGGAAATGCCGAGGTGCGTGAGCCGGATCGGCGCAGGCAGCGCGAAGATGATGGTCGATATCAGGCCGGGCACGACCCCTAAGCCGAACAGCACCAGCGTCGGGATCAGGTACACGAAGGTTGGGAGCGTCTGCATGAGATCGAGTATCGGACGCAGTGCCTGGAACAGGCGCGGGCGGTGCGCCGCTGCAATGCCGATCGGCACGCCGATCAGCGTCGAGAGGATCGCCGCGACCAGCACCAGTGACAGGGTTTCCAGTGTCGCCAGCCAATAGCCCTGATTCATGATGAACAGCAGCGCCAGCGCGACGAACAACGCCAGTTTCCAGGAGCGGCGCAGCAGCCAGGCGAGGGCGGCAATGGCCAGGATCAGCACCGCCGCGGGAATCGCCACCAGCGCAGTGGTCACGCCGTTGACACTGCCGCGAATTCCACTGGCGATTGCATTGAAGAATCCCATGCCGTGCGCCTTGACGTATTCGATGGCCACCGCCATCGTGTCGCCAAGCGGAATCTTGTGCGCCGTGATCCAGCCTTCGAAGCGATGACCAGGAGCCGGGCCGGTCGTGACCTGCATGGCAAGCAGTGCCGGCCGGCCATCGAAACTGCGCACGCCCTCGACCCACTGCGCCACCATTGCACCATGGCCGCGAATCCAGGCGGCAGCAGCCGTGTCGGGTTGCTGGTGGAGATTGAGGATCGCGTTCATCATCTCGCTCTCGCCGCGCAGCGTGAACCGGAGATTTTTCAGCAGCCGGGCGACGTTCGGGCATTGCCCCATGTAACCGGCGCGTACAGTGGTGTAAATCGTCGCAGCGCCGTAGTTGGGCCCGAACGTGGCATCGCCGCCGGTGAGATAGCGGATATCGAAACGCATGTTCATCGGATGCGGATCCCAGGCGAGGAACACCACCGGGCGCTTGGCGTTGATCGCGCGCTCGACCTCCGCGAGCATGCCCTGTTCGCTGGATTCGATCAGCTTGAAATCCCCAAGCCCAAAGGCGTTCTGCTTGATGATCTGCAGGATGTGCCGGTTGCCGTCGTTGCCGGGCTCGATGCCGTAGAAGGTGTGATTGAGCTGCGCACCAAAACGGCCGATGTCGGCGAAATCGTGCAAGCCTGCGGCGTATGCGTAGGCCGGCACCGCGAGCGTGTATTTCGCGTTGACCAGGTTGGCCCGGATGACTTCGACCGAGCCGTCGGTCACGTATGGTTTGCGATCGCCGTCCTGGGCCGGCATCCAGTTGCCAAGGAAAATGTCGATATCCCGGTTCTTCATCGAGGCGAATGTCACCGGCACCGACAGGACTGTGACCTGCGGCTGGTAACCCAGCTGGCGCAGCAGGCTCGCGAACACGGCGGTGGTCGAGGTGACATCAGTCCAGCCCACATCGGAGAGCCGCACTGTCTGGCAGCTGGCAGGCTCGGTTGCGGGTGGCGCCGTTTCAGTCTGGGCTTGCACTAAGCCCGATACAGCGAGAAGCAGCAGGCCAGCCAGCGCTGCGGAGAACCTGGTGCGGGCCGGATTCATCGAACTGGGCTCCATTCACGCTCCGCTCTTGACCGCCGCTTCTTCAGGTCGGCATGATCAGATTCTGACACAGATTGAATGCGAGTTGATCCTGTGCCGCATCTGGCCAGGAAGATCACCACTTGAAAAAGCCAACAAAGCAGAGCGGACGGCGCGCCGCAAAAACGACAGTCTCGCGACCCGCAGCTCTTTCGCGAACCGTGGCTGCGGCGAACCGCTTCAGTACGCACAATCCTGCCACCGGCGCCTTGCTGGCCACACTCCCGATCGACGGCGCCGGCGAGATCGATGCAGCGGTGCGCGCCGCTCAGGCGGCCCAGCCGGCCTGGGCGGCGCTGAGCGGCACGGAGCGCGGGCGGGTGCTGCGCCGCGCCGCCGATCTGCTGCGGGCGCGCAATGACGAACTGGCCGAACTCGAGACTCGCGACACGGGCAAGCCAATCCAGGAAACGCGAGTGGTTGACGTGATCTCCGGGGCTGATTGCCTCGAGTATTTTGCCGG
>PMNQ01000149.1 GCA_003162555.1 Gammaproteobacteria bacterium | reverse complement strand
ATACCTGGCCTGGCTCGCGGAACTGGGCGTCGAGCCGGCCGAGCGCGGCGCGGCCGCGCGGCGCATTGTGGCGGCGCTGGCGGCCACGCTGCATGACCCGCGCGGCCGCTGGTTGCTCGATTCGAGTCACGCCGCCGCATACAGCGAGCTGCGCCTCAGCGGCATGCATGAGGGCCGCATCGTCAACGTCATCGTTGATCGCTTGCTGGTGGAGGCGGACGGCGGACGCTGGGTCGTTGACTACAAGACCGGCAGCCACGAGGGCAGTGAGCTGGAAGGGTTCATGATGCAGGAGGAGGCGCGCTACCGCCCGCAGTTGCAGCGTTACGTGCAGCTGGCGACTGCGCTGGCGCCTGGCCCCGTGCGCGCGGCACTGTATTTTCCGCTGCTCGGCGAGTTCCGCGAAGTCGACGTCGCGCCCTGAAACGATCTCTCGAGCTAGAAAGTTCCCTCGAGCGTGAACGAGCGGCGTCCCTGCGCATCGGCGGGTCCGGCGTATTCCACCGATTTGGCGAGTTCGGCTCCGGCGGAAGGCCGCGCCGCGACCAGGCCTGCGAGCTGGTACTCCCTGCCGTTGCGGATCGTCAACGCGCCGCTGACCGCAAGCGGTCCGCCCAGATCGCGCAGCTCGCCGCGGATCGGTGCATCGGTCGCGCCTCCGGTAGCTGCGTTGCTGGTTTGTGCCGCGGGCGAAAACCGCAGTTCGTAACTGCCGTAGGCCAGCGGCGGATTGCGCTGCGCTAGCGAGCGGGCGGTCGCAGTGCCCTCCATCAGCGTGATGCGGCCGGCATCGAATTCGATCGCATCGAACGCCAGCTCGAGCCGGCCGGTCCACCCAACCGGAAACAGCGGCAGCCGGCCCGGATCAATGGGCAATTCGGCCTGCAGCTGGCGGAGCGAACGCAGTCCGCCAATCCCAAGCGATACGCGCGCGGTGCCGGTGGCTTGCGGGTCTGCGCTGTGCAGGTCCACGTCCAGATGCCCAAGCGCAAGCGGCCAGGCATGGAGCGACCAGCTGACCGCATCGAGTGCCGCGCCGGGAATCTGCAGCCGCTCGCAACTGCCGCGCCAGAGCGAGCCCGCGGGCGCGCGGCATTCGACGCCGGCCGGAAGCGCAGCAAGCAGCCAGCTGGCCGGGGCGCGCAGCAACACCGTGAACGCGAACAGCAGCGCCATCAGTACGATCAGTGCGCGCCGGGACACGGAAAAGGCCTAGGGTGCGCGCAACACGATCGTGGCGCTGACCATGCCCGAACTCGCGCCGCTGTCGATGCTGGCCGACACGACGCGCACGCCGTGACGCTGTACGAGTTCGCCGGCCCAGTTCAGCAGCGAGTCGAAGGCGACCTGCTCGAGCCGCACGCTGAGCGTGCCATCGCCGCCGGCCTGCGTGCTGAGCGAACGCGCGATGCCGGTCTCGTGCGCGACGCGATCGGCCAGCACGACCAGCGACTCACCGCTCGCTCCGGACGGGCGATCGCGCAGCGCTGCGAGCTGCGGGCCAATCGACTGCAGCCAGGCCAGGTCTGCCTGGCGAGTCTGCACCTGCTGCTCGAGGTGCGACACGCGCCGCTCCACCGGCAGCCACGCGCCCAGCAACAGCAGCAATACCGCAGCTGCGCCGCCGAGCGCGACCATGCGCTGATCGCGCGCGGCGAGCGAACGAAACCAGGCTTCGAGCTTAGGCATCAGCCGGACCCGCCGCGCAGCGCGATGTTGCCTTCGAAGGCGTCGCCGGCCGCGCCGCCCGAGGTCAGCTCCGCCTGCCAGCCGGCGGCGCGCAGCGATTGATTGATGCGATCGATGCTCTGCGCATCGCTCGCGCGCACTTTCAATTGCAGCGCGCCGTCACGAAACGTCAGCGAGCGCAGCCGCGCGCCGGGCATGCCGTTCATCGCCTGCGCCAGCACCTGCAGCGCGGGCAGGAGCCCGGAGCGGCCGCCGGCCGCGCCCGGATCCCGCAGTTCCGCCTCGAGATGCGGACGGATGGATTCGCTCGCGCCGGCAAACTGCGGTCCGGTGAGCGCGACGATCTGGTTATCGAGCTCGCGTGCTTCGCGACCCAGATGCCACAGCGAATAAAGCTGCGCGCCGGCATGCAGCAGCAGCAAGGCCGCGGCTAGCCCGGCTGCCATGCGCCAGCGGCTCCAGTTGGCGCGCAGCGAAGTGCGCGGTGCGTACTCACCCTGGAGCAGATTGATCGGCGCCGCATGCGGCAGCTGCGCAGCCAGCCAGGGCAGGGCGCCGGAACCCAGCAACTGCGTGTGCAGGCCCGCCAGGCGCGCGCGCGTCGCTTCGACCTCCGCTGAACGGCGTTGCCAGTCGATCGGGTTGCTGTACAGCTGCAGGCTGGTAGCGCCGGCTTCCTCGCCGAGCGCGATGTCCAGCGCGCTGGCAAAGCCGCCCGGCGGAGCCGACAACACCAGCGGTGGTTTGTCGACGCCAGCGGCCAGCATCAGTGTGTCGCCTTCGAGCAATGCGACCGCCTGCCCCGTGACGCGCGGCAGTAGCGCAGCCTCGCTGCACATCAGATCCGGCGTGAGGCCGGCGGCCTTGAGTTGCGCCTGCCACTCATCGAGCAGCTTGCGGCTCACCACCGCGACCGCAGTCCGGCCCGTGGCTGTCGGCGGCGCGACCGCAAAGTGCTGCGCGTCGACATCGTTCGCGAGTTGTTCCTCGACCGCAAACGGCACGAGCTGCGCGGCGCGCGCTCCGGAGCGCGGCGGCAACTCGGCATCGAGGCTGAGGATCTCGGCGGCATGCACCAGCACCGCCACGCGCCGGCCGGCGGCGGCAGCGGCAGCGGACTGCAGTGTCCCGCTCTGCACGGCGGCCAGCGGTCGGCCGGCCTCATCCGTGACGAGCCATGCGGCCGGGGTTCCGGCAGCACGGGACATGCGCACTGTGAGCCATTCCGCCATGGTTATTCGGTGCCGAAGGTTCTGAGGATGGGGCGAATCTGCCCGCTCTGATCCTGTTTGATCAGACTGTACAAGGTGAACCGCGTGGTGCCAATAGTGATCCAGGTGCGCAGGCGGAAATAGGACGAGCGCGTGTCGATGTGACTGGACACGTAGGTTTTCCAGTTGGCCGAGACGCCGTCGAGAAATGCCGCCTGCGTGGGGTAGCAGCTGAACTGCGCTCGTTGCGAGATCATTTCCTTCGGGTCGAGCCCGTAGCTGCGCTGGCCCGAGATGGCATCGAGCACTTCACCCGGCGCCGTGCAGATATTGAGTTTGGTGTCGGGTGGGAGCGCCGTGACGAATGGCGCCAGCTTTTCATAGCTGGCGCGATCCATGCCCATCGCCAGCAGCTCGGTGATGCTGGTGAGTGGCATGTTGGGCACGCGATGCGGCGGTTGCTGCGCCAGGTAAAAGCCATCCTCTGCGCCGCCGGGGAACGTGGGCTGGTTGTCGGTGTCGATCCAGTCGACCAGGCGCGTGGCGTAGCTCGCGTCGATGTTCAGCGTGGCCAGCAGTGCCTCGAGCTGCTGCACGGCGGTGTCGTTCTCCACCAGCGGCGAGCTCATTCCAGCCGGCAGCACCACGTCGGTCGCGGCCTGCTGCGGGCCGGCGGCGCTGGCCGCCATGACCACACTGTTCAGGTTGAACTTGCCGGCCTGATCTTCGAGCGAAGCCTCCAGCACCGCGCCGGCTTCGATTTCCACCGGCCCGTAGGGCTTCGCCCAATCCTGGTTCGGTGCGGTCAGCAGCGGGCTGTTCTGCCGGCTGGTCTTGAGCGCGTAGCCCGCGAGCGCTTCGGCGCCTTNNGGCCACGATCGTGGCGATCGCCACCAGGATGATCGCCGTCAGCATCGCGATGCCATGCTGCCGTGCTTTCATCCCGCAACCTCGATGATGCGCGTCAGCACGCCGTAGTCCTTGAGCTTGAGCGTGACCTCCACGGCGATCGGCCGCGCGCGCAGTTGCACCGCGGGCGACTGGCGCAGCAGCGTTGGCGTGGGCCATGAATCGGACCAGGCCTGCGACTCGTCCAGGAAACGGAAATGCAGCACCTCGACCTGGTCGATNNATTCGCCCAGCCGCCGCGCGTGAAGCTCAGCTGCACGACGCCGTCCGGCGCCGCGGTGAGCACGGCGGTGTCGCCGCCGCCCGTGGCCTGAGAGTTCGGATCGACATAGGCCGGAGCGAGGTATGAACTGCCTAGCAGGTCGCGCACCGGCCGCGGCTGCATCAATTCGATGTCCTGCTCGATGATCCTGAATGTCTGTTGCAGCGCCGACAGCCGCGCACTNNGCGATGATGGCGATGACCACGAGGAGTTCGATCAGCGTGAAGCCGCGGGATTGGCGAGGGCGCATGCTCATGGCGTCGGCGATTGCGTGGGCGATTGCGCGGGCGGTTGAGTGGGCGGTTGATTCGGCGCTTGCCCGGGCGTGGGCGTTGGCGTCGGTTGCTGTTGGCCGCCGCCGGCGTCATCCCATCCCGCCAGTTCGCTCTGCGGAAACTGCAGCGAATCGCCGCGGAAGCCAACCACCGTCGCCAGCCAGTCTTCGTTCGGCGTGACCGGACGTTTGGCGCTGCCTGGCTGGTCGGGCTGATCCGAGTGGCGCACGCGGATCGTGATGCGCCTGAGTCCTGGCACCTGCATGTCTTCGAGCGTCTGCTGCCAGTGCCAGCGGGAGCCGGCGTAGTCGACCTCCGCTTCCTGGCTGCCCGTGTTGTGCA
Organism: Gammaproteobacteria bacterium; assembly: GCA_003162555.1. GTDB lineage: Bacteria > Pseudomonadota > Gammaproteobacteria > Steroidobacterales > Steroidobacteraceae > FEN-1191. Next base: position 34,481 of record PMNQ01000149.1, on the reverse strand, counting down.
TGCCGATGCCGAGGCGTTCGGTGGCCAGCTGATTGAAGCCGACCCACGCGGCAAATGTCTTTTCGCGCAAGCGAGCCGTGCTGTCCGCCGCCGAAGTCAGTGCCTTCAGCGCCGCGCCCATGCCGAGCGCGACGATGATCAGCGCCACCAGCACCTCGATCAGCGTGAAGCCGCGCGGCAGTTTCATGTCGGCTGCTCTGCGATGGGAGCCACTTCGATCTTGCCCGCTGCCGTGCCCGACAGCGCGGCGCTGCGCTTCGCGGCACTGCGCAGCACCGTCAGCGTGAAGCGTGTCAGGTCGCCGCTCGAGTACAGGATGACCTGTGGCGCCAGGTCCGTCGCCGCATTGATCTTGCTCTCGTCGGTGAGCTTCGGCAGCACGATCTGCCGGTCTTCGATGACGAGCGCCAGGTCGAGACCGACCGGCAGCGTGCGTGCGCGCAGCTGCTCATCGAGCGGATCTTCGAGCCACAGGGATTTGCGCGAGTCGTACATGACAAATCGGTAGCCGCCCTGTTCGCAGCGCAGGCCGTATTCGATCGTCTGCAGCGCGGCGCGCTCCTGCACGTAACTGATCAGCGCCGCGAGCCGGTCGCGCTCGCGCTCGAGCTGGTCGTCGCGCCCACGGCCACCAAATGAAATCAGCGCGCCGCCGATCATCACGCCGATGATGACGATCACCACCAGCAATTCGATCAGCGTGAAGCCTGCTGCGCGGCGCAGCGGTCCGCTGCGCCGATTCAATAGCTGCTGCAGTGAGTGCAACCCGGCACCTTGCGTCTACTGGTCCAGGTTCCAGTTGCCGATGTCGGCCTTGGTGTCTTCGCCGCCAGGCTGGCCGTCGGCGCCCAGCGAGTACAGGTCGTAGTCGCCGCCGTGCGTGCCCGGCGTGACGTACACGTATTCGTGGCCCCACGGATCCTTGCTGACATGCTGTTGCTGCAGATAACCGCCCTGGCGCCAGTGCGGGGCGACCGTGGCATCGGGCTTCTGGACCAGCGAGTTCAGGCCCTGGTCGGTGGTCGGATAAACGTAGTTGTCGAGCTTGTACATCGTCAGCGCGGTCTGCATGGCCTGGATGTCCTGCTTGGCCTTCGAGACGCGCGCGTTATCAACCTGGCCCAGGAATTGCGGCACCACCACTGCGGCCAGCAGGCCGATGATGATGACCACGACCATGATCTCGATCAGCGTGAAACCCGATTGGGATTTTCGCGCTTGAATGGCGGTCGGCTGTCGGTTCATGGTGTTTCCAGGCCGGTTAAGGCGGTAGCATTCAATCCATCGATGATACCAAATGCCTGTTGCGACTCACGGTGACGCGCCGCAGTTCCCTGCTGGCGTCGCTCAACTGCGACGGAATGCTGGGCGCGGTGCTGCTGGCCTGCTTAGCTCTGCTCGCCGTGCTGGCCTGCGGCGGCCAGGGGTGGACGCTTGCGCTGCGCTACGAGCGCCTCGCGATCGCCCACGGCGAATGGTGGCGCCTGATCAGCGGCCATTGGGTGCACCTGGGCACGCTGCACCTGCTCGCCGATGCTGCGGGCCTGGCGCTGCTGTGGGCACTGTACGCACGCGAGCTGTCGCCCGGCGGCTGGTTGCTGGTGCTGGCCTGCGCAACCGCCGCGATCGACGCCGGACTGTGGTGGGGCGAGCCGGCGGTGCAGTGGTACGTCGGCATCTCCGGATTGCTGCACGGGGCCTGGGCCGCGGGCGCGGCCCGCACCGCGCTCAGGGGCCAGGGTCAGGGCTGGATCATGCTGGCGCTGCTTGCGGCCAAGCTGGCCTTCGAGCAGTACGAGGGCGGCAGTGTGCTGATGGCCGGATTTCCCGTCGTGACGATGGCGCACGTCTATGGCGCGACCGGCGGGCTGCTGGCCGTTGCGGCGTTGGCCCTGGCGGCATTGGCGGTTGCGCGCAAGCCGTTATAATCCGGCGCGCTTTTTCATTGCGCACAGGATTTGCAGATGATGTTGGCATGCGTATTTCCGGGGCAGGGTTCGCAGTCGGTGGGCATGCTCGCGGAACTGGCCGCAAATCATTCCATCGTCGGGCACACGTTTGCGGAAGCCTCGGCCGTTCTCGGGTACGACCTGTGGCAGCGCGTGTCGGCTGGACCGGCCGAGCTGCTCGATCAGACCGAGTGCACGCAGCCGGCGATGCTGGTCGCCGGCGTTGCAACCTGGAGGCTGTGGGCTGCGCAGGGCGGCGCGCGGCCCGTGATCGTGTCTGGACACAGCCTCGGCGAGTTCACGGCGCTGGTGTGCGCCGGTGCAATGGATTTTGGCGCGGCCGTGACGCTGGTGCGTGATCGCGGCCGCTACATGCAGTCCGCCGTGCCGGCGGGCGGAGGCGGGATGGCAGCGATACTCGGGCTTGAAGATGCCGCGGTCGAAGCGGTCTGTGCCGAAGCCGCGCACGGAGAAGTGGTCGAGGCCGTGAACTACAACGCGCCCGGACAGGTTGTCATCGCCGGCCAGGCCGCGGCCGTCGAGCGTGCGCTCGCGGCGGCTTTGGCGCGCGGGGCGAAGCGTGCGCTGCTGCTGCCGGTCAGCGTGCCGGCACATTCCTCGCTGATGCAGGGCGCCGCGGCGCAATTGCGCGAGCGCCTCGCAGGAATTGCGATCAGCGCACCGGGCATCGAATACCTGAGCGCCGTCGATGCGCAGCTGCATCGCGATCCGGAGGATATCCGCGCGCTGCTGGTGCGCCAGCTGGCGAGCGCGGTGCGCTGGACTTCCGCGGTGGCCGCGCTGAGCGAGCGCGGTGTGCAGGCGATCGTCGAATGCGGGCCAGGCAAGGTGCTCACGTCATTGAATCGTCGCATTGAGCGCGGCCGCGATACCAAATGCCTCGCCATCGAGGATCAGGCCTCGCTGCGTGCCGCGCTCGATGCCACCGGGAGTGCCTCATGATGACATCCACCGACGTCGCGCTGGTCACAGGCGCATCGCGCGGCATCGGCCAGGCGATCGCTGCGGCGCTCGCTGGCAGCGGTGCCGCCGTGATCGGCACCGCGACCACGCCGGAAGGTGCGGCGGCCATCAGCGCCTGGTTTGCTGAACGAGGGCTCACCGGGCGCGGCGCCGTGTACAACGCGGCCGCACCGCAGGGCGCGGAAAAACTCGTGGCGGATCTCGAGGCCCACGAGGGGCTGCCGACGATACTGGTGAACAACGCCGGCGTGACGCGCGATGGGCTGATGTTGCGCATGAAGGAAGAGGACTGGAACCAGGTCATCGACATCAACCTGTCGGCCGTGTTCCGCCTGACCAAGCTGTGCCTTAAACGGATGCTCAAGGAGCGGCGCGGCCGCATCATCAACATCACCTCGGTAATTGGCGCGATCGGCAATCCGGGGCAGCTCAATTACGCGGCGGCCAAGGCCGGCCTGATCGGCTTTACCCGCTCGCTGGCCCGTGAACTGGCCTCGCGCAGCATCACTGTCAACGCCGTGGCCCCGGGTTTCATCGAGACCGACATGACCCGTGCGCTGCCGGAACAACAACGCGCGGCCTACCTGGGCCAGATTCCGCTCGGCCGCTTCGGCAGCTGCGAGGATGTGGCTAACACCGTGATTTTTCTCGCCGGAAACCAGTCGGCCTACCTGACGGGCCAGACGCTGCACCTGAACGGCGGCATGTACATGGGCTAGCACCGGACCGTCCGGTGCCGCTTTCGCAACGACAAATCACCAGAAAAATCAAGTACTCGCAAAATATGCGGGTAGCGGCGGGCAGGGTGTTCCCCTACAATACGCCGCCGCCAACCGACCAGAGGGACAGAACAAGATGAGCAACGTTGAACAACAGGTAAAGGCGATCGTTGCCGAGCAGTTGGGCGTCAAGGCCGAACAGGTCACGAGCGCTGCCTCGTTCGTCGACGACCTGGGAGCTGACTCTCTCGACACCGTCGAGCTGGTCATGGCCCTTGAAGAAGAATTCGAGATCGAGATCCCGGACGAAGACGCCGAAAAAATAACCACCGTCCAGCAGGCGATCGACTACATCAACGAGCGCCGCAACAAGGCCTGACTCCGGCCGGCCGCCCGGGTTTCATAAGTTGAGCAAACGCCGCGTCGTCGTCACAGGCCTCGGAATCGTCTGTCCGCTGGGCAGTACGGTCGCAGACGCGTGGGGCGCAACGCTTGCGGGTGAGAGCGGCATTGGTCCGATTACCCGCTTCGATACCAGCGCATTTCCGGTGAGATTTGGCGGCGCGGTGCGCGGCTTCGATCTCGACGTCTACCTGCCGCACAAGGAAGCGCGGCGCATGGATCCGTTCATGCACTACGGCGTCGCCGCAGGCGTGCAGGCGGTCAGTGACGCCGGACTCGATTTCGACAAGCTCGATCGTGACCGGTGCGGTGTCATCATGGGTGCCGGTATCGGCGGCCTCAGCACCATCGAGTCCGAGCACAACGCCTTTCTGGCCGGCGGCGTGCGCCGGATCTCGCCGTTCTACATCCCCGGTTCGATCATCAACATGCTCGCCGGCCACCTCTCGATCCGCTACGGCCTGCGCGGCCCGAATCTGGGCGTCGTCACGGCCTGCACGACTTCAACGCATGCGCTGGGCCTCGCCGCGCGCGCAATCCAGTACGGCGATGCCGAGCTGGTGGTCTCGGGCGGCGCCGAGATGGGCACCACGCCGACGGCGATCGGCGGTTTCTCGCAGGCCAAGGCGCTGTCGGTGCGCAATGATTCGCCGACCACGGCCAGCCGCCCGTGGGACCGCGATCGCGACGGCTTCGTGCTCGGCGACGGCGGTGGCGCGATGGTGCTGGAGGAATACGAGCACGCGCAGCGGCGCGGAGCGCGCATTCACGCCGAGCTGGTCGGATTCGGCATGAGCGGCGATGCGTATCACATCACGGCGCCGCCCGAAGACGGCGCTGGTGCGCGGCTCGCAATGCAAAACGCGCTGCGCGATGCGGGCCTCAACCCCGACCAGGTCCAGTACCTGAATGCACACGCCACCTCGACGCCGCTCGGCGACCGCGCCGAGACCGCGGCGATCAAAGCCACATTCGGCGCGCACGCCGCGAAGCTCGCGGTGAGTTCCACCAAGTCGATGACCGGTCACCTGCTGGGCGCCGCGGGCGTCGTTGAAGCCATCTTCTGCGTGCTGGCGCTGCGCGATCAGGTGGCGCCGCCGACCATCAACTACGAGCACCCGGATCCGGCCTGCGACCTGGATTTCGTGCCGAACACGGCGCGCAAGATGCGCATCGACGTCGCGATGTCCAACTCGTTCGGGTTTGGCGGCACCAACGGCACGTTGGTTCTGCGCCGCCTGCCCGGCTGAAGCCGGGTTGAGCCCATGAACGCGCGCAGCCCGCAGTTGCGCGATGTGCGCGCGACGCCCTCGCAGTTGCGCGCACTGGCGGCATTGAACCCAGCGCTGTTCCCCGCCCTTTTCGACAGCACCGCAGTGGGTCCGCTCGGACGCTATTCAATACTCGCAGGCTCGCCGGGCGCTTCGCTCCTGCTGCGCGGCGACGGGCGGCTGGAGTCCAAGGGCGTGCAACTGCGCAGCCCGGATTTTCTCGGCGCGCTGGACGAGTGGTGGCTCACGCAACGGCCCAATGCGCAACCACAGGACCAAGGTGCAGATGCGGGGTTGCATTTGCCGTTTCGTGGCGGCTGGATCATCTACCTCGGCTATGAGCTGGCGGGCCACATCGAGCAGGGTCTGCGCATTCCCGCACTGCCTGCCGATATGGTCTGCGCGCTCGCCTTGCGGGTGCCAGAGGCGCTGGTCTACGACCACCTGGAGGCGCGCTGCCAGCTGGTCACCGAGGGGGATGGCGCCGATTCCGCCGCGCGCATCGAGGCTGCGCTCGCAGCGCTTCCAGCCACGGACATTGCCGATAGCGCGCACTCTCGCGGCAGGGTGCGCGCGGCGCAACCGTTGTCGGTCATTGAGCAGCCGGGCGATCAGTACCGCGACATGGTGCTGCGCGCGCAGGACTATATTGCCAGCGGCGATGTGTACCAGGCCAATCTGTCACGCGGCTGGCGCGTGCAGTACGCCGAAAATCCCGCGGCCGGCGCCCTGTTTGAATCCCTGCGACGGGCAAATCCCGCGCCGTTTGCGGTGCACGCGACGTTCCCCGGCTTCACGCTGCTGAGCTCGTCGCCTGAGCGGCTGGTGAGCGTGCGAGGTCGGCGCGTCGAGACACGGCCGATCGCCGGCACGCGCGCGCGCCACGGCGCGCCCGGGAGCGACGCCGCCGAAAAGCAGGAGCTGCTCGCGAATGCGAAGGAACGTGCCGAGCATGTCATGCTCATCGACCTGGAACGGAACGACCTGGGGCGCATCTGCCACGCCGGCACGGTCGAAGTGAACGAGTTCATGGTGACCGAGAGTTACCCGCACCTGCATCATATCGTCTCGAACGTGCGCGGCGTGTTGCGCGACGATGTCACGCCCGGCGCGACGCTGCGTGCGGTGTTTCCGGGCGGCACGATCACCGGCTGCCCCAAATACCGCTGCATGCAGATCATCGGTGAGCTCGAGCGCGAGCCGCGCGGCGCCTACACCGGCTCGGTCGGTTACCTGAACACCGACGGTGACCTGGACTTCAATATCCTGATCCGTACCGCGACGCTGGCGGGTGCGACGCTGCGGTTTCGCGCCGGCGCGGGCATCGTTGCCGATTCGGACTGGCAGCGCGAGCTGGCGGAGACCCGCACCAAGGCCGAAGGCCTGCTGCGGGCATTCGGAGCACGCGCATGAACACGCAGCCTGGGAGCGGGGCGCCGCTGCGCATGCTGATCAACGGCCAGCCGGGCACGCAGGTTTCGGCACTTGATCGCGGTCTGCAATACGGCGACGGACTGTTCGAGACGCTGCGGTGGGAGCTGGGCAGGCTGCGCTGGTTCGAGCGGCATCTGGCGCGGCTCGTGCTGGGTTGTGAGCGGCTCGGGATTCCGTTGCCTGAGCCTAAGCTGCTGCGCGCCGAGGCGGAATCGCTGGCGCAGGGCCTGTCGCGCGCGCTGGTCAAGATTATCGTCACGCGCGGCGCGGCGACCGTGCGCGGCTACCGGCCGGGCGGCGATGAGCAGCCGACGCGCATCGTCGCGGCCTATGACTGGCCGCCAATGCAAGAGGTTGAATTTCGCGTCGGCCTGTCGTCGGTGCGCGTGAATTCCAATCCGCAGCTCGCCGGTCTCAAGCACCTGAACCGGCTCGAGCAGGTGCTGGCGCAGCGCGCGGCCGCGTACTCCGGCCTGCACGAAGTGCTGATGTGCTCCGCGGATGGAGCGGTCGTGTGCGGCAGCATGAGCAACCTGTTTGTCTGGCAGGGTGATGAATTGCTGACGCCCGCGCCCGGCAAATGCGCGGTCGCGGGTGTCATGCGCTCACTGCTGATCGAGGCCGCGCCGCGCCTCGGGTTGCGGGTGCGTCAGGCGTCGCTGTCGGCTGCGGAGCTGGCTGCGGCACGGGCGATAATCCTCACCAATGTGCGGCTGGGGCTGCAACCCGTACACTGGTACGAAGGACGCCGGCTCGAAGTGGACCCGCGCGGCGCGAGACTACAGGAGTTGATCGATGGCACGGCCGAATAACGGCATGCGCATCTTTGCTGCGACGGCTGTGGCGCTGGTGGCGGCCGCGCTGGTTTTCCTGCAGCTGCTCGATTCGAGCATCAACGAGCGTTCGGCCGCGCCGGCCGGCACACGCATCAAGGTTCCCGCGGGAGCAAGCCTGCGCAGCGTGCTGGCGGAATTGTCACGGGTGCAGGCCGTGCGCCGGCCGCGCCTGGTCGAGTGGTACCTGCGACTGCATGGCCAGCACCTGCGGGCGCAGGTGGGCACCTACGAACTCGCGGAAGGCGCCACCGCGCAGGCGCTCCTCAATCAGCTCAATGCCGGGCAGGTGGTGCTCGCACAGCTCACGATCGTCGAGGGCTGGACCTTCGCGCAGATGCGCGCGGCGCTGAATGCGAGCGCCGACCTCGCGCACGAATGGCAGCACCTCGATGAGGCGGCGCTGATGCGTGCGCTCGGGCAGCCGGGCTTGCCCGCGGAAGGGCGCTTCTTCCCCGACACCTATCGCTTTGCCGCTGGCACCAGTGACCGGCGCATCTACGAACTCGCGCTGCAGCGCATGAGCGAACGGCTGCGCCAGGAATGGGACGCGCGCGCGCTGGCCTTGAGCGTGAAGAGCGCCGACGCCGCGCTGATACTGGCTTCGATCGTCGAGAAGGAAACGGCACGCGAGGATGAGCGCGCCCGGGTGGCTGCCGTGTTCGCCAATCGGCTGCGCACCGGCATGCGGCTGCAGTCGGACCCGACGGTCATCTATGGTCTGGGCACACATTACGATGGCAACCTGCGCCGGCGGGATCTCGAGGCCGACGGACCCTACAATAGCTATACGCGTACCGGGCTTCCGCCCACGCCGATCGCACTGCCCGGAGGTGCTTCCATTCACGCCGTTCTGCATCCGGTCGACAGCGCGGCGCTGTATTTCGTTGCCACCGGCGCCGGCGACGGGAGTCATCATTTCTCCGCCACCTATGCCGAGCACCTGGCCGCGCTGCGCCAGTTCCTGAAGCGCACCGGCGCGGTGCCGGATGCCGCAATCACGGGCGCTGCGAAGTGAGCGCCGGGCGGTTCATCACGCTCGAGGGCATCGAGGGCGCTGGCAAGTCCACGGTCGCGAAGTCCTTGCAGGCCGAGCTGGAGCGGCGCGGCGCGCGCGTGCTGCTGACGCGCGAGCCGGGCGGTACGCCGCTGGCCGAATCGCTGCGCGAGTTGCTGCTGCGCCGTGGCACAGAAGTGCTCAATCCCACCGCCGAGACCCTGCTGATGTTCGCAGCGCGCGCCGTGCACCTCGACAATGCGGTGCGGCCGGCGCTCGCCGCCGGACGCTGGGTGATCTGCGATCGCTTTACGGACGCGAGCTACGCATACCAGGGGGGCGGTCGTGGGGTCGATCCGACGTTACTTGATAGGCTCGCGGCCGCCGTGCATGCCGATTTGTGGCCGGCGCGCACGCTGCTGTTCGACCTGCCCGTGGCCGTTGGAATGGAGCGGGCAAGTAGCCGTCCCGGCGCACCTGACCGCTTCGAGTCGGAGCACCTCGCTTTCTTCGAGCGGGTGCGCGCCAGTTACCAGGCTTGTGCGGCGCGCGAGCCGCAGCGGATTCGTGTCATCGACGCCCAGCGCAGCTTCGAGGACGTCGTGGCGGCCGCGCTCGCAGCCTTGTCCGACCTGCTGCCAGGAGCCGCAGCATGACCGCGTCGACCACCCCGTCCGCACCGGCCGCGCAGGCTGGCGGTCCGGGCCTGTTCTGGCTGGAGCCACAGCTCCAGTCGCTCCGCCGCGCACGCGCACAGGGGCGTTTGCCGCATGCGTTGTTGATCCAGGATTCTCCGGGCGCCGGAGGCGGGCGGCTGGCGCTGTGGGCCGCGCAAACCGCCTTGTGTCTCGAACCTGACGCTCCTTGCGGCCGTTGCCGCAACTGCGAGCGCGTCGCCGCGCGTGCGCACCCGGATCTGTGGGTGCTCGAGCCGGAAGAGGATTCGCTGCAGATCAAGGTGGATCAGGTGCGCGAGCTGACCGAATCTCTGGCCCTGACCGGCCACGGGTCGGGCGCGAGCGTAGCGATCGTCAATCCGGCCGATATGCTTACGCCCAGTGCCGCCAATGCGCTGCTGAAGACGCTGGAGGAGCCNNGCGAGCATCGCGGCGAGGGCGACTGGGAGGCGGCACTGGACGTGCTCGGCAACGCGCCGCTACGGGCGCTGGAGGCCGATCCGGCCGAGCTGCGCGCGCTCCGCGATGAGACCGAGTCTCAACTGGAGGGCGCGCTCTCAGGCGCCCTCGACATCCCTCCGGCCGCTGAACGCTGGGCGCAGAAGGGCGGGTTCGAGCTGCGGCTCCTGTGCGCTGAGAACTGGGTCACACGCCAGATTGCCGCCCGGACGGGCCCCGCCGGGACTTTGACAGAAGTGCACACTGGCGCGCACTTGCCAGCGGCGAATTACTCTATGAATATACGCGGTCTGATCCGGCTGATGGACGCTCTGTACGAGCTACGGCGGCTNNGCGACGACGACGATCAACAAATCGCTCGCTGTTGAGCAGCTGCTGTGGCAGTTGCGCGCGACGGGCAAGAGCTGAGAGCAGATGGCGAAAGACAACCAGGCAAGGAGCGCCGATCCGACCGGCCGCAACGAAACGCTGACGCGCCCGCCGTCGGCCAAGCCTGGCCTGTTGACGCTGACGATAAAGGACAAGAGCGCTCTTTATCTGGCCTACATGCCGTTCATCACNNCCCGCCACAAGATCGAGAATTATCTGGCTGGCGCGCTGTCGGGCGACAAAGCCACGCACACGATGTAGCTTCGTTTCGGCCCCTTGCGCTAGCCCGGACGTCGAAGTTCAGGTTCAGCACTCGACAGGCCGCCTTTCAATACGAAGGCGTCAAAACCCCGCTCGAGCAGGATGAAGGCGCCGGCCGCGCTGCGCCGGCCCGTATCGCAGTACACGACATAGGGCGTCGCGCGATCGAGCGTCGCCAGCTTGAGGCGGATGAAATACAGCGGGATGTTCAACGCGCCCTCGATCGCGAGATTCTGGTACTCGGAGGGCAGGCGCACGTCGAGCCATTTTCCGCCGCGCTCGATGATCTCGCGCGCCGCGGGGTAGTCGAGCCACTGCTGCAGCGGCTCGTTCATCAGCTCGCGGAAATCCTGTTTCGACAGCCGCATCAGCACGCCGTCGGTCAGCATCGTGATAGTGGCGTTGCGCTTGGCCTCGGAGATCAGCGCCTCTTCGCCGAAGGTGTCGCCGACCGTCAGCTCGGCGAGGCGGATGCCTTCGCGGTTGAGCGGCGTCTCGCGCGTCACCACGCATTTGCCGCTGACGATCGCGTAGAAGAAATCGCCTTCCGTGCCCTGCTGGATGATCACCTCGCCAGTGCGGCAGGCGATGCGCTGCATGCGCATGAAGATCGCCTGGATGTTGGCCGGCGGAATGCGGTGAAAGGCCTTGGTCTGCAGGAGCGTCGTCATCCAGTCATCGCCGCCGCCGCCGCCGAAATGCGCCTGCAGCTCGCCGACTTCGTAGGTGCCGGTCTGGTCCCAGGTGATCATCATGTCGAGCAGGTCGGAGTCGACCGCGATGTACTCGATCGCGTCGACCGCGCGCGCGGAGACGCGGCGCGGGAGCTTGGGCGAGAGCGGATTGCGGGCTTCGGGCGAGTCGGCGCGAATCATCGCGACGGTGCGTTCGCCCTCGCGTAATTCCACCATGCCGGATACCAGCCAGAAACTCTTGCGGTCGGAGTCGCCTTCCTTGAACAGGTTGCGGTGCGCCGCCAGTTCTTCGATCGTCACCTTGCGGGCCAGCGCCGCCAGGTTGTCGTTCTTCATGCCGTCGAGCGGCGACAGCCTGCGCAGTAGCGCCACATTGGCTGTTCGGCCCTCACTCATGCGCGCACCTGCATTACGGCTGTTCCACCGATGTTAGCACAGCGGGTTTTGAGCTCAGCGCCGCCCAGCCGGCGTCGGGGCGGAAGCGCGCGCCATAGCGCTGCTCGAGTTCGCCCAGGCGCGCAACCACGGCCGCCACGCCGCGCGTGCGGGCATAATTCAGCGGCCCGCCTCGGAACGGTGCAAAGCCGGTGCCGAACACCACGCCGGCATCGAGCAGGTCGGCGTCCGCCACCACCTGTTCACGAAGGCACGCCGCGCACTCGTTGAGCAACGCCAGGATCAGGCGATCGGAAAGATCGGGCGGCACGCTGGCCGTGACTGCTTCGCGCACCGCCTTGCCGTCCTGCCATTTGTAGAAGCCCTGGCCGCTCTTGCGGCCGAGCTGTTTCGCGTCCACCAGTTCGCGCAGCCGCGCGGCGTAGGGCGGCATCTCACGGCCCAGTTCGCGGGTAATGATTTCGCCGACATGCAGCGCCACATCCAGGCCCACCACGTCAGAGAGTTCGATCGGTCCCATCGGCATGCCGAAGTCGACCGCCACGCGATCGATCAGCGCCAGCGGCACGCCTTCGCCGGCCGCGTACAGCGCCTCGTGCAGGTACGGGAACAGCACGCGGTTGACGAGGAAACCCGGGCCGCTGCGGCAGGGGAGCGGCAGCTTGTCGAGACGGCGCGCAAAGGCCATCGCGGCGGCCAGCGGTTCGGGACGCGTCTGCGCTGAATGAATTACTTCGATGAGCGGCATCTGCGCGACCGGATTAAAAAAGTGCAGGCCGACCAACCGGCCGGGATCGGCGAGCTTTGCGGCCAGCAGTTCGAGCGTGAGGCTCGAGGTGTTGCTGCAGAGCACGGCGGCTTGCGATAGCCGTGGCTCGGCCTGAGCATACAGTGCGCGCTTCGCGTCCAGGTCTTCGTAGATGGCCTCGATCAGCACATCCGCCGTCGGCACGCCATCGCCGGCAACGTCGGCACGGAGTCTCGCCTGCGCCGCCGCACGATCTGCGGGGTCGCGGATCCGTTTGCCGAACAGCGTGGCCGCGCGCTGCAGCGCCGGGTCGATGTATTTCTGTTCGCGATCCTGCAGCGTCACCTCGAGGCCGCGCAGTGCGCACCAGGCGGCGATATCGCCGCCCATGACGCCGGCGCCGATGACATGCACGCGCTTCAGTGGGGCTGGCGTCTTGCCACCCAGCGCCTTGAGGCGGTCCTGCAGCAGGAACATGCGCACCAGACCGCGCGCAGCTTCGGTCGTGAACAGGTTGGCGATGGAACGCGCCTCGGCCTCGTAGGCGCGTTCTCCGCGGGCGCCGTAGCGCACCCACAGATCGATGATCGCGTAGGGCGCCGGGTAGTGTTCGCGCCGCGCCTGTTTCGCGACGCGGGCCTCGAGCGAACTGCGCAGCAGTGCGCGCACGCCCGGCAGGTTCAGCAGCCGGTCGGCGAACGGCGGACGATGCGGGGCTGGGTGTTGCTTGAGGATCTGTCGCGCCGCGCTGTCGAGTTCATTCGCGCTTACCAGCCGGTCAACCAGGCCAACGGCCAGTGCGCGGTCCGCGCGCAACGGCTTGCCCGTCAGCATCAGTTCCATCGCCGCGCGCACGCCGAGCAGGCGCACGGCGCGCACCGTGCCGCCGAACCCGGGATGAATGCCCAGCAACACTTCGGGCAGCCCCAGGCTCAGGCGGCTGTCGTTGACGCCGATGCGGTACGTGCAGGCCAGCGCGAGTTCGAGCCCGCCACCGAGCGCAAAGCCGGCGATTGCGGCGACGCTCGGGCAGGGCAGGGCCTCGAGCTTCGCGAACACGCGTTGGCCAACTGTGATGTGGGCAAATGCTTCTTCAGCGTTTCGAAGCGTGGTGAATTCCCGGATGTCCGCGCCAGCGATGAATCCGGAGGACTTTCCCGAGCGGATGATCAACCCCGTCGGCGGCGCGGCGGCCAGCTCGGCCAGGCGCGCTTCGAGTTCGAGCAATACCGGCTGGCCGAGCGTGTTGGCGCTGCCGCCGGGCCGATCGATCGAAAGCGTGGCGATGCCGTCGTCGCCACGCTCCAGCCGCCAGGCGTTGGTGTCGTTCATGGATTTTCCTTCATCACTTGCGGACCTCGAAATCGCAGATCAGCGGCCGGTGGTCGGAATAGCGCACCTCCGGAATGCGGAAGGCGTTGACGTCGATCCCTTCGCTGACCAGGATGAAATCGAGCTCCACGCGTGGCGAGCGCGCCGGGTACGAGGGCAAGCCGAGCGTATTGGCGCTGCGCAGTCCTGAAGCGCGCATGAACAGGTAGATCTCGTGCGTGCCCCAGAAGGTATTGAAATCGCCCGCGACGATTACCGGCTTGGTGGCCTTGGCGATCACGTCATGGAGGGTGCGCAGCTGGTACTGGCGGTGCCGGTACTTCAGCGANNTCGATGATCAGCCGCTTGATGCCGGTGTCGAAATAGTGGAAGCGCTCGCCGGCGAAGCCTGGCGCGGCCAGCAGCGCGTTCGATTGCTTGCGCACGATCGGCACCAGGTGATTGATCGAGCCTGATCCGTACTTGCACTCGGAGGCGGTGTAGTGGCCGAGCGAGGCGGCGATGTGCTCGGCCTGGTTGACCATGCCGGTACGGATCGAGCCGGTGTCGACCTCCACCAGCCCCACCAGATCGGGGCGCTCATCGCGGATGAACTGCGTGATCTGCTCGAGCACCTTGCGGCTGCTGCGCAGGTAACCGGCGCCTGGCACCGGCAGGTGAAAGGCCGGCCCGGTGCCGGTGNNTGCCGGTGGCGTAGCGGATATTGTAGAGGAGCAGACGCAACGCTTTCCTTTGCCCGGTCGAAGCCTCGGGTGTGCAAGTCCCGGCTCCGCACAGTACACTTAAAGCCATGTCCCAGCGCGATCCGATACGGGTATTCGTCTGCCATGCCTGGGAGCAAAGCGACGACTACCAGCGGGTTTTCGAGTACCTCGAAAGCGCCCGCAACTTCTATTATCGCAATTGCAGCAATCCGGAGCAGCACCCGGTCGACAAATCGGTCGAAGGCCTGCGCGAGGAATTGCGCCGGCAGATTGCACCGGCCGAGGTGGTGGTGGCGCTATCGAGCCTCTATGCCACGCACCGCGACCTGCTGGTTTTCCAGCTGCATTTCGCCAAGGCCAGCGAAAAGCCCGTGCTTTTGATGCCGGGTTTCGGGCGCGAGGTGGTGTTGCCGCGCGATGTGACCGGCCTGGCCGATCTGAGTGCCGCCTGGGATGAACGGGCGCTGGTGGATGCGATACGCCGCCAGGCGCGTCATGAAGACACGACGCGCTGGGACACGATCGAATTCAAGATTGAGTGAGGCCTCAGCCGCCGATGGCGTGCTTGGGCCTGGCGCTGCCGCCGCCGCCTTCCAGCGCCAGCAGCGCGGCGAGCGGTGCGGCGGCGCGTGTGGTGGCGCCATCGCGGGCCGCGGCGCGCAAAGTCGTCGTCGTCGCGGTCGCCGTCGTCTCGAGCTGATTCTGATGCAGCATCTCTGCGCCGTAGAGCCGTACGATCAGCGCGGCATAGCGGTGCGCTTCCTCGTTCGACAACTTGCGCACCGATGCGCGCACCACGCTGTCGCCCGGCAGTACGCGCGCGGCGTGCATCGCTTTCGACAGCTCCGCAAAATCCTGCTGCGTTTCCAGCGGTAGATCCTGCACGTCAATGCTTTCGAGGTGATTGCAGTAGGCTGTGCTCAGCCTGTCTTTTAACGCGCCATGCGTGGCGAGTGCTGTGACCGCAGCTTCGAGTTGGTCGGCGAGCGCGCTGTTCACGGTACGTCCTGAATGCTGGTAAGGAATGCCTGTGGTGTTTCTGCTGGGACGATTACTTAAGGTGTTGCCTTAATTGTTCTTGCTATCTAAATGCTTGCGTATCATGGATCTAGCCACAGCATATCGCGTGAAGCCTGCACTTATCAACGCATCATTTTGCGTGACCCAGGCTGGTCCGGCGAGGCTAAGTCGGGGCTAATTCATTGCGAAACAGCGGACTATGGATATTTTCTCATGCCTTATGTAAGTTACAGCTTGAGGGATAAAGGCTCAGAGCGGGAAAAATGGTCGAGACCTGGCGCGGCATCTATCCGATCACCAGCTTCGTGCTCGAAGCGCTGGGGCGAAAGCGCGACGCCAGCGTCGACGGCAGGCTGTCGGCCGAAGAGCAGACGCTGCTGACGGTGGTCGAGTTCTGGGCCGCGGCCGCGCACGGTACGCTGCTGGAGCACCTGCGGCCGAACGTACGCGAACAGCTGGATGGAGCGAGGCGTGCGTTCGCCGTACTCGGCGCGGTGCGGGTCGTGAGCCTGCTGCGCGTGGCCGGAGAAGAGCTGGCGAGCGGGCCGCTGCGCCAGTCCGAGACCGCCGTCATCGAGCAACTCGATGAGCGGCTGGCGCGCACCGACGACAATATCGAGGACCTGATCGCCCGTTACGCGGGCGTCATAGAGCGTTCGGCGGAAAGCGCAGCCGCGCAATGATCCAGGCTGCCGGAGCGGATCGGGTGCCGGCGCGGCGCTTCGACGCTGCCGGCGTTGCGCACGTGGATCAGCGCGCCATCGTGGCCCTCGCCATGCCGCTGATCGCCAACAGCGCGGTTCAGCTGGTGCTGAATCTCACCGACGTCTGGTTCATTGGCCGCATATCCACGCAGGCGCTCGCAGCGGTCAGCGCGGTCCACTGGCTCGCGATCGTCGTGCTGATGATGCTTTCCGGCGTCGGCATGGCGGTGCAGACCGTCGTGGCCCAGGCGCATGGGGCGCGCCGCCAGGCGCGCGCGGCGCAGGCGGTGTGGATTGCGCTGTGGGCGTTGCTGCTGTCCGTGCCACTGTTCCTGGCCGCAGGCCTGTCGATTCGCGGCATGCTGGCGCCGTTCGCGCTGCCGCCGGCCATCGTCGATCTGGCCGCGGCTTTCTGGCTGCCGCGCGTGGGCGGATCGTGTTTTGGCGCTGGCGTATGGGCGCTGCTCGGTTTCTTCAACGGCATCGGCCGCCCGCGCGTCACGCTGCTGGTCACCGGCGTCATGGCCGCGACGAACGTGGTCTTCAACGAAGTCTTCATTTTCCACTGGCACCTGGGCGTGGCCGGTTCCGGGCTGGCGACGATGGTGGCGCAGGCCTGCGGCCTGGGAATCGCGATGATCGCGTTCCTGCGCGGGCACTACCGCCGCGGCTACCGCACGCACCTCACCTGGACGCCGAACCTGCGCCGCATCTGGACGCAGCTGCGCATCGGTTTTCCAATGGGCCTGCTGATGTCCGCCGACCTGCTCGGTTTCTCGCTGTTCCAGATCATGCAGGTGAAGCTGGGCGAGGTGGAGGGCGCAGCCTCGCAGGTGGTCATGATCATGACAGCCGTCTCCTACCTGCCTGGAGTCGGCATCGCGCTGGCCGGCACGACGCTGGTAGGGCAGGCGATCGGGGCCGGCGACAAGGATTGGGCGCTGCGGCTGGGGAGCCGCGTGATCCTGCTGACCGCGCTCTACATGGGCGGGATGGGCCTGCTGCTGGCGCTGGCCGGTCCCTGGCTTTTGCCGCTGTTCGTCGGTGTGGCCGGCGCCCAGGCGGACGCGGTCATCCTGCTCGGCGCGCAGCTGTTGTGGATCGCGGCGGCTTACCAGTTTTTTGATGGCCTGAACCTGGCGAGCGGTCTGTGCCTGCGCGGCGCGGGCGATGCGATGGTGCCGGCGACGCTGGTGATCGTGGTGTCCTGGCTGCTGTTCGTGCCGCTGGCGCACATGATGAGTTTTGCGCCCGGGCAGGGCTGGGTGGACTTCCTGCCGCAATGGGGCTGGGGCGCGCGCGGCGGCTGGTTCAGCGTCGTCATCTACACGATGCTGGTGGGCACGACGCTGCTGTTGCGCTGGCGCTCGCGGGCCTGGCAGGCCTTGAGGATCTGAACCATGCAAATCGCGATATTCACGACCGGCGGCACGATCGACAAGGTGTACTTCGACGCCAAGGGGAATTATCACGTCGGCTCGCCGATGGTGCGCGAACTGCTGGTGCACGCACGGCTCCCGGAGATGCCGACCATCACTGAATTATTGCGCAAGGACAGTCTGGAGATGACCGAGGAGGACCGGCAAATCGTACGGGCCGCAGTCCAGGCCTGCCCGGCTGCGCGGATACTGATCACGCATGGCACGGATACCATGGTCGCCACGGCCCGCTCGCTCGGCGGCATCGACGCCAAGACCATCGTGCTGACCGGCGCCCTGCAGCCGGGCCGCTTCAGCGACAGCGACGCCGCTTTCAACCTCGGGCTCGCTTTCGGGGCGGTCCAATTATGTTCAGCGGGCGTCTATGTGGTCGCCAATGGCACGGTTTTTCCAGCCGATCGGGTGCGCAAGAACCTCGAATTGAACTGTTTCGAGCCGCTATAACAGGGATCCGCAGCGCTCAGGCGCACGGCGTTGCGAACTGGCGACCCCTGTCACAGACCGCGCAGCCACGGCTGCGCTACTTTCCGCTTTATGTCCCTGCCCGTAACGCCGATCTCCCTGAAATCCTCGCGTCCGCCCATGCAGGCCTGCACGCTCGGGCAGCGGATCGTGGCCTCCCTCCCGCTGCTTTGGGCCAAGTGGGTGTCGTTGCACGACGCCGCCGGCAACATTTATTGGCAGCAGGGCGACGTGCTGGGACCGGCTGAGCGCGAAGCGATCCGCGTGGCGGTCGAGAGTTTCGTCGGCAAGGGCGCGCCGGCACGCGTGAATCATCCGCTGCACCGCGACCGCACCGCGCTGCTGCTGCGGGCGGAAGATGATTTCCATCCCTTCCTCGGTTTTGTGATGCTGGTGGTCGATGACCGCTGGCTGCGCGGCAAAGGCACTGCTGCGCCGGACCTGCCGATACCGGTGGTGCGCGCGGTGCGCGAATGGGGCGCCACGCTGGGTTGCGGCGCGCAGGGATTGGCCATCGGCAACACCTCTTCGACGGCCGAGATGAAGGCTCCGCAACTGGTCGCCATGCTTGAAGGCGGACCGCGCGTCAATGACGTCGAGGCCGACCGCTATCTGGAACGGCTCCGCGCCTTCGACATCGAGCTGCACGCGCAGCATCTGATACCGATCCAGTCCGCGACCCGCATCCGGCGCTACGAGATCCTGATGCGCGCGGCCGGGCATCCGGTGTCCGATTCGGCGCCGCAGGAACTCATCCGTGGCGCCGAGGCGCTCGGCCTCGGGGCCGTGCTCGACCGGCGTGTGGTCGGCGAACTGCTGGTCTGGCTGGCGCAACGTTCGGAAATCTGGTCGGGCGAACCGGCGCAGTTTTCAGTCAACCTGACGACCGGGTCGCTCAGCGACGCCAACTTCCTCACCTTCGTGCGCCTGTGCCTGGAAAAAGCGCAGTTGCCGCGCGGGCTGATCGCCTTCGAGGCGCAATACGAATTCTGCCGGCGTGAGCCGCAATACTTCGCGCATCTGGCCTCCCAGCTCGAACAGGCCGGTGCCGGCGTCGTCATCGACAATTTCGTGCTCGGCGACACCGGCGTGGATTTCCTGATGCAGCCGGGCGTGCGGCTGATCAAGCTGGATCCGCAGGTCACGCACGATCTCGTCAATGATCGCGGCCACCAGGCGCGCGTCGCGGCCATTGCACAGGCGGCGCGCGTGGCTGGCGTACACGTGGTCGCCAAGAACGTCGAGTGCGAGAAGTCCCAGGCGCTGCTGCAGGCGCTGGGCGTCGATTTCGTGCAGGGCTTCGGCACCAGCGCTCCCGCGCCGCTCGAAGCCATCGACGCGCAGCGCGAATTGCGTGTCGAGCGGCAGATTGTCGACCCGCATTACGGCGAAATGCCGGTTGACGCGGAGCCCCGTCTCGCCGCCACCGGCTGACGGGCCGCGTGACAACATCCGACGGGCCCACATCCGACGGGCCCACATCCGACCAGCACGCAACCGCAACAGGCGAGCGGCGCAATCGGGCCGAACGCCGCTCGCGTACCTTGCACGCGTTGTTCACCGGCGGCTGGCAAGCGCGCCGGCGCAATCTGCGCCGCACTGAACCAGTCCGGCCTGGCTCGATAGACTGGCACGCGCCGCAATGGTTTGCGGCAGCGCTCCTGGTGCTGCTGCTGTCGATGGCCGACACTTTCCTGACGCTGGTACTGGTGCACCACGGGGCGATCGAGGTCAATCCGGTGATGGCGCCGCTGGTGGTCGGCAGCGGTCACAGCTTTGCGTTCCTGAAGCTGGCGCTCACCGCGGCAGCGGTGACCGTACTGGTGACGCTGACACGCGTGCCGACGTTTGGCCGGCTGTTGGCCGGTCCGATCCTGGTCGGCACGGCCTGTCTGTACGTGGTGCTGATCAGCTACGAGCTGTGGCTGGTCGAGCGCTTTGTCAGCTGACCGGTCAGTACCCCGTCAAAAGTTCAGGCCCTCAATAGCTCACACCTACGCGCGCGTAATAGAACGCGCCGTTCATGCCGATCGGCGAGAGCACGTCGTACGGAAAATTGCCGATGTAGTTGATGTCGTCGCTGGACAGGTCCGGGTACTGGTCCAGCACGTTGTCAGCGCCCAGCGCCAGCGACAGGTGCGAGGTGAATTTGTATTCCGCTTCCAGGTCGAGTTGCGACTTGGCCGAGTAGGTCTGCGTGGGCACGAATCCGCCGCCGAAATCGAACACCCGCGTCGCGCTGCCATAGCGCGTCACTCGACTCAGCAGCGACCAGTGCGGATCGCTCCACTCGGCGGTCAGGATTGCCTTGTTCTTCGGCGCTGCATCTTCGAGCGTGTTGCGCTCCTCGAGACCGACCAGCGCGGTGGTGATATCGAGTGCCGCCAGCTGCGCAGGCGTCGCCGCAACGCCATCGATCCTGGTCCTGGCGTAGGAGTAGGCGCCGGTCAGCTTGAACGTGCCGCGCCCCAGCGCGAATCGGTAGTTGGCGACCAGGTCCAGGCCGTCGGTCCTGGTATCCACGGCGTTGGTGAAGAAGTTGACGCCTTCGACACCGGTCAGGCCAAACTGCGACTGGAGCAGGGCGGTGAGCGCATCGCTCTGCAGGCGCTCGGAGATCGTGATGCGGTCCTTGACGCGGATATGGAAGTAATCCGCCGTCAGGCTGAATTGCTCGCCGGCCTGCAGCGTGAAGCCGCCACTCAGATTGACCGACTTCTCGGCCTTCAGATCCTGCGCTCCGAGAGCGCGCGCGATCGGACTGGACACGGGCAGCGTCAGGATTTGCGTCAGCGCGCCACCGTCGCCGAAGCTCGTCGAGGTCAGCTTGTATGAAACCTGGCTCAGCGAGGGAGCGCGGAAACTGTTGGACACCGCGCCGCGCAGCGCAAAGGCAGGCGTCAGCTTGTAGATACCGCTGAGCTTTCCGGCTACCGCGTTGCCAAAATCATCGTAGTGCTCAAAGCGCCCGGCCAGATCAACGAGGAAGGCATTGGACGGATGCAGCGAGAGGTCGCCATAGACGCTGCCGACAGTGCGCGATACGTTCGCCTGGTCTGCCGGCGTCAGGCCAGGACCGGCCTGCGCGCCCGCGTAAAAATCGGTGAACGGTCCGGCCGCGTAAGAAGCGGGATCACCGGCGCCAGTCCGGTATTTCTCGTGGCGGTACTCGGCGCCCACCGCGAGATCCAGCGGCTGGCTCATGCCAGCATCGATCTGCCGCGTGGCATCGAGATTGAGCGTCAGCTGGTCGAATTTGAAATCGCCAATCCTGAACGTGGTCGGGCTGGTGGGCCCCAGCGAAGCATTGAGCGAATGCTGCAGGCCATAGTCGAATTTGTTCTGACCGAAAGTCAGGCTGCTGTCCCATGACCACACCGAGGTTTTGCCGCTCAGTCCGCCGACGATTGACAGATCCTTGTTGAGGCCGGTGGTTTGCGGGCGATACCCGTTGGGATAGACGCTGATCTGGGTGGCGGGGCTGTCGGGGTAGCGGAAGAAAGCCGCGCCCAATGAATCGCGATGGTCGTAGGTCGCGAAGGAATAGAACTCGGCGCCACTCGCGAGCGGCAGGCGCAGGTTGTACCAGATGTCCTTGTCCTTGGCGTCGCCATCGCCGGGCGCAAAGTTGCGCTGGCCGAGCGTGGCGTCGTTGGCCGGCGTTTCGCTGTCGGAGATGAAGAAGCCGCCGCCATCGAAGCCGGCGCGATTGGTGCTGCCGCGATGGCGGAACTCGGCGCCGACATCGATAAAACCTCCGCCGAGCGCGAAGCCCTGCTTGAGCTGCGCGACCGTGGTCTGGCCATCGCGCAGCTTCTGGTTGGTGGGCTTGAACGATGTGATGTTCTCGCCGTAGCTGACGCTGGCTTCGCCGGCTGTGGGGCTGTCGTCGAGGATAATGTTGATCACGCCGGCGATCGCATCCGACCCGTACTGCGCGCCGGCGCCGTCACGCAACACCTCGATGCGTTTGATGGCATTGAGCGGAATGGAATTGAAATCGACCGGAGTCGTGCCTTTGCCGATCTTCGATTCGAGATTCACGATCGCCGAAGTGTGGCGGCGCTTGCCATTGACGAGCACCAGCACCTGGTCGGGACTCATGCCGCGCAGCTGCGCGGCGCGCACGTGATCGGATCCACCGGAGTTCGACTGGCGCGGGAAGTTGAACGAGGGCGCAAGCGACTGCAGCGCCTGGCCGAGTTCACCAGCTACCGCGCCGGTGTGAGCGATGTCATGCGCGGAGAGCACATCGACGGGCACCGGCGAGTCGAGC
This sequence comes from Gammaproteobacteria bacterium, assembly GCA_003162555.1. Lineage (GTDB taxonomy): Bacteria > Pseudomonadota > Gammaproteobacteria > Steroidobacterales > Steroidobacteraceae > FEN-1191. Next base: position 12,350 of record PMNQ01000149.1, on the reverse strand, counting down.
ACCGTGCGTCCCTTGACGCGTGTTCCAGTGACGATGATTTCGTCGAGCTTGTCGCCAGTGCCTGTTGCCGCCGCGGTGGGCGCGTCAGTGGCGGCGCGCGCGTACGAGCCGTAGCCGGCGGACAGCATTCCGATCGCCACTGCGGCGAAGATGGTTGGTCTCATTCTTGTCACTCCCTCTACCGGGCTGTTATTGCCCTATACTGAGGGCAGCCCTTGCATGCAGAATTTTACAACTACGGGTGTTGCGGCGCTAAGACCTGTTGGCTATGACCTGATGTGGCTACGACCTGATGCAGCGACGCCAGTGACAGCATGAACGATTCGAAGCACGGAAAGCCACGCCGCCAACTGTCGGTCTGGCATGCGGTCTCGGTCTGCGTCGGCATGGTGATCGGCGCCGGCATATTCTCGACCACGCCGATCGCGGCGGCAAACGTCTCGACCAGCGGCGGATTGCTGCTGGCCTGGGCCTTCGGCGGCGCCATGTCGCTGGCGGGCGCGCTGTGTTTCGCGGAAATGGCCGCGGCCTTTCCGGATGCCGGTGGCGACTACTACTTTCTCTACAAGGCGTACGGGCCGCGCCTCGGATTCCTGTTTGCGTGGTCGCGGTTCGCCGTGATTCATACCGGTTCGATGGCGATGCTGGCCTATGTGTTCGGCGACTACCTCGGCCAGGTGATACCTCTGGGCGCGCACGGCAGCGCGATCTTCGCTGCGCTGATCGTCATACTGCTGGTCGGCGTCAACCTCGCCGGCATCCGCTTCGGCATACACACTCAAGTTGCGCTGATGAGCATCGTGCTGGTCGGCCTCGTCAGTGTCGCAGCCGCGGGCGCATGGATCAGCGTGCTCGGCCTGCCGCCTGCACATCCGGCCTATCCGCCCGGTGCGGCCCCGGCTACACACATTGGCACGGCGCTGGTGTTCATCTTTCTCGCCTATGGCGGATGGAGCGACGCCGCGACGCTGTCGGCCGAGATGCGCGATGGCGAGCGGGGCATCAAACGCGCGCTGCTGCTCGGCATGTCGACGGTGACGGTGCTGTATCTGGCGGTCAACTGGGCGCTGTTGCGCGGGCTCGGTCTTGCCGGCCTGTCGAGCACCGATGCGCCAGCCGCGGAGCTGATGCTGCGCGCGTTTGGCAGGCCGGGCCAGCTGCTGATCGTCACGGTGGTTGCGCTCACATCGATCACGGTACTGAACGCCTTGCTGATCGCGGGCGCGCGCACCACCTACGCGGCGGCACGCGACACCGTGACGCTGCAGCACCTGGGCCGCTGGCACGTGGTGCGCGGCACACCGCCGGCTGCGATCCTGGCGATCGGCGCCGTGGCCCTGGCGCTGGTCGGTTTCGGCGCCTACACGCGCCAGGGCTTCGCGACGATGGTGGATTATCTCTCGCCGGTGTACTGGTTTTTCCTGGCGCTCAGCGGCGGGGCGTTCTTCATCCTGCGGCGTCGCTACCCGCGGGTGCGGCGGCCGTATCACGCGCCGTTCTACCCGCTGTTGCCACTGGCGTTCGTGTTGGGCAGCGTGTACGTGTTCTACAGCAGCCTGGCACACGTCAAGGTCGGGGCCGTTACTGGCGTCGTCGTCATGCTGGTCGGCGTGTTGTTGCTGCTGCCGATGCGGTTCGTCACGCCTGAGGAAAGCTGACAGTGAAGCGCGGATGGCTCACACTAGCGGCGCGCGCGGGCGCGGGGGTGATTGATGGCTGACACATATCACAAACGCAAGGTGGGCAAGCGGACGCTCTCGCCGGTCACGCAAATGATGGGCTTCGGGTACGACCCGCACCTGTCCGAAGGCGCGCTCAAGCCGCCCGTGTTCCTGACCTCTACCTTCGTATTCCGCACCGCGCAGGATGGCAAGGACTTCTTCAACTACACCTCCGGTCGCAAACCGTTGCCTGACGGCGAGCGCGGCGGACTCGTCTACTCGCGCTTCAACAATCCGAATCTCGAAGTGCTCGAAGATCGGCTGGCGTTGTGGGACGAGGCCGAATCCGCAGCCGTGTTCGCCTCGGGTATCGCCGCGATTGCGACCACGCTGCTGGCCTATCTCAAGGCCGGTGACGTGCTGCTGTTCAGCCAGCCGCTCTACGGCGGTACGGAGACACTGATAGCAAAGGCACTGCCAAACTATGGGATCCGCGCAGTAGGCTTCACTGATGGTCTCTCGCGGACGGATGTTCACAGGGCTTCCGCGCAAGCCATGAGCCAAGGTCGAGTTGGCCTGATCATGACGGAGACGCCCGCCAATCCCACCAATTCGCTGGTCGATCTCGCATTGATGGCCGCCACCGCCGACGAAATTGGGCGACGCCAGGGCTATAGGCCATTGGTGGCGACCGATAACACGATGCTCGGCCCTGTGTACCAGCAGCCGCTCAACTGCGGCGCGGACCTCAACATCTACTCGCTGACCAAATACGTGGGTGGGCATTCCGACCTGGTCGCGGGCGGCGTATCCGGCAGCCACGAGCACATGCTGCCGATCAGGCTGCTGCGCGGCGCAATCGGCACGCAGCTCGATCCCAATTCCTCCTGGATGCTGCTGCGCTCGATGGAGACGCTGCAGCTGCGCATGGAGCGAGCCAGCACCAACGCTTACACGGTGGCCGCCTTCCTGAAGACGCACCCGAAGGTGAGCTCGGTCAATTACCTGGGCCTGCTCGAGCCTGGTGACAAACGTCGTGCGGTCTTCGAGCGCCAGTGCCGCTCCGCCGGCTCGACGTTTTCGTTCGAGGTGCGGGGAGGGGAGGCGGCGGCGTTCCGATGCCTCGACGCGCTGAGCGTGATCAAGCTCGCGGTGAGCCTCGGCGGCACGGAAAGTCTCGCCAGTCACCCCGCCGCCATGACCCACTCGGGTGTGCCTGCCGAGGTGCGGCAACGCCTCGGCATATCAGAGTCGATGATCCGCCTTTCGGTCGGCATCGAGGATGCGCAGGATCTGGTCGAAGACCTGCGCCAGGCGCTCGAACAGGTCTGAGTGCATGAAGAGCAAGAAGCAGATCGTCGACAACTGGCTGCCGCGCTACACCGGCACCGCGCTCGCTGATTTCGGCCCGTACGTGTTGCTGGCGAATTTCAATAATTACCTGGAGGTGTTCGCGCGCCTCGTCAACGCGCCGATCGTCGGACGCGATCGCTCGATGCCCAATGTCACCGGCGATGGCATCACCATGATCAACATGGGCATGGGGAGCGCCAACGCGGCCACCGTGATGGATCTGCTGTCGGCCGTGGCGCCGAAAGCGGTGCTGTTCCTCGGCAAGTGTGGCGGCCTGAAGCGCAAGAACCAGCTCGGTGACCTGGTGCTGCCGATCGCTGCCATCCGCGGCGAGGGCACCTCGAATGATTATCTGCTGCCGGAAGTGCCCGCGCTACCGGCCTTCAGCCTGCAGCGCGCGATCTCGACCATCATCCGCGACCTGGCCTGTGATTACTGGACCGGCACCGTCTACACCACCAATCGCCGCGTCTGGGAACACGACGAAGAGTTCAAGGACTATCTGCGCAAGACACGCTCGATGGCCATCGACATGGAGACCGCGACCATCTTCGCGGCCGGCTTCGCGAATTCAATTCCCACCGGCGCGCTGCTGCTGGTGAGCGACCAGCCGATGGTGCCCGAGGGCGTGAAGACCGAAGCCTCGGACCGTCGCGTGACCGACGCCTTCATCGAGCGACACGTGCAGATCGGCATCGAGGCCCTGCGCCTGATCCGGCGCCACGGCAAGAGCGTCAAGCACCTGCGCTTCGACGAATAAAGCGTTGCCGCGCAACTTGCAGGCGATATCAGCATGAAACGTTTCGCACGCCAGTTGTTGATGTCGCTACTGGTGTTTGGTCCCGCGATGGCGCAAGAAGGGTCGCTGGATAAAAGCGAAAAGGAAGCGGTAATCCAGAAGCTGGGCGCATTGTTGGCGGCGAACTACGTCTTTCCTGACCGTGCCGCAGTGGCAAATGCCAAAATTTCTGACGCACTGGCAGCGGGGGACTATGGCGCGATAACAGATCGCATTGCCTTTGCGCGTCGCCTGACGACGGATCTACAGTCCGTGACGCGTGATAAGCACATGCGTGTGTTCGCAGTGGTTACCGCAGAGCGACCGTCAGAAATGCCGCCACGGCCGGCAGCAAACGCCGGTTTTGCTCGTGTCGATCGCCTGAAAGGCAATATCGGCTACATAAGGTTGCTGGGCTTTCCGTCACCGGGACCATTCAATTGGGTCGCGGACCGGGCCATGGCGGACCTGGCCAACACCGATGCGCTGATTATCGACATGCGCGATAACGGGGGCGGCAATCCTGAAAGCGTGGCCTACTTCTGCAGCTTCTTCTTCGATCCCAAAACGCCGGTGCACATCAACGATCTCATCTATCGCAAACCCGGTACGAACGATTTCATCACCACGGAATTCTGGACCAAGCCGGTGGCGACGACCTACCTGAAGCCCGTGTTCGTGCTCACGAGTAGCCGGACCTTTTCGGGTGGCGAGGAGTTCGTCAATGACCTGAAGGTGCAGAAGCGGGCGAAGTTGTTTGGTGAAACGACAGGAGGGGGAGCCAATCCCGGCGGCGACATGCTGATCGATGATCGCTTTGGCGTCTTCATTCCCAGCGGGCGGGCGGAAAACCCCGTTACAAAGACCAGCTGGGAAGGCGCGGGTGTTGCGCCCGATGTTACGGTGCAAGAGCAGCAGGCGTTTCGAACGGTCATGCTGGAAATCGTGGGGAAAAGTGGCGGCGCCACTGCGGCTTTGGTCAAGGCCGGGCTGAGCACACAGGCCGACGTAGAGCCGTCTGTAGAGGCACATCTCCTGAAGTTTCGCAGCAAGCCTTTGCCGGGCGGCGCCGAGGCACTAAAGCGCAGTCTCGAGGAACTCGCGCGCGGTGCGCCCAACTATGACCTGATGTCCACTGAGTTGGCCGACGCCACCCGGGAGCAGTTGCCCATGATTCAAGCCGACATCAGCAAACTGGGCGCCATAAAATCCCTCACGCTCAACCACGTGGAGTCCGATGGCCTCGATGTGTATGACGTGACGCTGGCCAACGGCACAATGCAGTGCGGAATATTTATTGCGCCGGACGGCAGGATTCTGAGCGCATGGATTCAGCCGGCAGCCGCCGCGTTGCCCGCTGCACATTAAATCCCCTGTCGCTAGGCTGTGGCGCGGCCCGGATGCACGGTGCCGCAGGCTTTGCAGCGCCGCAGCGACTCGCTCGCATAGAAGCGCTCAAACAACGGTGGCAGATCCTTCACGATGCTGGTGAGTTGCACTTCCACGCGATGCACGAGCGCGTGGCAGTTCAGGCAATACCACTCGAAGCCATCCAGCACGCCGGCGGGCCGCTGCCGTTCGACCACCAGGCCGATGCTGCCGGCCTCAGGCCGCTGTGGCGAGTGCCGGAAGTGAGGTGGGATCAGCGTCACGTCGCCTTCGTGCAGGTGCAGCTCGCCGGGCACGCCGTCCTGCATGGTGCGCAGTTGAATATTGCCGCGCAGCTGGTAGAAGAATTCCTCGTAAGGGTCATCGTGAAAATCGAGCCGCCGGTTCGGCCCGCCGACCACCTGCACGATGAAATCCGTGCCTTCCCAGATCTGCTGGTTGCACACGGGCGGACGCAGCAGATGCGCGTGCTCGGCAATCCAGCGCTGCAGGTTCAGTGGCGTGACGCTCATCGGCTGTCTCTCCCGTTCGCTCAGAATACCAAGTTCTGCGATGATTGACGGCAAATGAAGTTGCGTCGCGTCTGTGTGTTGTGCGGTGCTGCCGCTGGCGCAGCACCCGGGTTTGCGGCAGCGGCCGCGGCGCTGGGCGAGCTGCTCGCACGCGGCGAATGCGAAGTGGTTTACGGTGGCAGCAGCTCAGGCTGCATGGGCGCGCTCGCCGATGCCGCGCTCGCCGTTGGCGGCCGGGTTACAGGCGTGGTGCCCAAGCAGCTGATCTCCAACGAACGCCCGCATCAGAAACTGACCGACCTCGAGATCACTGACGACCTGGCTTCACGCAAGCTGCGCATGTTCGCGCGCAGCGATGCGATCATCGCGCTGCCGGGCGGTACCGGCACGCTGGATGAATTGCTCGAAGCCCTGACGATGAAGCGGCTCGGCTTCCTCGAACATCCGATCGCGGTCGTCAACGTGCTGCACTTCTACGACCCCTTCGTAACGCTGCTCGCACAATGCATCGATGAGGGTTTTGCCGATCGTACGCAGCGCGGATTGTTCGATGTGCTGGCCGATGTTGCTGCTGTGGACGCTTGGTTGCAGCGGGCCTGAACGCTTTAGAACAGCGCCGTGACCAGAACGATCGCGATCGCGATCGGGCACAGGTAACGCAACAGGGCGATGCACAGTGTGCGTGCGCTATCGCCACTCTCCTGCATCTGCGTCGCCACGATCGGGCGTGCTACCAGCCAGCCGACGAACACGCTCGTCAGCAGCGCGCCCACGGGCAGGAGCATGTTCGAGGCAATATCGTCGCTGATGTCGAACACTGTTTGTCCGGAATAACGGCTAACAAAATCAAGTGGATAGTGGTGAGACCACAAGTTAAATGACAACATCGAGGCGAGCCCGAGGAGCCAAGCAGCCACTGCCGTGGTGAAGACTGCGACGCCGCGCATCAGGTGCCAGCGCTCGATCAGCCAGGCAATGATCGGTTCAAGGATCGCGATTGTCGGCGTGAACGCTGCGAACACGAGCAATACGAAGAACAGCGTACCCAGCAGCCGACCGCCGGGCATTTCCGCGAACACGGTCGGCAACACGTCGAACACCAGTGTGATGCCCTGCGCGGGATTCATGCCGTAGCGAAACACCAGCGGGAACACCAGCAGCGAAGCGAGCAACGAGACCAGCAGGATCGAGCCCGCGACGATCAGGGCCGAGCGCAGCAGCGAGGTACCAGCGGACACGTACTGGCCGTAGGCGATCATCATCGCCATGCCCACGCCGGTCGCAAAGAACGCCTGGCCGATGGCCGCCAGCACCACCTGCGGCGACACCTGCGCCCAGTGCAGTCCGAACGCAAACTCGAGACCCCGCCGCACATCGCCGACCTGCAGCGAGTAGCCGACGAGTATGCACAACAGGATAAGCAGCGCCGGAGCGCGGATCCGGTTCGCGAGTTCGATGCCGCGGTTTACGCCGCGCGCCGATACCAGTGCCACGCAGGCGAGAAAGGCCAGATGCCACGCGGCCATCTGCACCGGATCGGCGAGGAACGCCTGACGGAGCGCCGCGACGGCCGCATGGCTCTGGTGATCGAGCTGGCCGCGCGCGCATTTCCAGGCGTAGGCGAGCACCCAGCCGGCGATGACCGTGTAGTACGAGGCGATCCAGAACGCGGCTATGCTTCCCAATACACCGATCGCGCTCCAGCGGCGCGAGAGTCCGGATTGTTCGGCCACGACGCCGGCCGCGCGCGGCGCATTGCAGCGGGCCTGCCGGCCAATAGCGAATTCCGCAACCAGCAACGGCACCGCGATCAGCAGCAACGCCAGCGTGAAGATGAGGATGAACGCGCCGCCGCCGCTGGTGCCGGCCAGATACGGAAAGCGCCAGATGCTGCCCAAGCCCACCGCAGCGCCAACCGCGCTGATGTAGAAGGCAGTCGCAGAGGACCAGAAGTCCGGTTTCTTCACGTGCTCACGCTACCAGATTGCACGTTGCCAAAAAAAGGGCCGCGCCCCGAGTGAGGCGCGGCCCATGTTTCGTCAGTCCGGCAAAGCGGTGATCGGTCAGAACTTCCTCTGGATCGACACACCGAAGGTGCGCGGCTGATTGGTCAGGAAGCCGACACGGGCGCGACGGCCCCGCTCGCGATCGAGTGACAGGTAGGCGATCTCGTCCGTCACGTTGTTGACGTAGGCGCCGACATCCCAGCCGGAAGCGCGGATTCCTGCGCGCAGGTTGACGATCTGGTACGCGGGGAGCTTTGGATCAAACGTGAACCCGTTGACCGACGGATTGCCGAAGTGGAAAAACGCTGTGCCGTTCACGGTACCAAACCCAGGCACCTCGTCGCCGATCTGCGTGTACGAATCGCCGACGTACTGGCCAACCAAGTTCGAGTAGAAGTCCCACTTGTTGGCGAAGGCTGCCGGCAACGTAAAGCCGACACTGGCCACGGCCTGAAGCTTCGGCGCGGTAGGCATGCGGGCACCCGAGACCATGCCGGCGATGGGCGCACCGGCGGAGTCAAGCACGGACGATTGCAGCTTGGCGTCAGCGTAGGTGGCCGAGAGGCCGAAATCCCAGTTCGCGTTCGGACGTGCAAACAGCTCGGCCTCAATGCCCTCGCTGCGTGCCTTCGGTACGTTGAAGACCACGCGTGAGGAGCAGCTGCCGGCGTCGGCAGGAACCTGCAGGTCGGTGATGTCGGAGTAGAACGCGGCGACGTTGAAGGTCACGCGTCGATCGTTGAAGCGCATCTTGGCGCCGACTTCGTAGTTCCATGCCTTCTCGTCCTTCCAGTCCGGGTGCCCGCCGAAGCTGGCGAGATCGGGCGCTTCGCATAGTGGTGCGTTCAATGGGTCGTTAATGCCACCCAGTCGGAAGCCGCGCGAGGCCTCCACGTTGATCTTGATGTCGTCAGAAGTCTCGAACGACAGGATCGCGCGAGGCGCCAGGCCATTCGACGAAGTTGAACCCGGGATCGGCGTCGGACCTGTGGGAGCGGAGAACAGACCGCCGAAATACAGTGTGCGGTCTTCATCGAACCGGAACCAGCGCGCGCCGGCTGTCAACGACGTCACCTTGTTGAACTTGTAAGTCATTTCCCCGAAGGCTGCGTACTGCGTGAAGTTGTAGTGCAGGTCGGAGAAGAAGGGCGTATCGGCCGGCGCGCCGTTCGCGGCGCTTGTGTATCCCGGGTTGTTATTAGTGAGCCGTTCGATGATGGCGTCATACCCCGGGGTGGGCAGGTCCTGGCCGTAATCGCGTTTGAGGTGCTCGAAGTAAATGCCGCCGAGCCACTGCAGCGCGCCGTTGCCATTCGAGGCGAGGCGCAATTCCTGGCTCAGTGCCTTCAGATGGTGGCGATCGTACAGCGGCGAGTTTGTGCGCACGTCGGCGGAGGTGCCACCGAACTGGTAGGTCACGCTGCCGGTCAGCTGGCTCGCATCGCGCAGCACAGTAATCTTGCGGTCGGTGTATGAGGTCACGGAGGTCAGCGTGGCAACGCCGACGTCGGCGGTGAGCTTGAGATCGCCGAGCTTGAAGTCATCGTCTATGCCTTCACGGAAATTGCGGTACTGGCCGCGATCGCCGAGATTGATGGCCGGCTCCGTCGTCGTGTAGGGATTCGCGAGGATGTTATATACGTCGATGCGCGGGTAGCCGTCGGTCTTCAGTTTCTGATAGACCAGGCGCGGCGTTACGGTCAGCGCGTCATTCGGCTTCCACGTCAGTGCGAGGCGGACGCCGTCCTTGGTGCCGCTGTTCGCGGCCTTCTCGACGCTGCCGTTCGGGCCGTAAGCGGTGATGAAGCCGGGCAGCTCGTCGTGGTAGCCCACCAGGCGCACAGCCGTCGTGTTGCCGGCCGGCAGATTGATCGCGCCCTTGATGTCGCCGCCAGTGCCGCCATTGGCCACGGTCGAAGCACCCACTTCAAAGGATCCTTCCGTGACGTTGAGCTTCGGTTGCGCGGTGATGTAGCGCAGTGTGCCCGCGATCGAGCCCGAACCGAACAGCGTGCCCTGCGGGCCGCGCAGGACTTCGAAGCGGTCCAGGTCGAAGAGGTCGAGGTCTGGCGTGAAGAGGGCGACCGAAATCGGCGTTTCATCCAGGTACACGCCGACCTGCGGCTTGACGCCTGGCTGGTCGCGTATGACCTGTCCGGCGCTGACGCCACGGATCGCGATCTGGCTCTGGCCCGGTCCCAGATCGGTGATCGTGAGGCCGGCCACGTTGCGCGCCAGTTCGACGACATTGCCGGCGCCGCTGGCGCGGATCTGATCGGCGGTGACCGCAGCGACCGAGAAAGGCACATCGTGAAGCGAAGCCTCGCGTTTGGTCGCCGTGACGACGATTTCTTCGAGCCCAACGCCCTTGGCTGGCGCGGTCGCTTGCTGAGCCTGGGCCCCCCAGCCCAGCAGTAGTGACACGGCGGTCCATTGCAGTCCACGCAAACTCTTGTTGCTCTTCATCTCTGTCTCCCCATTGATCTTGCACGTGCGGCAGCGCTTGTTGGATTCATGTAATCGCGCCGAGGCGCTATTATGGTGCAAATTCAAAGCCAAGAACAATCATGTTGTGGAAACCATACACTTGGAGCCGCGCCCTCGTACTCGCAGGCATGTTGGCTTGTCTGGGCGGAACCGCGCATGCGCACATGGAATTCAACGCTGCCACTTACAACCTGCGCCTGAATACGGCTGACGACGGCCCCAACGCATGGCCTGAGCGCAGAGATCACGTTCGTGCGTTGATCGCGTATCACCAGATCGACCTGCTGGGCACGCAGGAAGCGCTGATGGATCAGGTCGAAGACCTGGCCGCGATGCCTGGATTCGCCTACGTGGGCGTCGGGCGCGATGATGGCAAACGCGCGGGCGAGCATTCGGCAATTTTCTACCGCACCGAGCGTTTCGCGCTTCTGGCAAACGGCGACTTCTGGCTCAGCGAGACGCCGGGAGTGCCCGGCAAAGGCTGGGACGCCACCTGCTGCAATCGCATCTCCAGCTGGGCGAGGCTGCGCGAGCGCTATTCAAGACAGGAGTTCTTCGTGTTCTCCGTGCACTTCGATCACCAGGGCGTGATCGCGCGGCGCGAGTCGGCACACCTGATGCTGCCCAAGATGCACGAGATTGCCGGCGACAGTCCGGTGCTCTGCCTCGGTGATTTCAACGCCACGCCGGACTCGGAACCCATCGGCATCATGTCGGCCGTATTGCGCGACGCGCGCCAGGTTTCGCAGACGCCGCCGTACGGACCGGTCGGCACGTTCAACGATTTCAAGCTCGATGCGCCCCTCAAGGACCGCATCGACTACATATTTCTCGGACCGCGCTGGCAGGTGCTGCGCTACGCCGCACTGACCGATTCCTATAACGCCCGCTTTCCCTCCGATCACTTGCCGGTGGTGGCGCGTCTGGCCCTGGACTGATCGCTCGCAGTCTCCAGCAGCACCAGTCCATTCGGGGGGAGGTCGAGCCGCAGTGTGTTGTCTGCTGGCAGTGTCACGGTACGCGCAGTGGGCAATTCAGCGGCGAGATTGAGCTCTGCGACCTGCGCCATGCTCGGGTAGCGCGGCCGGCCCATGGATTCGTACACCGCGAGCGAACTCGCGTGCTGGTCATCGATGCGTGTCACGCGCAGCGTCGCGCCCGGTTGCAGGCCGTGAAAGCTCAGCGCGCGCGCGCGCTCGCCGCCGGCCGTGCCGGGGTCGACCAGGTTCCACAGCGCGATCACGATTGATCCATCCTTGCGCCGTGTCACCAGCGTGCCGGGATCCTTTGACGCGAAACGCTCATCACCGAGTTTGTGAAGCAGGGCGAATGCGGTGTAACTGGGCTTACGTATGCCATCGAGTCCCATCAATCCGAACGAACCGGTGAAGGGCTCGCGGCCGGGACCGTTTTCCTCGAACACATCGCTGAAGGTCCAGAAGGACATCTCGTCCACCAGCCCGTCGCACTGCGCGATGTCATCGGCCAGGCCAGCGCCGACGTAGGCAGAGTCACGCGCCTTGAGGTGACCGAAGGAGGGCACGTTCCACTCGGTCCACATGAGCGGCAGGCCCGGGTACGCAGAATTCGCAATCTGGTCGTGCACTTTGGCAATCGCGCGGCACACACGCTGGTCGACGGGAATGTCTTCGTGCGTGCCGAACAGATCCTCGACGCTGTCGTCGGCGTAGCCGTGGCTGGACACAAAATCAACCGGCACGTCTTCCGCATCGGCGTGACGCAGGAAATCGTCGACCCAATGCGCCGAAGATGAGGCCGGGCCTCCTACGCGCAATCGCGCGCTCACAGCCTTGAGCGCGCGTGCGGTGTGGTCGTAGAGCTCGAAGTAAGTGGCCTGCTTCGGTTCACCGCTCCAGAAATCGATGTTGGGTTCGTTCCAGACCTCGAAGTACCANNGCGAGTTTCTTCGGCATGAAGCTGATCTCGACGAAGGGACGCACGCCGTTGTTCAGCAGGCCATCGTAGATCTGGTCGACGTAAGAAAAGTTGTAGAGCGGATTGCCGTGTTCATCCTCGTCGTAGACGCCGACTTCGTCATGCAGGATGTTGTGGAAGCGCACGTAGCGCATCGCAGTGACCGCCTTCACCTCGCGCAGATCGCTCCGGTAGCCCTCGCGCAGCGCCAGGATCGCGCGTCCCGAGC
>PMNQ01000181.1 GCA_003162555.1 Gammaproteobacteria bacterium | reverse complement strand
CCGTCTCCTCGCGCAGCGTGCGCGAGCCCAGTTTTGGATCGGCGCGCACGATGCGCGCCAGCTCCTGCACGCCCGCGCGGATCCGTTCGGTGCGAATGCTGGTAACGCCCATGCAGAACTGCGCGCTCTCGCCGGCGGCCGAGATCGGCTCGATCAGCACGCCGACGTTGGCGGCGGCGCGTGCCACCTGCGCGGCGTTCCACTGCGGGCCGCCGCTGATCCAGTAGGCGCTCGAGCCGGGGCGCGTCTCGATGCGCACGAAGCGGTGCAGGTAGTGGTTCAGTGCGTCGCGCAGTGCCGTGCGCCGCTCGAGCAGCCGCACGTTGGCGCGCGCCAGAGCGCCGGCGTAGTGGCCGAGGCCGATGAAATAGGCCCAGGCGCGCTGCATGCCACCCGGAAACTCGGCGCCGGAGTGGCGCCGCAGCGCGCGGATCTGCTCGATCAGCCGCGCGTCGCCGTGCACCACGCCGGGCGCGGTGCCCAGTGCGGTTACCGCCGCCAGGCCGCCGACCGAGACGACATGCTCGCCGCGCGCCAGGCTCCGCAATGTGATCGTCTCGTGCGCCGGCTCGAGCAGGTCGGCGCCGTGGACGCACTCGATGATCGTCGCGTGGCTCTCCACCGCGCCATGCAGGAGCGCTGCGGCGCGCTCACGGCTGCGGATCGTGCCCGGTGTGGCGCGGCGCGAGCCGACCAGCAGCACGGCGCCGCGCGGCAGCGGCGCGGTGAGCTTGGCACCCGACCCTTCCCAGCGCAAAGGCGCCAGCGTCGCGCCGCGCGCGAGCGCCTGCCGCTGCACTTCGCCGTCGATGCCAGAATCGAATACCACGGGAGTACCGCGTTCGATGAGCGCGCTCATGACCAGGTGCAGCGCCTGCTGTATCGAGACCGTGCCGAGCACTTCATCGGGTCCCGCATCCAGGCCCCAGGATGGCAGCACCTTGGTGCGCAGCTCGTCGACGAAGCGCGCGTCGTCGGAATCCCCGCCAGTCGTGCCCCAGCGCAGCAGATCCTGCTTGGAAAACGACAGCCGCAAAGCCTCGCGCCAGCCTTCTATAGGCAGCAGTTCGGGCTCGATGCAACCGTCGATGAATGGATGTGGATACTGCAGCCAGTTCGGCGGCACGCGAAAGCCGGGTTCTTCTTTTGGCGCCGAACCGCGTTCGCCTGGCGCCGCGGCGCGGCGCAAGCCGCGGCGGCCGGTCGTCACGCGCTCGACCGGCGCCTTGGCCGGTACGTAAATGCCACTGCGCGCGCGGCTCTCCAGGTGTCCTTCGGCCAGCAGCGCGTCGTAAGCCAGTGTTATCGTATTGCGCGACAGACCGGTCTGTGTTGCCAGCAGGCGGGTTGAGGGCAGGCGGCGCCCCGGGCGCAGCACGCCGTGGCTCAGGGCGTCGATGATTCGCTGCCGCACCTGCTGCTGCAGGCTCAACGGACCGTGCCGGTCGACGGCGATGCTGAAGCCGAAGCGGGGCGCCTTCATAGTGCCAGTATGACTGGACCCATGGTGGGCCCGCGACTGGACCTATAGCCAGCCCTAAGCGCCTGCCAAGCTGGTTCGAAGGGAGGCCGCACTGCATGCCGATGAACCTGTACGCCAACCGGCCCCGCGCCGCCCCCGACGGCCTGCTCGCCGCCGCGCTGCTGTCGTGTCTCGCGACCGCCGGGTTCATGTACGTCAACATCATGCCGGCGATCGTCGAGGGATTGCAGACCGGATTGCATTTCACGGCCGCCGTCGCCGGCCGGATTGGCGCCGCCAATGTCTATGGCGCCGCGGTGGGCGCGCTGCTCGCATCGGCGCTGGTGACACACTGGCCCTGGCGGCGTGCCGCGCTGGCGCTGTTGATCATGCTCATCGGCATCGATGTGGCGAGCATGTTCGTCAGCGGCAGCACGGCACTGCTGGCGATACGCGCGTTGCACGGCACGGTCGGCGGCTGCCTGGTCGGTTTCTCCTTTTCCGTGATCGCGCGCACCGCGCAGCCGGAGCGCACCTTCGGCGTGTTGCTGGTCGTGCAGGGAGGGCTCGGCGGCCTCGGCGTGATGGTGCTGCCGCGGCTGGTGCCGGTGTTCGGCACCGCGGCGCTGTTCGCGGCGTTGGCCGGATTCAGTCTGATCACGCTGGCCATGCTGCCGTTCCTGGCGCCGTACCCGCGTCCCGCCGCGATTACCAGCGGCGCCGCTGGCGCTGCCGCCGCAGCGGCCGCGAGCCGGGCCGCGGCACGCGTGCCCGCCGGCATGCTGATACTGGCGATGGCGTTGTTGTCGGTGTTCCTGTTCCAGTTCTCCAACATGCTGCTGTTCTCGTACATCATCGGCCTGGCGCGTCACTACGCGCTCGACCCGCTGCATTCCGAGATCGTGGTCGGCGTGTCGACCTGGGTGGGCATGCTCGGCTCGGTGCTGGTGGTGGTGTTCGGCACGCGCTATGGCCGGGCGCGCATGCTGACCGCGGCGCTGCTGCTGACCGCACTGGGCATGTACGTGCTGCACGGCTCCGCCAATCCCGTGATTTACGCGCTCGCCAACGCCGGCACCGGCATTACCTGGGCGTTCGTGATTCCACACCTGCTCGGCATGTGTGCGCGCTGTGATACTTCGGGGCGCGCCGCGGCACTCGGCGGTTTTGCTTCGAAAATGGGACTGGCGAGCGGGCCGTTCGTGGGCTCGCTGTTGCTGGGCGCTGACCGTTATGGGCTGCTGATCGACGTCGCGACTGTGGTGATCATTGCCTGCGCGGTCGCGGCGCTCCTGCCGGCCGCACGCCTTGACCGGCTTGATGCTCACCTAGCAATCGCCGACCGCAAGTCCGCCGGCGCGTAGCGCTTCGATCAGCGGGCCGAGCTGCGCCGCGTAATGCCGCCAGTTGCCGATCGAGCGCGCGTGGAGCGGTTCGCGCACCTGCGCCGCGCTTGCAGTCGCGGCCGGCGCCGTGTTGAGGTGGAACTCGAGGCACTGCGCCTCGAACGGCAGTCCGCACCAGTCGAGCAATTCGCGCGTGGCCTCGGGGTGCGAGCGCACAACGCGTTCGTAGTCGAGGTCGAGGAATCGTCCCGGCAGCACCTGGCGCCAATGTTCCATGAGCCGGTGGTAGGCGAGGTAGTAACGTGCCAGGTCCTGCAGATCGTAGGAATAGGGCGAGCCGTCGCGGAACAGCGTCTTGTAGAGCGCAAAGCAGCTGTCGAGCGGATCGCGGCGCAGGTGGATGATGCGCGCGCCAGGCAGTGCGTGCGCAATCAGCCCCAGGTACAGGAAATTCCACGGCGTCTTGTCGATGAAGCGCGGACGGGTGCGCGCATAGCCGGCGACTCGGCGCAGGTAATCATCGCCCAGCGTCGCCGGATCAAGGTGCGCTGCGCGCCGGATGAGTTCGGTGCGCGCCGGCGGCGCCGCATCCGCATCCATGGAAGCATAGGCCTGTCCGGTGATGGCGTAGGCCAGGTCGTTGATCTCGCCCAGGCTCTGCACGGCCGAGTGGTTGCTGAGCATGCGATCGACCAGCGTGGTACCGCTTCGTGGCAGACCCATGACGAAGATTGCCGCTGCGCCACGCTCGTCCGCGGCTGCAGGTTTGCCCGCTCCCGACAGAGTCGCCAGCCGTGCTGCGCTGAACTGCTCGATGATGACCTGCAGCGCATGCTCGTCGTCGGCAACGCCGTAGGACAGGTTGCGCCGGCGCTGCGCTGCGCCGCGCTTTAGGAAAGCGCCGGCCTGCAGAAAATCGCCCAGATCTTCGTACTCCTTCGCCAGCGCGAAGCACAGTGGCACGATGTCCGTGGATTCGACTGGCAGGGCCGCCAGCCGCGCGCTCATCTCGCGCACATGATTGCGCTCCGGGCTCTGCCGGCGCAGCACGCTGCGCCGGTAGTGCGAGCCGTAGTCCTGTGGGTGCTGCGCCAGCAGCTGGTCCAGGTGCGTCTCGGCCGCTTCGATCAGGCCGCAGGCGGTCTCGGCCGCCGCCGCGTTCGCCAGCAGCGAGCGCTCGGTCGGGGCCAGTTCCAGCGCCCGCAGCGCGCAGCGCAGCCGGTCTGCGTGCGCACCGGCGGCCGCGTACAGGTTGGCGATCGCGGTGAGCAATCGTGCATCCTGTTGTGCACCACGCTCGAGCGCGGCGAGTCCGGTGCGCGCCTCGGCGCCGAGGCCGCAATAGAGCTGCGCTTCGCGAAACTTGAGCAACACGGTCGCGTTGGTCGGCTGCAGCCGCGTCGCCGTGCGCAGTGCCGCGAGCATCGCATCGAACCGCTGCTGGCGCTGTTCTGCCAGTGCCAGCAGCAGCCAACCTTCAGTCAGCCGCGGCTCGTCGGCGAGCAGCGTACGCGCCGAGCGCGCCGCCGCGGCAAAGCGTCCTGTTTCAATGAGACGCTGGGCTTCACTGAACAGGACGCTGGCCACTGCCTAGCACCAATCAGAAGCGGTACTTGGCGATCAGTCCGATCGTACGCGGCGTCGTGATCAGCTCGCGGCTGGTGTTGCCCGCGAAACCATCGGCCGGCGCGCTGCCGAACTGCGCTTCGGTGAACACGCCCGATATGGCCTTGGCGTTGCTCAGATTGCGCACCTGCAGGATCAGGCTCCACTTGCTGGCGTTGAGCGCCAGCGATGCATTCCACAGTGTGTACGCATCAAGCGGAATTGCCGCCGCCGGCGTGGTTGCCAGCCGGTTGAAGGTGCCGCTCTGGTAGTAAGCGTCGACGTGCGGTACGAGAGTGTGGCCATCGTGCAGCGCGAAGGTGTAGTCGAGCGAGGCATTGATGACGCTGGTCGGCGCAGCCGGCAAGCGGGTGCCGCTCGGTGCAATCAGCGCCGGAGGGTTGGGCGAGATCGCGTACGGTCGGACCGCATCCTGATTGAGCTTCGCATCCGTATAGGCATAGCCGATGCCGTAGCTCAGCGCCTGCGTCAGCTTGCCGCGGAATTCCAGCTCCACGCCCTGCGAACGCGCCTTGCCGGCGTTGGCTGTTACGTAGTAACCCCAGACGGGCGTTGCCGTGTTGAGCTGGATGTCCTTCCAGTCGATCAGGAACAGCGAAGCATTGAAGCTGTAGGAGCCGTGAGCGCCCTTAACGCCAAACTCGTAGTTGTTGAGCGTGTCGGGGCCGAAGTTGAGCCAGCCCGGATTCTCGCCAACAAAGCCCGTGGTCGGGATGTCGTTGACGCCGCCGCGCCGGTAGCCCTGCGAGGCCGTGAAGTACAGGTTGTCCTGCGGCGTGAAGTGCCAGGATGTGTTGAACTTGAAGATGCCCTTGCTCTTGGTGATGTCAGGCGTCGAGGGCGAGGATATGCCGACGCGTGTGGGCAGATCTGGGCCAACGGAAACCTGGTTGGAGTCCTTGTCCTGGAACCAGCGGACTCCGCCGGTGATCTGGAAGGTTGGCGTGATGTGATAGGTCAGCTCGCCGAACACCGCGGTCTCGGTGAACTGCTCGCCGCGTTCGTACAGGAAGTCCCGATCGCTGGTGGGCGCCACCGGATCGTAGTAGGAGCCGAAGCCGGGGGTCACAGCATCCTGAGCGGCGAACCACTGCGAGAATCCGCGCACCCAGTCCGTCTCGCCCGAATGCAGCTGCTCGCGTTCGTAGTACAGGCCGGCAATGTAGTCGAGCGCGCCCTTGCTGTTTGAGACCAGCCGCAGTTCCTGCGCGACGCTCCGGTCAGAATAATCCCGGTATTTCTGCGCCATCAGGCGCGGGTAGAAATCGTACAGGAATGGCCAGCCTTTGGCGTACAGGCCGGAGTTGTCGTTGGTGCTGTTGCCAGTGTGGTCGGTGTACGAGCTGCTTGAAGTCAGCGTGGCGAAGCCCAGATCGAAGGTGCCCTCAAGGCTGACCACCGACACTTTGCGCGCCGAAGGCTCGAGCATCACGGCGCCCTGCTCATAGTCACCGTACACGCCGCCGGTGGCGTTATTGACGGTACCGGGTGCAGTGATTTGCCGGCGGCCGCCGGTATTGTCCGTCTGGTGTACCACCGAGAAGACCAGCTTGGCCGCGTCGGTGAGCTGCCACGCGGTGGCGAGACGCATGTAGTCGATCTTCGCCCAGTCGGCGTCCTTCTTCGAGGTGTACTGCGCCGCCGGGTCGAGTACGCCATTCGGTGCCACCGGGATGCCGTTGGGGTCGAGCACATACAGGTTCGGGTAGTCGACCACGCCGGCATCATCCAGATGGCTGTAGTTGAACCTCATGGCCGCCGTGTCGCCCAGCGGAAAGTTCAGCGTGCCAGCAGTGGTCCAGTTCATGCCGCTCGAGCCAGTGGTCGAGGAAATGCCGGCTTCGACGTTGCCCGAGGTCTGGCCCAGCACCGGCTCGCGCAGCAGGTAGCGCACTGTGCCGCCCATCGACCCGCGGCCATACAGCGTGCCCTGCGGGCCACGCAGCACTTCGACGCGGTCGACATCCTGCAGCTGGAAATTCGCGAAGATAGGCGTGTCGTTTACGTAGCTCGAAACTGCGGCGGCGCCCGCCACCACGTAGTCTCCCAGCGTCGCCGCGTCCGAGTTGATGCCGCGGATGCGCACGTTGTTAACCACGCCGGAATTGCGGATGCCGCGATCGACCACCGATACGCCAGGCACGGTGCGCAACAGGTCGACCGGATTGGAAAGATTCTGCGCTTCGATCTGCGCGCCGCTGACCGCGGAAATGTTGAACGGTACATCTACCGTTCCGGTGCTGCGCCGCGTCGCGGTGACGACGATCTCCTCAAGGCTGGATTCGGCAGCGGCGCTGGCGGGCGCCGCCTGCGCCAGCACCGGCGGCGCCAGCGTAGCGCCGTAGAGCAGGCCAGCCACCGCGGCGCCGATCGGCGTCAGGCGCCAGGCCTTGTTGAGGTTCTCAGCTGCTGCGTAACTCATGTCGGCAATCCCCCGTGGCGTGTGGGCATCGTTAACGGACCAAGTGAATCGAGATACGCGGAGTGGCGTGCGCCGGGCGCATGCGCGGGCAGCGCTACCACGCTGTCGCGGAAGCTCTTGAGCGGCTGCACCAGGCCGAGCCAGCCGCGGGTGCGCGCATTGCGCACGGCCTGCAGGTCGAGTTCGACCGCCAGCACTTCGCGTCCGGCGCCTGCGGTGCAGATGACTTCGCCGCCCGGGCCGAAGATCGCCGAGCGACCGTTGCCGAGTTCACCGGCGACATTCATGTCGAGAAAATAGCACTGGTTGACCATGGCGTTGGCGCGGCCGATGGCCAATTCCGCATCGCGGTCGATGGTGGTGGTCATCGAGGGATGCAGCACGACTTCGGCGCCGAGCCACGCGAGGTTGCGCGTAGTTTCCATGAACCACATGTCGTAACAGATCGAGACCCCGAAGCGTCCCACTCCGGGCACATCGAAGGTGACGAAATCCGCTCCCGGCGTGACGCCTTTTTCATACGGCAGAAACGGAAACATCTTGCGGTAGCGCGCCACCACAGTGCCTTCCGGATTGATGACTGGCGCAGTGTTGAATACCTGGCTGCCACTTTTCTCGAACAGCGTGCCTGGCACCAGCCACAGCTGGTTGCGCTTCGCAGCCGCGCACAAGCGCGCTTCCGCCGGGCCGGGGAGTGGCTGGGCATGGACCGGGTTGGGGCCGAAGGCCGCGAGCTCGCCAATGACCGCCATGGATACCCATGGCAGGCGCCGCCGCAGCAGATCCAGTTCTGCATCCAGCTGGTCGAGGTTGTCGCCATTGCGCAGCTCGAGCTGCAGGCCCGCGATGCCAAACAGAGTCAATATTTCCCCCAGGGCACACGGCCGGCTGGTGCCAGCCCGGTGGTCAAAGTGACAGGAGTTGCCGGGCAACTATAGAGCCAGATTCAGAAGGCTTATGGTGCCAGATTTGGAAACTGGCCGGCCTGCTTGAGCCGCGCGCTGCCCGTGGCCATGGCAAACTGGCGGATCATGCTGAACTTCACTGACATAGCGGTCCGCCGCGGGCCGCGCCTGNNGGCGATCGAGTTCGTGCTCGACGGCGACGCCGAGCTGCGCACGATCGAGGCGGACATCGCCCTGGCCACCGAGCGCGACGACGGTGCGCGCCTGGGCACGCTGTACGCGCGCTATGCCGAGGTGGGCGGTTACGACGCGCGCGCACGGGCCGCACAGCTCATGCATGGCCTGGGCTTCGATCACACCGAGGATGAACGGCCGATCCGCAGTTTCTCGGGCGGCTGGCGCGTGCGGATCAATGTGGCGCGCGCGCTCATGTGCCGCTCCGACCTGCTGCTGCTCGACGA
>PMNQ01000219.1 GCA_003162555.1 Gammaproteobacteria bacterium | reverse complement strand
GTCGTTCGGCGCCCACTCGAGCACGCCCATAAGGCCGTCGCGAATCTGACTCTCGGACTTCGCGCGGACCTGCATGCCCTCCTGGCTCAACGCGAGGTCGGGATCACCGGCAACAGGGCCGGCCCAGCCCTGACCCTGGAATGTGTTGCTGCCGGGAGGTCCATTGTTCGCGCCCCACCACCAGGCCTGGTACTGCTTTTCCTGCACCGGTGAATCGAGCCGCGCGACGCCGAAGGCCACGCCGAGCGTGTGGTCGAGGAACTGATCGACCACCGAGAAACTCAGGCGGTTGCCTGAAGTGCCGACGCCGTGGCCGGGATTCAGATCGCCGTTGGTGTTGTGTTCACCGCGTGCGTTGATGGCCATCTGCAGGCCGCCCTTGGCACTGAGCGGCTTGATGGTTTCCAGATTGACGGTGCCCGCCAAGCCCTGGCCGATCAGGCTCGCATCGGGAGTCTTGTAGATCTGCACCGCGTTGATCAATTCCGACGGGTACTGGTCGAATTCGACGCCGCGGTTCTCGCCGGTCGAGGCCTGCTCGCGGCCGCTCAGCGTGGTGCCGCTGAAATCAGAAGCGAAGCCGCGAATCGAAATGTAGTTGGAGCGGCCATCGGAGCGCTGCGCCGCGAGACCAGGCACGCGCGCCAGACTGTCGGCGATGCTGAGATCCGGCAGTTTTCCGAGATCTTCCGCGGAGATCGTCTCGATGATGTCATCGGATTTCTCCTTCTTGGCGATGGCCGATTGGATGCTGCCCCGAATGCCCGTTACCACGACCTCTTCAATCGGCGCAGCAGTCGCAGCGGCTGCGGTCTGCGCGTGAGCAAGCGGGGTGGAGCCGACGATGGCCGCAGCCACTGCCGCGACGATCTGATAATTGACACTGGGTTCCGGGCGCTTGTCCCGGGCCGGGTTGAGAGAGAGAATGGCAGCCTTCTTCACGTAGTCCCCCTTATACGATGAATCCCGCAGGTGGAAAGGAATCCAGATCGCCGGAATCACTGCAGCAGAAAATCACTGTGTACAACGAGCTTTCGACCGAAAATCTTCGACTCGAAACGCACAATGTCTTTTTTTTGCAACAGCCACGAACGGATAATGGAACCCTTTCCACTGTTGGCGGGTGAATCTACTCAGGGAGCCCCGGCCTGTCAATAGCTGACGGCCGCGCGATCCCACTGACACGTCGCGATATTCTGCCCCGCGGAGCCGCTCTGGGCACGCACCTTTTGGCGCTCCTCTGCTGTGTGCTGGTGGGCTGCCGCAGCTCTCCGGCGCCGCAGGAACGGACAGCGCCTGCACCGGTCCCGGCGCCGGTGATCGCGCCCGCGCCAGCCCATGCGCCGCTCCCGCCGACGGCTGTGCAGGTCTGGGTCACGACCGCGGACCGCTCCCGCCAGCTCGCGCGCGATGCCGACCTGAAGCTGCATGTGCAGCCGCTGCAGCCGCTGGTGATCGAGGTGGACGAGAACACGCGCTACCAGGAAATGGTCGGCTTTGGCGCGGCGGTCACCGACGCTACGGTAACCGTGATAGCCAAGCGGCTGACGCCCGCCAGGCGCAACGCGCTGATGCGCGAATTGTTCGGACCGCCGCCGGGAATCGGCCTGAGTTTCGTGCGCGTGCCGATCGGTGCCTCCGATTTCTCGGCTTCGCATTACAGTCTCGACGATCGTCCGCCCGGCGAAACCGACCCGACGCTCGCGCATTTCGCACTCGACGCCAATCACACGCAGCTGACTCCGCTGCTGCGCGCCGCGCGCGCGATCAATCCGCAGCTCAAGGTGGTGGCCTCGCCGTGGAGCGCGCCAGGCTGGATGAAGAACTCGGGCAACCTGGTGAGCGGCAAGCTCAAGCCGGAGGCCTACGGCATGTTCGCCGACTATCTGTTGCATTACGCGGACGCCAGCGAGAAGGCCGGCGTACCGATCTATGCGCTGACGGTGCAGAACGAGCCGGGTTTCGAGCCCAAAGACTATCCGGGCATGCTGTTCGATCCCGCGTCGCGCGCGCATTTCATCAGCGAATTCCTGGGACCGCGGCTGGCGGCGCACAAGCACGCACCGTTGATCCTCGACTGGGACCACAACTGGGACAAGCCCGAGGCGCCGCTGCAGGTGCTCGCCAATCCTGCCGCCGCAGGCTATATCGCCGGCGTCGCCTGGCACTGCTACTACGGCGAGGTGCAGGCGCAGCAACAGGTGCACGAGGCGTACCCTGACAAGGACGCCTACCTGACGGAATGTTCCGGCGGCGGCTGGTCACCGCGCTGGAGCGAAGCCCTGAAGCAATTCGTCGGCCAGCTGATGATCGGCTCGACGCGTGGCTGGTCGAAGGGCGTGATCCTGTGGAACCTCGCGCTCGATGAACACCACGGTCCGCACGCCGGCGGTTGCAGGAATTGCCGCGGCGTCATTACGGTCGACTCGACCACCGGCAAGGTCAGGCGCAACGTCGAGTACTACAGCCTCGCGNNTCGCGCACCTGAGCCGTTTCGTGCGTGCGGGCGCCAGGCGGATTGAATCGAGCACCGCTGTCGACGGATTGCAAAGCGTCGCCTTTCGCAACGCGGATGACGGCTCGCTGGTGCTGCTGGTGCTGAATGGCGCGGCCGATGAGCGCGCGTTCTCGGTGCGCACCGAGGGCCCCGCGGGCCGAAGCTTCCGCTATCAGCTCCCGCCGGGGGGCGTGGCCACGTTCTGTTGGCGTCCGGACAACCCGCACGTGAAATTGCGCGCGTCGTCGGTATTGCCCGATCCCCGGTAATGCGCCGAACCCGGGTACGCGCACAGCGGGCGCGTGCGCAGCACGCCGCGCCGCGGATCGTCGTCCCGGTACTTCGTAGCCAGAATGCGCTCCGGCGCAGCGCCGCGCTCGGCCCAGCGCTCGAGCTGGCTAAGCATGTCGAAGGAATTGGGGCCCGGGCCTCCACCGCAGTGGCCCATGCCGGGCACCATGAACAGGCGGTAATAGCCATCGACGTTCGGCGCCTCGCCGCGTGCGCTTGCCAGCGCCACAACGCGGTCGTGGTAGTCGATGCTGGCCTGCGGCGGGATGTCCGGGTCGCTGAAGCCGTGATAGTGAATCAACTTGCCGCCACGCTGCGCAAATGGCCGCAGATCGGGATCGGTGGCATCGAGCGCGCGGGCGAGTTTTGAGTCGATGAGCGCCGGCCCGGTGCGAAAATCGAAACTGCGGAAATCCCAGGCGGGATCGCCGTAGACAAAATACCGGAAGAACGGCAGGCCGAGCGCGCCATGCGTGCTTGCATCAGCTGAGTCCGCGACCATCCAGCCGCCCCATAGCGTGGCTTCACCGCCCCGCTCCAGCCCCGGGTAATAGNNCCCGCCTCGGCATCAGGGCCAGACCACAACCTGCGCACCGCCTGCACCTGCGCGGCGCTCAGGCAATCCGTTGCCTCAGCGCTGCGGCACTGCAGCGCAGCCGGATCAAAGTGACAGCGGCGCGGATCCTCGAGCACGCCGTCGCGCACGCCATCGAGCGTGTCGCAGGCGCGATTGACCGCATCGCCGACGAGCTGTGCCTGCGCCGCGCCGAGCGCGGCGCCTCTCGCGCCGAAAAGTGTGCTCACGACCCACAGGTGCGCGCCCACCTCGTGATGAGTCTGGTTGTAGTCCGGGTCACCGGCAACGATGCCGTCGTAGTCGGACGGGTAGCGCTGCGCCTCCATCAACGCTTCCTGCCCGCCCTGCGAACAGCCCACGAAATAACTGTGGCGCGGCTTGCGGCCGTAGTACTTCGCCGTGATTGTCTGGCCTGCCACGGCTGTGAGATGGATCGCGCGATGCCCGTAGTCCACGATCTTTTCAGGGTGCCCCTGCGCGAAGCGCCCGACGCCTGCTATGTTGTCGTGCCCAGTGTCGGTCGCGGCCGTCGCGTATCCGCGCGTTAGCCCTGCCTCAAGTGCGACGCGCGGTATGTCGCCGGCGAGACCGCCGTTGCCGACCCCCTGGAATTTTCCGTTCCAGACGGTGTGCGACGGCAGCCAAAGCTCGGCACGGATCGTCGAATCCGGTGTCGGCGTGACCATGTAGCTCACGCGGCAATGCGACTCCGGACCGCTGAACCACGCGGCGCTGGTGATCTTGCCGCCTGCGAACTTGAACGCGGACAACTGCGCACAGTTGGGAGGCGGCGCAGACGGCATTGTGATGTGGGCGGCCGCCGGCTCGCCCTGCACATGACCTCCGGCCATCACGGCCACGCAGGCGGTGAAGATCAACATGGGGTGGCCACACTGCATCGTCGTGCGCTGACTCATTGCCACGTAAAGGTCGCGACCGACTGCGCGGGCAGCGTGTAATTGAAATACTTGCCCTGCCACGCGACCGAGAAAGACTGCCGCGTGGCCTGCGGATTCAGCGTCAGCAGCGCGATCGAGCCATCTGGATTCTGGAATGCGACGTCCTCGATGCCGCCGCCCGCGAAACTGTTGGTATCGATCCGCACCGCACCGGCCAGCGCGAATTTCGCCAGCTGGCCGAGCGCGTAGTACTCCACGTTGCGGGTGATCGTCGCCGGCACGGTGCGCGTATCGATCGTGACCACGCCGCGGCAGCCCATGCAGCCGCCATTGGTCGGGCCCGAAGCCTCATCCAGCGCCAGGTTCCACAGCGATACGCTGCGGGCCCAGTTGCGCGTCGCCCCGATCAGCAGGTTCTCCGTGTTCCACACCAGATCTCCAGCGAAATCCGAACCGACCGTGCCGCTACATTCCGTGAACCAGATGTCCTTGTCGGGATAGGCGTCGTGCACGGCGAGCTGCGCGCTCACATCACCGCCGTAGCAGTGGAACGCGGTGCCGGCGAGGTACTGCGCGGCCGCACTGGCGAGCAGTGACTCAGGATAAGCCGTGTTGTCCCAGTTGTGGTCGTAGCCGAGTATCTTCACCGCGCCGAAGTTGGCGCCGGCCAGTGCTGGCGCCAGATTATTGGCGATGAAACCCGCCTCGACGTCGGCCGCCACTGCGGCGCTCGGATAAGCGCTGGTTGAATTGAGCGGCTCGTTCTGCATCGCGACCGCGTACACGGCGATGCCGTCCTGCTGATAGGCCTGCAGGAAGCGCACGAAATATTGCGCGAGGCTTGGCAGATAGGCCGGATCGATGCCGCCGCCGTTCATCGTGCCCGTGAGTTTCATCCATGCCGGCGGGCTCCAGGGCACGGCCATCAGCTTGAGCGCCGGGTTGATCGCGAGTGCCTGCTGCAGCAGCGGAATGATGTAGGCCTCATCGTGCGCGATCGAGAATGCAGCAAGTTGCGGATCGGCCTGGCCCGCGGGCACGTCGTCGTAGCTGTAATTGCCGTTGACCGCGAAATCACTCGCGCCCATGGGCTGGCGCAGCAGGCCGAGGCCGATGCCGCCGCTCGTGCCAAACAGCTCCCGCATGAGCGCGTCGCGCTGCGAAGCGTCGAGGTCATGGGCGATGACCCAGGCCGCCGAGTCGGTGAGCGAAGCGCCGATGCCGTCGAGCGTCTGGTAGCGCAGAGTGCTATTCACGCTGACCTGTTGCATGGCCGGCTCGCCGCCAGTGCCAAAAGTCATAGCCGCCTGGGGCGCCAGCAGCAGCGCTTGATCGCCGGTGGTGACCGTGACCTGCACTGCAGGTCCGCTGGCCGTGAAAGCGTTCGCCGGGGCGGTGCTGCTGCCGCCGCCGCAGGCTGCCAGCACTGCGGTCACGGCCGCGGCGATGGCCACCCGGATGTTGCGCGACATGCGGCGATTATAGCCGCCGCAGCGATCAGGCCTGGGCGACAGTGGTCTCGTCGGCAATCATCGCTTCAAGCCGCTCGAGATCGGGGATCCACGGCGACTCATTCCCCATGCGCACGCGGCACACGAGCGGATCGGCCTCGGGCACGGATGCGCTCATGTCGGGCTGGATCACCTCGGCGCTGACGCGCACCAGCTGCGGGAATCCCTGCGACACGATCGCGTAGGCGCCGGCATCGATGCGATCGCCGAGCGCATGCAGCACCAGCAGCCGCGCGCGCGGACTGGGCACTGGCACCGGCTGCCCGCACACGCCTTCGAAGGAAACCAGCGGCACGTGGCGACCGTTCCAGTTGATCAGCCCCAGGTACCAGGGCGGTGCGCCAACCATCGTCGCGGGCACCTGGAAGCCGGTAATCTCGGCCACGCAGGCGCGCGGCACCAGCAGGCGTCCGGCGGCGAGCGGCACCAGCAAACTGTAGATCTCGCTGCCCGCCTCGCTCATCGGGCGGCGCTCATCGGGACGCGCCGGCAGCCTGCAGGGCGCGGCGGCGCGCCACCAGCGGCGCGATCGCATCGATCAGCTGGCTTTCCTGATAGGGCTTGCCGAGATAATCGTCGACGCCGAGTTCGATGGCGCGCGCGCGATGCTTGTCGCCGACGCGTGAGGTGATCATGATGATCGGCACGCCAGCGAGGCGCGGATCGGCGCGCACCTGCGCGGCAACCTCGTAGCCGTCCATGCGCGGCATCTCGATGTCGAGCAGGATGATGTCCGGCACGTTGTCGGCGAGCAGCGCCACCGCATCGGCGCCATCGCGCGCGGTCATGACGCGCATGCCGTTGCGCTCGAGCAGCCGCTGCGTCACGCGGCGCACAGTAATCGAATCGTCCACCACCAGTGCGAAGGTGCGGCGGTCGCCGCGTTCACGGAGCGGTGTCGGCACGGCGCGCACGCGCCACTCGGCGCGCACCAGCGCCGCGATATCGAGAATCACGACCACGCGGCCATCGCTGAGGATCGTGGCGCCGGAAATGCCGCGGATCGAAGCGATCTGCGGACCCAAAGGCTTGACCACGATCTCGCGGCTGCCGATCAGCTCGTCGGCCACCAGGCCCGTGGAATGTTCGCCGGCGCGCACCAGCACCACCGGAATCGCCGCGTCGGTCTCGGGGAGCGGCGCCGCTTCCATGCCAACGTACAGCGCCAGCGGCTGCAGCCGGTACTTGTGTTCGCCGTAGGTGAAGGTGGCGCTGTCGCTGCGCAGGTGCGCGGCGACTTCCTCGCGCGGCAGCCGCACCACGCCCTCGATGGTCGGCAGCGGCAGCGCGTAATACTCATCGCCGGTGCGCACCACCAGCGCGTGGCTCACCGCCAGCGTCAGCGGCAGGCGGATCGTGAAGCGCGTGCCCTGGCCGGGTTTGCTGTCCATGTGCAGCGCGCCGCCCAGTTTCTTGATCTCGGTAGCGACCACGTCCATGCCGACGCCACGCCCGGCCTGCTGCGTCACGGTGCCAGCGGTGGAAAATCCTGGTTCGAGAACCAGCTGCATCACGTCGTCGTCGGACAGCACCTGGTCCGGGTTGATCAGCCCGAGCGCCTGGCCCTTGCTGCGGATCGCGGCGAGGTCCATGCCTGCGCCGTCGTCGCGCACTTCGACGATCACCTCGGCGCCTTCGCGCTGCAATTTGAGGTGAATGCGTCCGGTCGCATTCTTGCCGGCGGCCTGGCGTTGCTCGGGCGTCTCGATACCGTGCACGACTGCGTTGCGCAGCAGGTGTTCGAACGGCGGCAGCATGCGCTCGAGCACCTGCCGGTCGAGTTCACCGGTGGCGCCCTCGACCACGAACTCAGCCTGCTTGCCGGTATCGGCCGCGGCCTGCCGCACGATGCGCGCCAGGCGCTGCACGTGCCGCTGGAACGAGACCATGCGCGTGCGCATCAGCCCGTTCTGCAGCTCGGTAACGGTGCGCGCCTGGAGCTGGAGCTGGTTCTGCGCCTCGCCGACCAGGCTCTCGAGCAGTTGCTGCAGGCTGGCGACGTCATTGGCGGATTCGGCCAGCGCGCGCGAATACTGCTGGATCGAGGAATAGCGGTCGAGCTCGAGCGGATCGAATTCCTGGCGGTGACCGGGTTCCTGGTCATGCCGGTGCAGCACCTGCGCCTCGGTTTCGATCTCGAGCTTGCGCAACTGCTCCTTGAGCCGCGTGACGGTGCGTGAAAGCTCCGCCAGGTTGAATTCCACCGAACCGAGCTGCTGCTCGAGGCGCGCGCGCGAGATG
>PMNQ01000054.1 GCA_003162555.1 Gammaproteobacteria bacterium | reverse complement strand
CTGCGCACGATCTGGGGCGACAATGCACGCTACCTCAGCACCTACTGGGAGCGATTCCACGATCGTTACTACGTCGCTGGCGACAGCGCGCACCGCGATGCCGACGGCTACTTCTGGATCATGGGGCGGATCGACGACGTGCTGAAGGTTTCGGGCCACCGTCTCGGCACCATGGAGATCGAATCGGCGCTGGTCGCGAACCCGCGCGTCGCCGAGGCCGCCGTGGTCGGCAAGCCCGACGACATCAAGGGCGAGTCGGTGTTCGCTTTCGTTGTGTTGCGCGGCCCGCGGCCGACCGGCGACAGCAGCGCGCTGGTGAAAGAACTGCGCAACTGGGTCAGCGAACAGCTCGGGCCGATCGCGAAGCCCGACAACATCCGCTTCGCCGACAACCTGCCCAAGACGCGCTCCGGCAAGATCATGCGCCGCCTGCTGCGTGCGATTGCAGCCGGCCAGCCGATCACGCAGGACATTTCCACGCTCGAGAATCCGGCCATCGTCGACCAGCTGCGCGGCATCGACACGCCCGCCAAGCCTGCGCGCGCCGCGCGCAAGTGGGCGAAACGCAAGCCAGCGAAACGCAAGGCGGCAAAGCGCAAGGCAGCCAAGCGAAAACCATCCAAGCGCAAATCCACACAGAACAAACGCAAGGTCGCGACAAGCAAGCCGGCGCCACGCAAGCAGCGCGCCCGGAAGCCGGCCAGGAAGAGAGCGGCGATTCCCAAGCGCCGCCGGCGCGCGCGCCGCTGATCTACTAAGCCCATAGTTGACAATCATGGCTGCGGCGGCTACTGTCTACTAACAAGTTAGTAGGTGGTGCCGATGAAGATCTCCCTGACTGATCGCGAAGCCGACCTGATGCAGGTGCTGTGGGATCACGGCCCGTCATTGGTGTCGGAAGTGCGTATTCGCCTCGCCGATCCGCTTGCGTACACCACTGTGCTGACTGTGCTGCGAATCCTCGAATCCAAGGGTTACGTGGGCCACACTGAGGAAGGGCGCGTCCATCGCTACTTCACGACCGTCGAGCAGCAGACGGCGCGCAAGAGTGCATTGCGCCATCTCACCGACAAGCTGTTCGAGGGCTCGAGCGAATTGCTGATGACGCATCTCGTGTCCGATCAGAAGCTGAGCGCCGAGCAGGTGCAGCGCCTGCGCAAGATCCTGGGCGCGCAGCGCGGGCGGAGCAAACGCTGATGGCCGCCTGGATGGTCATGGCCTTGGCGCCAGGGCTGGCGTTGTGCTGCGCGGCAGTTCTGGCGGAGCGGGCTGCCCAGCAAAGGCGCTGGGCGAGCCGCTGGATCTGGCTGGGCGCCATGGCGGCGTCGATATTGCTGCCGATGCTCGGCCCGGCGATCCCGGAGCTGGCGCCGCTCCGCTTGCCCGCGGCTTCGCCAGGCTGGCTGGCCGGCACGGCGCCGATTCCCCCGCACCTCGATGTGGCTGTGCGACCGCACGGCACGCTGCTGGCCGGTGGCGTGTGGATTTCACTGTCCGTCGCAACAATGTTGTTGCTGACTTTTGCTGCAGTGCTGCTGCAACTGCGCGCGCGCGCCTGGCGGCGGCTATCACTGGGCGGTAGCGAGGTGTACGTGGCGCCCGATGCCGGCCCCGCGGTATTCGGCTGGTGGCGGCCACGCATCGTGCTTCCCGCCTGGCTCGTTGATGCTCCCGGTTGCCAGCGCGAGCTGGCCATCGCACACGAACAATCGCACCTGATGGCTCGCGATCCGCAATTGCTTGGCCTCGCCATCGCGATGACCGTGCTGATGCCGTGGAACCTGGCGTTGTGGTGGCAATTGCGCCGCTTGCGCGATGCCATCGAAGTGGACTGCGACGCGCGTGTGCTGCGCCGCGGGTGTGACCTGGTGGATTACGGCGAAACCCTGCTGGCGCTGGGACTGCGCCGCTCGCCGCTGTGCGGACTGATGGCGGCGAGCGATCAATCACAATCATTGCTTGAACGGAGGATCAGGATCATGTCATCACAGCCAAATCACTGGAGTCGACTAACGGCCTGCGCGCTGACGGGGCTGGCGCTGTGCGTCGCGGCGGTCGCCGCGGAGCTTGCGCCTGCGAAGGCCCACCCTGCCGCCACCGCACCCGTCCACGCGGTACCGGTAGCTCCACCAGCCCCGCCGGCGCCGGCGCCGGCAGTTCCGGCGCAGCCGGCGATCGCTCCATTGGCACCCGTGCCAGCGCTTGCGCCCGTTGCGGCATTGGCGCCGCCGGCGCCGGATGCAGCCGATTCCGGGGATGTGCCCGATGCGGCCGAGGAGGCTGCAGAGCGCGCAGCTGAACTCAAGAACGACGCCGAAGCAGATTCACAGGCTGCGCAGGAAGCCAAACGCGATGCCGAAGAGCAGATGGCACAGGCCAGGGAAGCCATGCGCGAAGCTGAGGCGGCCGAAGCCGAAGCCCAACAGCGCATGCGCGAAGCGGAAGCCGCGCAGCGCGCAACCCAACCGTCTACTTCGGGTGGTTGATAACCTGCGTCTCGCGCGTCATCAGCGTGACTGTCCGCCCGTCACGGGTTGCCATGGCCGCCATCCGCCAGGCTGCGGATGGTGATTAATCAGTCGGCCTGCAGAAAATCCATGATCTCTTCAAGTACGCGGGCGCCCTGGTCAGTGCGGAACAGGAACTGCGCGTGCGCAGTCCCATCGACGATCACCAGTCGCTTCGGTTGCGGCGCTTTTTCATATTGCGCGCGAATGCCAGGCAAGCGCGGTCCGTCGTCATTCGCATCGTCGCGAGCGACGATGAACAGCGTCGGACACTTGAGCTGCGCCGCCGGGCCGTCAGGCGCCGCACCCAACAGCACGAGGCGCCGCACCAGGCCGGGCGGTGAGGCGATGACCGCGTCCGCCGCGGCGCTGCCGCCCATGCTCGCGCCTATGACGTCAATCGAACCTGCGCCATTGCGCCGCAGGTAATCGATGGCGGCGAGCACGTCGAGCTGCAAGGGTGCGGTCTCGAGATCGGATTGACCCGGCCCGCGCGATTGTCCGATGCCGCGAAAATCGAAGGCCAGCACGCGATAGTGCGCAGCGACCAGTGCCATGGCCTGGTCGCGCCAGCTGTCCTTGTTGAACCGACCGCCATGCGCCAGCACGACCGCGCGGCCGCCCGCGCCATACACATCGGCGTGAATGAGGCCGCCATCGCTGGTCGGGAAAGTGACGGCCTGCTGTGCGCGCGCAGTGCCGCCGATTAGCGTCAGCGTGAACAACGCGGCCAGCATCCGCAGGCCCGCATGCCGGCCGTGCTCAGCGCAGCAGCTCGATCTCCAGGAACGCGAATTCGTATTCATTGGCATTGATCACATTGTGTTCGACGCCCGTGAGTCGCGCATAGGGCATGTGGGTGTGCAACTCGGCGATGCGTGAGCCGCCGCCGGACTCCTCCAGCAGCAGCTTGCCATCGAGCAACGGCACCACCACGTAGTCATGGGCGTGCCGGTGCCAGCCGGTCTCGGCGCCGGGCGCGAAGCGGTACTCCGTGACTCGCACCTGCGGTTCGTCGATCCGCACCGTGGCAGATGCCTGTGCGCGTGCGCCGGTCATGCGTGGCAGTCCCTCAGTGTTTGCCGCGATACACCATGTATACGTCAGCGCGCTCGTAGACGGAAGCATGCGGCGGGGGCGCATGCTCGAAGCCCACGGCTTCGTAGAGCTTGACCGCTGGTTTCAGGATGCTGTTGGTCTCGAGGTACAGCCGCTTGCCGCCGCGCGCATGGAATGCCGCGATGGCGGCGGCCAGGAGCTTTCGCCCGATGCCGAGTCCCTGGCAGTCGGCTGTGACCGCCATCTTGGACAGCTCGTAGACGCCGTCGCCGTCGTTGATCAATGCACAGGCGCCGACGATCCTGCGATCACGGCGCGCGAAGTGGATGGCGCCGCCGTTGCGGACGATGTCCTGCGGATTGGAGAGCACCTTCAGGTCGATCGGCTCGACGCGGAAGAATTTCTGCACCCATTCGAGGTTGAGTCGCTTGAAGTCCGCAGCGTAGCGAGGCGAGTACGGCAGGATCTGCACCGCGTGGCCAGTATCGAAGTGCGCGCGAATTCGGGCTGCGAAACTATATGTGCCGAGCGCCGCATCGAGCGCGGTCAGCGGCGCGGACACGGGCTGCGCGGTCTCGAGTTCGGTGAGCGCCGCAACGATCGCGCGCCACACGGGCTGGAGTCGCCGCATGAGGCTGGTGCCGCGCCGTGACAGGCCCAGCAGTCGCCGGCGCTCGTCGCCTGGGTCCGGCCATTCGCGCACCACGCCATGCCGCAGCAGCTTGCGGCTCATCTGGCTAACCGCCGGATGGCTCTGGCCCAACAGCAGCGCAAGCTCCGAGATGCCGAGCCGGCCCCGATCGCGCAGCAGGAACAGGATCGGGAAGCAGCGCGAGGGCAGTGTGACGCCCGCGCCGCGATACACCGCGTCGACGCCCGCATACAGAGTCTCGCTGACTTTACGCAGCCGCGAGCCCAGCAGCAGTGTTCCGTAGCCATGCAGGTCCGCCATCATCCTGACCTCCGCCTTCAAGAATATCCGTAAGCACTTACGGATATCAAGGCGGGAATTACTGCGCAAGAACCGGAGTGTTGTGGGGACGCCGGCAGCGCAAGCTGCGCCCATGGATTTCAGAATCGTTGCGCTGCCGGCCAGCAAATTTGCGCCGCTGTTCGGTCTGGCGGATACCGAGCTTGCCACTCGCGGCGTGCGCCGCGTGGTCGCGAACCGGCAACCCGGATTTCCGTGTCGCGTAAGCCTCATGGACGCGGCCCCGGGCGAAACGTTGCTGCTGCTGAACTACGCACACCTGCCGGCGCCAGGCCCATATCGCTCGAGCCATGCCATTTACGTGCGCGAGCACGCGCTGGAGTGCGTGCCTGGTGTCAACGAGATTCCCGCGGTGCTCGCTGCGCGACTGCTGTCAGTGCGCGCCTTCGACGCAGCGGGCATGATGCTGGAGGCCGACGTATGCGACGGCGCCGACGTTGCTCCGTTCATCGGCAGGTACCTTGATGATGCGCGCGTCACGCTCGTGCATCTACACAACGCGCGGCCGGGCTGCTATGCGGCTCAGGCCGTGCGGGCCTGAGCGCCAAGGCACCTCGTCATTGGACGTCGTCAAACAGGGCCCGCCGCGGTTTCACAGGCCGCGCAGCGCCGCCCAGCCGCGCGGCGGCGACGCGGCGTTGCAGGGTGTGCAATTCCGCGAGCCTGAGGGGCGCGGCGATCGGGCGTGCGGGCGTGCGCGCCGCAACCAGCGTGGTGAGCAATTGACGCGTATTCATGGGTGGCTCCTTGATCATGCGGGGCATCTGTTGGCGCAAAGCCAGCTTCGGCCGATCAGGCCCGGCCAGCAAACGCATTGCCTGATGCCCTGATCAGAAAAACTTAAGGATCGCGTTGGTCTGAACCCGCACGGTTGCGCACAGCACTCACCGTATAATGACCGACGAGTCGAGCAGGTCCGTCTGGAGAAGGTTCGTGGCAGCAGGCGGCAAGCAACAACACCCGGCAATTGCAGCGCGGCCTCTCGCGCTGGCAGTCGCGGTCGTGGTGCTGGTGCTGAGTGCGTGCCGGCCACCGCCCGTCGCGCGCCAGCCCGTGGCGGCAGAGCCGGGAGCGGCGGGCGCCAGCCTGTTTCGCGTCGTTAGCGGCGCTTCGACGCTGCGCTTCTACCTGCACGCGGACGGACCCATGGCCCGCGTCGGCCACAATCATGTGATCAGTGCGCACGGGCTCGAGGGCGAAGTCTGGCTGCAGCCGCAACCTGAGCAGTCCACCTGCCAGCTACGCTTGCCAGTCGCGGCTTTTGTCGTTGACGATCCGGGCGAGCGCGCCACGGCCGGCGGCGAATTTGCAGAGCCGCTCGCGGCGGCGGACCGCGACGGCACCTACACGCACATGGTGGGCGACCGTCAGCTCGATGCCGCGCATTTCCCGGTGATCACCTTGCGCTGCCTGCGGTTGACCCAGACGCCGGCAGGCATGTCGCTCCAGCTCGCGATCACGCTGCGCGATCACGAAACAAAGCTGACCGTGCCACTGCAATGGCAACAACAGGGCGGTACGCTGCAGGTGAGCGGCGAATTCAG
The DNA here is from genome assembly GCA_003162555.1 of Gammaproteobacteria bacterium. Taxonomy (GTDB): domain Bacteria; phylum Pseudomonadota; class Gammaproteobacteria; order Steroidobacterales; family Steroidobacteraceae; genus FEN-1191. The sequence continues at coordinate 2,397 of PMNQ01000054.1, read as the reverse complement.
TTTCAGGCAGACGGAGCTCGGATTCGAGCCCTACAGCCTGCTGTTTGGCGCTTTGCGCGTTGCGGATGAGATTCACGCGCGCTTTGCGCTGGTCGCACGCCAGGCGAGCACCGCCGCAGCGACGCCTTAGCTGCACAGACCCTAGCTGTCGGCCTGCAGCAGCAACAACTGCGTACCTTCCGGCGACTCGAGCAGGGCGTTGGAGCGGCGGTCCAGTCCGCGCGGCAGGTCGTCGCCGCCATGGATGTCCATATCCGCGAGCCGTGCAACCCGCCCGGGCATCTGCGGATCCGTAAAAACCAGCAGCGGCGCTTCGAACAGGCGCGGGCGGTGCAGCGTCAGCGTCAGCGTGTCGCTGGTGAGCGCGAGCTGCATGAGCGGTTCATCGGCCAGCTCGAGGGCCACGAAGCCCGCGTGCTCCCAGAACGCCTGCGCCGCATCGACGTCGATGGTCGGCATGCTGTAGCTGCTGAACCAGCCGCAAAGTGAGCCCGCCTGCGCGTGGCGGGCCGGCGAGAAAGTGCGCGCTTCCAGCAACGCGATCTCCTGCCCGCTGGGGTCGCGCAATTGCAGTTCGTGAAAATCACTGTCACCCAGGCGCGTGTAGTGCGGCTCGAAGCCGGCGCTCCGAAGCGCCGGCAGATGCTGCGCTAGTTCCGGGCGCACGAAACTCAGCAGCGGTGAGCTGCCGCGCCGCTGATGCAGCCCGATGCACAGCCGTCCGTCACTGAGCACACCGTAGGGGTGCGGCCAGGTGTCTCCGGTCGTGAGCTGCGTGAAACCCAGCCGCTCGTAGAATTGCACCGAGGCGGCGATGTCGTCGGTGTTGAGGCTGACTTCCAGGAACCGCCCGAACACGCTTAAGCGCCTGCGTTGGCCAGTACCAGCCGCGCCAGCGCCCGCGCGTGATCGCCCCGATCGTTGAGCGCGGGCACGTACTGCAATTGCGCTCCGCCCGCGTGCAGGAAAATCTCCCGGCCGCGGATGGCAATTTCCTCGAGCGTCTCGAGGCAGTCGACCGCGAAGCCGGGACAGATCACCGTGAGTGTGCGCACGCCGCTTGCAGGCAGCTCGGCCAGCAGCCGATCGGTGGCCGGTGTCAGCCAGCGCGCCTTGCCGAAGCGCGACTGAAAACCCAGCGACCACTCGTCCGCTCCGAGTTCGAGCGCGGCCGCCAGCTGCCCCGCAGTGGCGCGGCACTGGTCGGCGTAGGCATCACCGCGATCGACACAGCGCTGCGGAATGCCGTGGAAGGAGATGAGCAGGCGGGCCGTTCGTCCGTTTTGCTGCCAGTGCTCGCGCACGCTGTTGGCGAGCGCGGCGACGTAGCCAGCGTCGGCATGGTAGTCGCCGATCAGGTGCAGGCCGGGCAGCGCGCGCCACCCGCGCAGCGCCGCACCGGTCTGGTCGTACACCGCCCCGGTGGTGGCGCCGCTGGCCTGGGGATACATCGGCAACACCACGATGCGTTGCGCACCGGCGGCGCGCAGCTTTTCCAGGGCCGTGGCCAGCGACGGATCGGAATACAGGAATGCACTCTGGACCGCGACATCGCCGCCGTGCTGCGCCTCGAGCTCGAGTTCGAGCGCCTGGCGCAGCCGCTGTGAATAAACCGCCAGCGGCGAACCGCCGTCCATCCACACGCGCCGGTAGTTGCGCGCGCTGCGCGGCGAGCGCAGCGGCAGGATCAGCCCGTACAGCAGCGGCAACCACAACAGGCGCGGCAGCTCGACCACGCGCGGATCGGCGAGGAAGCGGCTGAGAAACGCTCGCACCTCACGCGCGCGCGGCGCGTCGGGCGTGCCGGTATTGACCGTGACTACGCCAAGCATGCGATTGCCGGCCCGCTCAGCCCGACAGTGGCGTGATGCCGGCGAGACACAGGTACTTCATTTCCACGTAGTCGGTGATGCCGTGCATCGAGCCTTCGCGCCCGAAGCCCGATTGCTTGATGCCGCCGAACGGCGCGACTTCCGTGGAGATGATGCCGGTGTTGAGGCCGACGATGCCGTATTCGAGCGCCTCGGCGCAGCGCCAGGCGCGCGCCAGGTCGCGCGTGTACAGATAGGAGGCGAGCCCGAACTCGGTGTCGTTGGCCATGCGCATCGCTTCTCCCTCCGTGCTGAAGCGGAACAGCGGCGCCACCGGACCGAAAGTTTCCTCGCGCGCGAACTGCATCGCCGTGGTCGCGCCCGTGACGATGGTCGGCTCATAGAAAGTGCCGCCCAGCGCATGCGGTTTGCCGCCGAGGATGACCTTGCCACCCTTGGCCCTGGCATCCGCGACATGTTCCTGCACCTTGGCGAGCGCAGCGGCGTCAATCAGCGGGCCGATATCGGTCGGACCCTTGAGGCCGTCGCCGACTCTCAGTGCGCTGACGGCCTTGAGCAGCCGCGC
>PMNQ01000168.1:1808-12759 GCA_003162555.1 Gammaproteobacteria bacterium | reverse complement strand
ACCCGGCGCAGGTGTTCATGGGTGACATCGGCGCGCTGGCGCTGGGCGCCGCGCTCGGCTGCGTCGGCTTCATCGTCCGGCAGGAGATCATCACGCTGCTGATGGGCGGGATCTTCGTGCTCGAGACCGCATCAGTAATATTGCAGGTCGCGTCCTTCAAGCTCACCGGCCGGCGCATATTCCGCATGGCGCCGATCCACCACCATTTCGAGCTCAAGGGCTGGGCCGAGCCGAAAATCATCGTGCGATTCTGGATCATCAGCATCCTGCTGGTGCTGGCCGGACTCGCCACACTGAAGCTGCGATGAACGCTGCACGCGACAATGCCGCGCGCACCGTAGTGGTTGGACTCGGCAAGACCGGGCTGTCCGTGGTGCGTTACCTGCGCGCGCAGGGCACGCCGGTGGCGGTGACCGACACGCGTGAGGCGCCGCCGGGACTCGCGGCGCTCCGTGAGCTGGCGCCAGAAATCACCGTGCGCGCCGGCGGACTCGATGCGCAACTGCTGAGCGGCGCCAATGCAATCGTGGTCTCGCCAGGCATCGCCGCGCGCGGAGCGTTCTTCGATGCGGCGCGCGAGCGCGGCCTGCCAGTGCTCGGCGACATCGAGTTGTTCGCGCGTGCAGTACGCGCGCCGGTGGTGGGCATCACGGGCACCAACGGCAAGAGCACGGTCACGACGTTGATCGGCCGCATGGCGCAACGCGCCGGCCGGCGCACGCGTGTTGGTGGGAATCTGGGCGAGCCGGCACTCGAGTTGCTGGATCCGACCGCCGAGTTGTACGTGCTCGAGTTGTCGAGCTACCAGCTCGACACCACCGAATCGCTGACGCTCAGCGCTGCGGCGGTGCTGAATGTCACGGCCGATCATCTCGATCGCTATGCCTCGCTGGCCGAATACGCCGCCGCCAAGGCGCGCATTTTCCGCCGCTGCGGCACCGCGGTGCTCAATGCCGATGACCCGCAGGTCGCGTCGATGGGCGAGCTGGCGCAGCGACGGGTGCGCTTCTCGCTGAATCCGCACGCCGGTGCCGACTACACACTGCTGCGCCACAACGGGCAGGAGTGGCTGGCGCGCGGGACTGAGCGGCTGCTGGCACTGACAGAGCTGCGCCTGGCTGGACGGCACAATGCCGCCAATGCGCTGGCGGCGCTGGCGCTCGGCGAAGCACTGGATCTGCCGCGCGCGGCGATGCTGGAGGAGCTGCGCGAATTTCCGGGTCTCTCGCACCGCACGGAATGGGTTGCCGACATCGGTGGCGTGCGCTACATCGACGACTCCAAGGGCACCAACGTCGGCGCCACGTTGGCGGCCGTCGCCGGACTCGAGGGCCCGCTGCTGCTGATCGCTGGCGGCGAGGGCAAGGGACAGGATTTCACGCCGCTGGCCTCGGCGCTGCGCGGCAAGGTGCGGCTGGTACTGCTGATCGGACGCGACGCGCGCGCAATCGGCGCGGCGCTTGGGTGCCATTGCGCGATCGAGTATTGCGACACGCTCGAAGCGGCCGTGGCCGCAGCCGCGCGGGCAGCGCACCCCGGTGACACGGTGCTGCTGTCGCCAGCCTGCGCCAGCCTCGACATGTTCCGTGACTATGTACACCGCGGCGATGCATTCGCTGCTGCGGTGCGGGGGCTCGCGCCATGAACGCGGTCGCTACGCCCGCGAATCGCGTCCAGGAGCGCGCGCCGTTGCTGCGGCTCGATCCGGTGATGCTGCTGCTGATCGCGGCGATCCTGCTGCTCGGGCTGATCATGGTCACCTCGGCTTCGGTGACCGCGGCGGCACGCGAGAGCGGCGATCCGTTTGCCTATCTCGAGCGCCAGCTGTGGCTGGTGGGCGGCGGTCTGGCGCTCGCTGCGCTGGTGTTCGTGATCCCGATCTCGGTCATCGAGCGCTGCGCGCTGCCGCTGCTGATCGCCGCTGGCGTGCTGTTGCTGCTGGTGCTGATCCCCGGCCTCGGCCATGTGGTGAAGGGCGGACGGCGCTGGCTGCGCCTGCCCGGCGTCAACTTCCAGGTCTCCGAGGCCGCGCGTGTGCTGGCGCTGGTGTACATCGCGCACTACTGCGTGCGCTTCGAAACCGCGCTGCGTAGCAGCGTAGGCGGTTTGCTGCGGCCGCTCGGGTTGCTGTTTGTCCTCGGTGTGCTATTGCTACTGGAACCTGACCTTGGCGCCGCGACAGTCCTTTTCGTGACAGGCTTCGGTCTGCTGTTTCTGGCTGGCGCGCAGCTGCGCTGGGTGCTGGCCGCGGTGCTGGCGGCGGCCGGAGCGATGTCGCTGCTGGTGATGTTCTCGACCTACCGCATGCGGCGCATCACCGGCTTCCTCGACCCCTGGGCCGATCCGTACAACACCAGCTACCAGCTCACGCAGTCGCTGATCGCGATCGGCCGCGGCGAATGGTTCGGTGTGGGTCTGGGCGCGAGCGTGCAGAAACTGTATTACCTGCCCGAGGCGCACAACGATTTCCTGTTCGCCGTGCTGGCAGAGGAACTGGGCCTCGCCGGCGTGGTGCTGACGCTGGCGCTGTTCCTGGCGCTTGCCTGGCGCGTGTTCGCGCTGTCGCGCCGCGCACATGACGCGGGCATGAAGTTTCATTCCTATCTCGCTGCCGGTTTCGCGCTGTGGCTGCTGGTGCAGGCCTTCGTCAACATCGGAGTGAACATGGGCGTGCTGCCGACCAAGGGCCTGACGCTGCCGCTGATGAGTTACGGGCGCAGCAGCATGCTGGTGGCGCTGGCCTGGCTCGGCCTGATCCTGCGCGTGCACCATGAAGTCAGCGTCGGCGCACGCGTCGCGGCGCGGGCGAGGTTCATATGAGCGCGCCAGTGGCCCTGATCATGGCCGGTGGCACCGGTGGCCACGTCTATCCGGCACTCGCGCTGGCGCGCGAGCTGCGCACGCGCTCCTGGCAGATCGTGTGGCTGGGCACGCGCCGCGGGCTCGAAGCGCGCGTGGTGCCGGCCGAACAGATTCCGCTCGAGGTGCTGGGGGTCGCGGGCCTGCGCGGCAAGGGTATTGGCAGTTGGCTGCTGGCGCCGTGGCGCTTGCTGCGCTCACTCGTGGAAGCGCTCGCGGTCATGCGGCGCCACCGGCCGAGCGTCGTGGTCGGACTCGGCGGCTACGTGACCGGCCCGGGTGGCGTTGCGGCCTGGCTGACGCGCGCGCCGCTCCTGATCCACGAACAGAATGCGATCGCGGGGTTCACCAATCGTTGCCTGGCACGGCTGGCGCGAGAGGTCTATGCCGCGTTTCCGGACGCTTTCGGGAGCGGCGTGGCCGCGCAGGTGATCGGAAACCCGGTGCGCGCCGAGATCGTCGCGATACCGCCGCCCGCGGAGCGCTTTGCGCTGCGGAGCGGTGCGATCCGCATCCTGGTCATCGGCGGCAGCCAGGGCGCGGCGCGGCTGAACTCGGTGCTGCCGTACGCGCTGGCGCGGCTCGCGGGCCGCGTCGCCGTGGACGTGCGCCACCAGGCAGGCGACCGCCTGATCGAGGCCGCGCGCCGCGACTATGCGGCCGCCGGCGTCAAGGCGCAGGTCTCGCCGTTCATCGAGGACATGGCCGACAGTTACGCCTGGGCGGATCTGGTCGTGTGCCGCGCGGGTGCGCTGACCGTGTCCGAACTCGCCTGCGCCGGAGTCGGCGCGATCCTGGTGCCGTTCCCGGCCGCGGTCGATGATCACCAGACACACAATGCGCGAGCGCAGGTGGCGGAGGGCGCCGCGGTGCTGATCGCCGATCGCGACTTGACCGCCGAGCGCCTCGCCGCGGAACTGATGACGCTGTGCGCCGGCCGCGGCAAGCTGATCGCGATGGCCGAACGCGCCCGGTTGCTGGCGCGCACCGGCGCGACGGCCGCACTGGCCGCGGCCTGTGAGCGCTACGCGCAGGTGGCCGCATGAACCAGCGCATGCGCCGCATCAACAGCATTCACTTCGTCGGCATCGGCGGCAGCGGCATGGGGGGTATCGCCGAAGTGCTGCTGAACCTGGGCTACAAGGTGACCGGGTCCGATCTCAAGGCCAACGCCGTCACGGCGCGGCTGCAGCAGCTCGGCGCACGCATCGACATCGGGCATCGCGCCGAGAATGCCGACGGCGCCGACGTGGTGGTCACTTCGACCGCCGTGGCGCCGGGCAACGCCGAAGTGGATGCGGCGCTCGCGCGCCGTGTGCCGGTGGTGCCGCGCGCCGAAATGCTCGGCGAGCTGATGCGCTTCCGTCAGTCGATTGCGGTGGCGGGCACGCACGGCAAGACCACGACCACGAGCCTCGTTGCCAGCATATTGGCCGAAGGCGGCGAGGATCCCACCTTCGTCATCGGCGGGCGTTTGAAGAGCGCCGGCACCAACGCACGCCTTGGCGCTGGCCGTTACCTGGTCGCCGAGGCGGATGAGAGCGACGCGTCGTTCCTGCATCTGCAGCCGGTCATCGCCATTGTCACCAACATCGACAACGATCACCTCGGCACGCACGGCGGCGATTTCGCCAAGCTGTGCGACAGCTTCGTGAGTTTCCTGCACAACCTGCCGTTCTACGGGCTGGCGGTGCTGTGCCAGGACGACGAACAGGTGCAGCGCATTCTGCCGCGCGTCAGCCGGCCGGTCGTGACCTATGGGCTCAGCGCAACCGCTGACGTGCGTGCCGTCAACATCCGCCGCGAACCTTCGCGCACGCTGTTCGAGGTCACGCGTCCTGGCCGCGAGCAGCCTCTCGAAATTGCGCTCAACCTTGCGGGCCTTCATAACGTGCGCAATTCGCTGGCCGCCATTGCCGTCGCCACGGAACTCGAGATCGGCGACGCGGCGATCGTGCGCGCGCTGGCCGCGTTTCAGGGCATCGACCGGCGCATGCAGCTGGTCGGCGAAGTCGAGACCGCGAACGGACGCATCACCATCGTCGATGACTACGGTCACCATCCCACCGAGATCGCCGCGACGCTCGATGCGCTGCGGCAGGCCTGGCCCGATCGCCGGCTGGTGCTCGCCTTCCAGCCGCATCGCTACACGCGCACGCGTGATCTGCTCGACGATTTCGCCACGGTGCTGTCCGGGTTCGATGCGCTGCTGGTCACCGAGGTGTACGCCGCCGGCGAGGCGCCGATCAAGGGCGCCGACGGCCGCGCCATCTGCCGCGCCATACGGAGCCGTGGCAAGGTGGAACCGATCTTCGTGCAGCGCGTCGAGAACCTCGCCACCGCGTTGCGCGATGTGCTGCAGGATGGCGACGTCGTCGTGACGATGGGCGCCGGCCACATCGGCGCCGTGTCGCACGGTCTGGTGAGCAAGCTGGCCGCGCCGCGCGCGGTCGGGCGGCGCACATGAACGTGGCCGTCACCCCTGAATTCCAGCTGCGCATCCGGCGCGACGAGCCAATGTCGAAGCACACCTCCTGGCGCGTTGGCGGTCCAGCCGACGTGTTCTTCACGCCGCATGACCGCAATGAGCTGGCTTCGTTCCTGCGCACCTTGCCGTTGGAGACACCGGTGATGTGGGTGGGCCTGGGCAGCAACCTGCTGGTGCGCGACGGCGGCATCCGCGGCGTCGTGATCTGCACGCACGGCGCGTTCACGCGCCTCGAGCGGCGCGCGCAGATGCGCGTGTACTGCGAAGCTGGCGTGCCCTGCGCGCGCGTCACGCGCCAGTGCGCCAACTGGGGACTGGGGCGCGCCGAGTTCTTCGCCGGCATCCCGGGCACGATGGGCGGGGCGCTGACGATGAACGCCGGCGCCTACGGCGGCGAGACCTGGGCGCAGGTGCGCAACGTTGAAGTCATGGCGCGCGACGGCACTTGCCGCACACGCGAGGCGAGCGAATACCAGGTGAGTTACCGCCACGTGCTCCCGCCGGCTAACGACGAGTGGTTCCTGGCAGCGGAACTCGAATTCACGGCGCGCGACGACGCGCATTCGCACCTGGTGCGCGAGCAGTCGCAGCGCCGCAAGCTCACCCAGCCGCTGGGCGAGTGGAGCTGCGGCTCGGTATTCACCAATCCGCCGGGCCAGTACGCCGCGCAGCTGATCGAGGCCGCGGGCCTGAAAGGCTTCCGCATTGGCGGCGCGGTGGTCTCGGAAAAGCACGCCAACTTCATCCTCAACGAAGGCTCGGCATGCGGCCGCGATCTGGAAGAACTCATCGCGCACGTGCGCGCCACCGTGCAGCGCGTACACGGCATCGAGCTGGTGCCCGAAGTGCGCATCGTCGGGGAGGGTAGCTGATGCGCCTGCGCCACGACAGCGGCGGCCTGCATCGCGTCAGCAACGCTGCCGAGTTCGGCCGCGTCGCCGTGCTCTACGGCGGCAGCTCGGCGGAGCGCGAGATTTCGCTGCTGACTGGAGCGGCGGTGCTGGGCGCGCTCCAGCGCCGTGGCGTCGATGCGCACGGCTTCGATCCTGCGACGCGCGACCTGGGCGAGCTGCGGCGCGACGGCTACGCGCGCGCCTGGATCGCGCTGCATGGTCCTGGCGGAGAAGATGGCACTGCACAGGGTGCGTTGGAGTTCCTCGGTATTCCTTACACCGGTAGTGGAGTAACCGGCAGTGCAGTAGGGATGGACAAGCTGCGCAGCAAGCGTCTGGCGGCCGCGGTCGGCGTGCCGACACCGGACTTCGTCGTGCTGCGCACCGCCGCCGACCTGGGCATCGCACTCGCGCGCCTCGGGTTGCCGATGATCGTGAAACCCGCCTCGCAGGGCTCCAGTGTTGGTATGACACGTGTCGAGAGCGCCGATCAGCTTCCCGCCGCGTGGCGCGCCGCCACGCAGCACGAACCGGTCGCCTTCGCCGAACCCTGGATTACCGGCGGCGAATACACGGTGGCAATCCTGCAAGGAGCGGCCCTGCCGTCGATCCGCATCGAAACGCCGCGCACCTTCTACGACTACGAAGCCAAGTATTTCCGCGACGATACGCGTTACTTTTGCCCCTCGGGCCTGGCCGCTCCCGCCGAGCAACAGCTCGCGCAACTCGCGCTGGCGGCCTTCGAGGTCTGCGGCGCCGAGGGCTGGGGTCGCGCCGATTTCATGATGACGAAGCAGGGCGCACCCCTGCTGCTCGAGATCAACACCGTGCCCGGCATGACCGATCACAGCCTGGTGCCGATGGCGGCGCGTGCCGCCGGCATCGACTTTGCCGAGCTGGCATGGCGGATCCTGGAGACCAGCCTGGTGCGCACGCCATGCTGAACCGCCACCGCCAGAACCGTTTGCGCGCCGAGTCGGGCTCGCGCTGGCAACTGCCGCAACTGCCGTGGCGCAAGCTCGCCGCGGTCGGCGGCGGCGTGCTGGCGGCGACCGGCGTCGGCGCCGCACTGCTGATGTTCATGAACCAGCCGATTGAACGCATCCGTGTTGACGGACAGTTCCAGCACCTCAGCGCGCTCGAGGTTGAAAAAGCCGTGCGCGCGCAGTTGCACGGCGCGGGACTGGTCACCGTGCGGCTCGACGACGTGCGCCGCTCACTCCGGCTCCTGCCGTGGGTCGAGTCCGCGACCGTGCAGCGCAGCTGGCCGCGCGGCATCGCCGTGCAGGTCACTGAACAGCAGGCGGTCGCGCGCTGGAACGACACCGACCTGGTCAACGCGCGCGGCGACGTGTTCGCCAACAGCGCGCATTTCGTACCGCCGGAACTGCCGCAGCTCGCAGGGCCTCCCGGCACCGAGGCCGACGTGGTCGCCCGCTACCTGGGGCTGCAGGGCCGCATCGTCGAGTCGGGACAGCGGCTCACGGCACTGCGGCTCGATGCCCGCGGCGCCTGGGAACTGCAGCTCGGCAACGGCGTGACCGTGCGCTTCGGACGCAAGCAGGTCGACGAGCGCTTCGCACGTTTTCTGGCGGTAGCGCTGCGCATGATCTGTCAGCGCGCCACCGACATCGCCTACGTCGACATGCGCTACACCAACGGTTTCGCAGTGGGTTGGCGCAGTGGCGCGACGCGCCTCGCGAGCGGCGCCACAGCAAAGCAGGGAAACGCGGATGGCTAAGCGCTCGGAACGGACAGTGGTCGTGGGCCTGGACATCGGCACCTCCAAGGTCGTCGCGCTCGTCGGTGAAATAACCGCCGATGGGGGCATCGAGATCATTGGCCTGGGGTCGCAGCCCTCGCGCGGCCTGAAGAAGGGCGTGGTCGTCAACATCGAATCGACCGTGCAGTCGATCCAGCGCGCGGTCGAGGAAGCGGAACTGATGGCCGGCTGCGAGATCAACGCGATCTACGCCGGCATCGCCGGCAGCCATATCCGCAGCCTGAACTCGCACGGCGTGGTCGGCATCCGCGATCGCGAGGTCACGGCCGCCGATGTCGAGCACGTGATCGAGGCCGCCAAGGCGGTCGCAATTCCGGCCGACCAGCGCATCCTGCACGTGCTGCCCCAGGAATTCATCATCGACGGCCAGGAAGGGATCCGCGACCCGATCGGCATGTCGGGCGTGCGGCTCGAGGCCAAGGTGCACATCGTCACCGGCGCCGACAGCGCCGCGCAGAACATCATCAAGTGCGTACAGCGCTGCGGGCTGGTGGTCGAGGACATCGTGCTCGAGCAGCTCGCCTCGAGCTACGCGGTGCTGACCGACGATGAGAAGGAACTCGGCGTGTGCATCGTCGATGTCGGCGGCGGCACCACCGATATCGCCGTGTTCTCCAATGGCGCGATCCGCCACACCGCGGTGATTCCGATCGCCGGCGATCAGGTCACCAACGACATCGCCGTGTCGATGCGCACGCCGACGCAGTACGCCGAGGACATCAAGGTGCGCTTCGCCTGCGCGCTCTCGCAGCTCGCGAACCCGGATGAGAGCATCGAGGTGCCGAGCGTCGGCGACCGGCCGGCGCGGCGACTGGCGCGCCAGACGCTGGCCGAGGTGGTCGAACCGCGCTACGAGGAACTGTTCAACCTAATCCGCGAGGAGCTGCGGCGCAGCGGCTTCGAGGAAGTGATCGCCGCGGGGCTGGTGCTCACCGGCGGCAGCGCGCGCATGGAAGGTGCGATCGAACTGGCCGAAGAGATTTTCCACGTACCTGTACGGCTGGGCTTTCCACAGGCGGTGAGAGGCCTGTCCGATGCGGTGCAGAACCCGATTTATTCAACGGCCGTGGGCCTGCTGCTGTACGCGCGCGAGAACACCGCGCCCGCAGGCGGCGGTGCCATCGGCGGCCGGGTGGGCGGCGCCCTCGGCCGCGTCAAGGACTGGTTCAAAGGGCATTTCTGATTTTCTGATTTTTACGATTCAACCGACCAACAGGGGAGCTGACACTCATGTTTGAACTCATGGACGCATACAGCCAGAGCGCTGTCATCAAGGTAATCGGCGTGGGCGGCGGCGGCGGCAACGCCGTCTCGCACATGGTGGCCTCCGGCATCGAGGGCGTGGATTTCATCTGCGTCAACACCGATGCGCAGGCACTCAAGGCCTCCAAGGTGAAGACCGCGCTGCAGATCGGCAGCAACATTACCAAGGGACTCGGCGCCGGCGCCGACCCGGAGATCGGCCGCCAGGCGGCAGTCGAAGATCGCGACCGCATCATCGAACTGATCAGCGGCTGCGACATGCTGTTCATCACCGCCGGCATGGGCGGCGGCACCGGCACCGGCGCGGCGCCCGTGGTCGCGCAGATCGCGCGCGAGCTGGGCATCCTGACGGTGGCCGTGGTGACGCGCCCCTTCAACATGGAAGGCAACAAGCGTTCACTGGTCGCCGATCACGGCATTGCTGAGCTGACCAAGAATGTCGATTCGCTGATCACGATTCCGAACCAGAAGCTGCTGACGGTACTCGGCCCGACCACCACGCTGCTCGATGCGTTCAAGTCCGCCAACCAGGTGCTGCAGGGCGCCGTGCAGGGCATCGCCGAGCTGATCACCCGTCCGGGCCTGATCAACGTCGACTTTGCCGACGTGCGCACCGTGATGAGCGAGACCGGCATGGCGATGATGGGCAGTGGCGTCGCCAGCGGCGAAGGCCGCGCGCGCGCCGCGGCTGAAGCGGCCGTGTCCTCGCCACTGCTCGAGGACATCAACCTCTCGGGCGCGAATGGCATCCTCGTGAACGTGACCGCGGGCCTCGACCTGGCGATCGGCGAATTCGAGGAAGTCGGCCGCATCGTCAAGGAATTCGCCTCCGAAGATGCCACCGTCGTGGTCGGCACCGTGATCGATCCGGAGATGAGCAACGAACTGCGCGTCACCGTGGTTGCCACGGGCCTCGGCCGCACTTCCGCCCAGGCAAAGCTGGCTGCCGCGAACAGCCGGGAAAGCCTGATCACGGCCTCGCGCCAGCCGGCGCCGATGCGCGTGGTCCGGCACGGGCCGATGACCGCGAGCGAACTGCGCGATCTGGACCGGCCGACGCACATGCGCCAGCGCGCGGTTGGCGATGGCCTGCGGCCCGAGCCACCGGCGGCGATGCCCGCTGAGGAAATACTGGATATACCGGCGTTTTTGCGCCGCCAGGCCGACTGACAGCAACCCTCAAGGCACGGGGCGCGCGGTGCGCCCTTGTGATACGGTATCGACATGGTTGGACAGCGCACGATCCGCAACAGCATCCGTGCCACGGGTGTTGGCCTGCATACAGGTCGCAAGGTGCTGATGACGGTGCGGCCCGGGCAGCCGGACACGGGCATCGTGTTTCAGCGCACCGACCTGCCCGGGAGCCAGGACATTCCGGCGCGCGCCGGGTACGTGGGCGAGACCAACCTGGGCACCACGCTGATCCAGGGTGAGGCCAAGGTCTCCACCGTCGAGCACCTGCTGTCGGCTTTTGCCGGCCTCGGCATCGACAACGCGCGCGTCGAGGTCAACGCGCCCGAAGTGCCGATCATGGACGGGAGTGCCGGACCCTTCGTGTTCCTGCTGCAGTCCGCGGGCCTCGAGGAACAGTCGGTGCCGAAGCGCTTCACGCGCGTCAAACGCACGGTGCGCGTCGAGGACGGCGACAAGTGGGCGCAGTTCGAC
>PMNQ01000168.1:0-1756 GCA_003162555.1 Gammaproteobacteria bacterium | reverse complement strand
GTGAAGCACAAGATCCTCGATGCGATCGGTGATCTGTACCTGCTCGGGCACAGCCTGATCGGCGAGTTCAGCGGCCACAAATCCGGCCACGGCCTCAATAACCTGCTGTTGCGCACGCTGCAGGCGGACAAGTCGGCCTGGGAAGAGGTGGTGTTCGAGCGGCCCGACCAGGCGCCGATTTCCTACGTCCAGGCGCTGACGATTCCGGCCACCGCGCTCGCTTCCTAAGGCGCGCGTCCCGCGGGCGAGACCCGCACCAGCACTTTGACAATATCCGGCCGCTCCGCGCGCAGCTGCAGTTCGAGCGCGGCCAGCGCATAGCGCACCCTGCTGCTCCAGGCGGCCGACGAAGTGAGTATGGTGAGTTGCCCTGGCCGTTGCACCACGCTGACCAGCGACCCGCGCAGCTCCTCCGGCAGCAGCTCCGAGACCCTTGCCAGCCAGTCCTGCCGGTCCGCCTGCGCCCGCTGCAGGTCCGCAATCCAGCCCTGTTTTTTCATAATCTCGCCCAAGACCTGCGGCGCGGCACGGAATCGGGTGCGGGGCGCGGGTCCGGCTGACCGGCCGCCCCTTTTGGGAGCTGTCTTCTTGTCTTGGATGGGGTTCTTCGGCATAGTCTCGCGCACCAAGCAAATGCCAGATCCACCGCCGGAACCGCCCGCGGGAGCGCCATGATAACTGGGTTGCCGACCCTCCAAGCCCAGACCGCGAATACCGCCGACAGCTACGGACGGCACTGCGCGTGAATCTCATTTTCTTCTCGCGCCGCGAGGGCAAGGCGCGTCACCTGAATCTGGCGCATCCGCTGACGATGACGCTGATCGGCATCGCAGGGCTGGCGATGCTCGCCGGTGTGTTTTCGGCCGGCCTGAAGCTGGGCCTCAAGGGCGGCAGCATTGGGGGCTTGAGCGGACCCGAGGCCATCTCGCAGGAACGTTCCGATCTTGCCGACCTGAAGCTGCATTTGCAGCAGCGGATCGATGGCCTGGCGATGAAACTGGGCATGCTCGATGCGCACATGATCCGGCTCAATTCGCTCGGCAAACGCCTGACGCAGGTCGCGAACCTCAACAGCCGTGAATTCGATTTCGACCACGACCCGGCGGTCGGTGGCCCGGAGAATGACAGCGGCCGCGGCGCGCAAGTGCCCGATCTCGCCTTGATGATCGACCAGTTCGATCGGCGCCTGGATTTCCGCACCACACAGTTCTCGGCCCTCGAGAACGTGCTGCTCGGCCACCAGCTTTCGGCCGAGATCCGTCCGACCGGAAAGCCGGTGCTGTCCGGTTATATTTCGTCCTACTTCGGCGAGCGCATGGATCCGTTCAACGGCGAAGAGGCTTTCCACAAGGGCCTCGATTTCGCCAGCGATGCAGGCACCGACGTGCTGGCCGTGGGGCAGGGCGTGGTCACCTGGGCTGGTCCGCGCGAAGGCTATGGCGTGCTGGTCGAGGTCAATCACGGCAACGGCTACGTGACCCGCTACGCGCACAACTCGCGTGTGATGGTTTCTGCCGGCGACACCGTGCAGCGCGGCCAGGCGATCGCCGTGGTCGGTTCCACCGGCCGTTCCACCGGACCGCACGTGCACTTCGAAGTGCTGAAGGACGGGCGGCAGATTGATCCGATGGCGTTCATCGGGCACTAGTCCTCGTGCGTGTAGCGCTGCAGCGCTCGATTTCCTCATTCAGAATGTTGTCGGGCACGCCCAAGCTGGCGCCGCCAGCTTGGGCGTGCCCGACAACATTCTGAATGA
>PMNQ01000141.1:186-5639 GCA_003162555.1 Gammaproteobacteria bacterium | reverse complement strand
CATTCGCGCGTCGCGCGCTCGGCCTACGAAGTGTTCACAGGTCTGGGGGTCGGCGAACTGCGGCTGGTCGCACCGCCGGCACTGATGCCCGCGCACGGCGAATTTCCCGCCGGCAAGCGCTTTTCGACGCCCGAGCAGGGACTGCGCGACGCGGACGTGGTCATGATGCTGCGCATCCAGAANNATGAACCGCGGCGTCGAGATCGATTCCGAAGTCGCCGACGGGCCGCAATCGGTGATCCGCGACCAGGTACGCAATGGCGTCGCAGTGCGCATGGCGGTGCTGGAGGCCGTGCTGCGGCCGCATCCGGTGCGCGCGTGAGCTTAAGGGGAGCAGCTGGAGCCGCCACAGCGGCGCGGCCGCGCGCGCACCGCGGCACGATCCATGTCGAGGACGGCCTCATCCTGCAGCACACGGCCGCCGCGGCGCAGCAGCACATCCTGCGGATCGCGGCGCCCCGCACCGCGCAGCATGCGCAGCCCGGGAGCTTTGTGCATCTGCGTTGCGAGAGCGCACTGCCCATGCGCAGGCCGCTGTCGATCATGCGCGCATCGGCCGAGGCAGGCTGGATCGAAGTCCTGTTCAAGGTGATCGGAGCAGGCACGGCCGCGCTCAGCCAGCGCCGGCCCGGCGAGACGCTGAACCTGCTGGGTCCGATCGGCCAGGGTTTCACGCTGCATCCGGCACGGCCGCGCATCCTCGCCATTGGTGGCGGCGTTGGCATTCCGCCGATGGTATTCCTGGCCGAACGATTGCTCACCGATGCTCGCGCCGCGTGGAAACCGCTGGTGCTGATGGGATCGGAGATACCGTTTCCATTCCGCGCCCGACCCTCGCGCATGCTGGTGCCCGCCGCGCCCGCCGAAGCAATCGCCTGCATGCCGCTGCTCGATGAGTGGGGCGTGCCTTCGCGGTTGGCGAGTGGTGCTGGTTTTGCCGGCTGCTTCAACGGCTACGTGACCGAGCTCGCGGCGCACTGGCTCGCGGCACTGTCAGACGCCGAGCGCGCCGAAGTGGAAATTTTTGCCTGCGGCCCTACGCCGATGCTGGCGGCAACCGCTGCGCTGGCGCGCCGGTTTGCGCTCCCTTGCCAGGTTTCGCTCGAGGAATACATGGCCTGTGCGGTCGGCGGCTGCGCGGGTTGCGCGGTCGAAGTGCACACCGCCAACGGTCGCGCGATGAAACGCGTGTGTGTCGACGGTCCGGTGTTCGAGGCGCAAAGCGTATTTCAGTAACGCGTGCCGGCAAGCGCGTAAACACGCTTATGCCAGTGCATTTTGGCCACCTCGGAACATGCCTTTTGTGCTAGTGTGAACCCATGCGGCTGCCTCATTGAAGGGGCTGGGCGCACTCCACGTGCGCGGGACAGCCAGGGCTTTCAGTAGCCGCCGGCCCGCCACCTCCCTATCAATCGCGCCGCGGGTGGTATCGATCTTGCCGAAGCCCAACTACCGTCACCAGAAGAAACAGAAGGAACAGGCACGCAAGCTCCGTCAGGCTGAAAAGCAGAACCGCCGGCTGGCGGCACGCACTGATGCCGCTGGCGCCACCCCTGCTGCCTCGACTGATGAGGCCGCCGCTCCGCCAGCCGCGACCGATACGGCGCAGGCCACCCCATGAAACTCACTTCACGCAAGGTACCCACTTTCGGCGAGCAGCGCCGCGCGGGCCGCCAGAACGACCGCCTGCAGGCGCCGGCGATGCGCGCCCGCTACGCCACGATCGGCAAGCTGCAGATCGACCTCAGCTTTGCCGGCAGTAGCCGGCCGCCGCCGTCGCCGCAGTCGCACAGCTACTATCCGCCGGCGCGGGCTTTCTTCCGCTTTGCCTGCCCCTGCTCGGAGTGCGATGGTGAATTCGACCTGAGCAGCCAGGTTGCCGAACTGGCGGAAGTGAAGCGGCCATCGGCGCGCACCGCATCCGGCCGCATGGCCTGCGAGGGTGTGCATTTCCGCGAGCGCGCCACCGCTACGCCTTGTCCCATGGTGCTCAACTGGCGCCTGGTCATCGTCCGCACCGATTAACGCCGCCACGGCCAGGATCCCCACCATGCTCGAGCACCTGCCGTTTGCCGGCGAACCGAATGCTGATTTTCGCGCGCGCATCGCCCGCCGCCAGGCCGAGGCCGCCGAAGTCCGCCAGCGCGATCTGCTCGAGCAGACTTCGATCATCAACTCGCCGGACCTGCGGATCCGCATCTGGGAGCGGCTGCACGAGATCACGATGCCGCTCGATGCCACGCACCGCCTGATCGGCGTCATTGCTGCGCAGACCGGACTGACCGTGGCTCAGGTGCAGACCGAGCAATATAACCGTGCCAACCCGCCGGCGGCCCCGCCAGCGGACGCCGCGGCCGGGGCCGCGGACACGGCGGCAGCTGGCGCGGCCAGAACGGCCCTCTAGACTTGCGGTTCTGCCCAGGCGCCAGGCCCTTGGGGTGCCCAGCAGCATTGCCAGACGGCCTGTGCTAGACTTCCCGGTGATCGTCTATGTCCGTGTATCGCTTAAGCGCCTCATTTGGCGCCATGAGCCCGAGCCGAACTTCCTCGATCAGGTGACAGGATCATTGGTTCGATGGCCCGCGGGAGACGATCTCCTCTGACCTCTTCCGAGTTCCTGCCGTGTAAAGGCGCGGTCTGCACAACTGATTTCGCAGCCGGCCTATTTTGAGTTTGGAGAGTGTCTATTTATGGCCAAGATTTACGTGGGCAACCTGCCCTTCACTGCTACGGAAGCGGAAGTCCGCACCCTGTTTGCCGAGCACGGCACGGTTGAGTCCGTGTCACTGCCGACCGATCGTGAGACCGGCCGGCCGCGCGGCTTCGGGTTCGTCGAGATGAGCCAGGCTGATTCAGCCCGGGCAATCCAGAACCTGAACGGCAAGGAACTGGGCGGCAGACCGTTGCGCGTCAACGAAGCTCAGGACAAACCCCGCACTGGCGGTGGTGGCGGCGGCGGCGGCTATCGCGGTGGTGGCGGTGGCGGCGGCGGTGGCGGCTATCGCGGTGGTGGCGGTGGCAGCGGCGGTGGTGGTGGCGGCGGCGGTGGCCGCTGGTAAGCCTCAAGCTACTGAAGCTAAAAAGCCCGGGGAGACCCGGGCTTTTTTTTGTTGTCGCCTGGGGCCTGTTTGCACCGGCCACATCGATGCGTACAGGCTCAGCCGAAATTGATCTTGGTCTCGAGATTGCTCCGTGAGTCGGCGTTGTTCAGCGCCTCCTCGAGCGTGATGCGGTTGTCCTTGTAGAGCTTGAGCAGCGCCACGTCGAAACTCTGGATGCCGCGCTCGCTGCTCAGCGTGATCGCTTCCTTGATGCCGATCACATCGCCCCGTTTTACCAGTTCGGCGATGTGCGGCGTGTTGAGCATCACCTCGACCGCGGCGACGCGTCGCTGGTCCGTGCCGAGCACCAGGCGCTGCGCCAGCACCGCGCGCAGGTACTGCGACAGGTCGAGCGTCACCTGCTTCTGCTGCTCATGCGCGAACATGTTGATGATGCGATCGAGCGTCTCGGCGCAGTTGTTGGCGTGCAGTGTCGACAGCACCAAATGGCCGGTGCCCGCCAGGCTGATGGCCGCCATCATGCTCTCGCGGTCGCGGATTTCGCCGANNATTCGATCGGATCCTCGATCGTGACGATGTGATCCGAGCTGGTGTCGTTGCGGTGGTTGATCATCGCCGCCAGCGTGGTCGACTTGCCCGAGCCGGTGGCGCCCACCATCAGGATCAGCCCGCGGCGCAGCGTGATCAGCTCGCGCAGCATCTCCGGGAGCCCGAGCTGGTCGAGCTTGGGCATGTCGGCGGTGATGTAGCGCAGCACCATTGCCGGATAACCACGTTGATAAAACACTGCCACACGGAAGCGTCCGAGCCCAGGCTCGGAGATGGCGAAATCGATCTCCAGCTCGCGCTGGAAATACTCGATCTGGTCCGGCGTCATCATGCCGAAGGCCGCCGAGCGCACCGCTTCGGGTGACAGCACCTGCTTGTTGACGGGCATGATCTGCCCTTCGATCTTGATCTTGATCGGCGCGTTGCAGGTGAAGAACAGGTCGGAGGCGCGCCGCTCGACCATCAGGTTGAACAGCGGCTTGGTGTTGAGCACCGGCTGTGGGCCGCTGCCGGAAATCCTCAGGTCGGCCGCATCATTCATGCGCAGCAAATCCCATGCGCAGCAAATCTGGCCATCACAGGGCGCGGCCCTCTTCGTCTTCATCGACAATCGCCAGGTCGCCATCGCCCTCGACCGGCTTGTTCTCGCGCTTGCTCTCCAGCTTGACGCGCAGGCGCAGCTCGTTCTTCGAATCGGCGTTGCGCAGCGCATCCTCGTAGGAAACCATGCCCTTTTCGTACAGGTCGAACAGCGCCTGGTCGAAGGTGTTCATGCCGAGGCGCGTCGAGCGGCCCATCACTTCCTTGATCTTGGAAACCTCGCCGCGGAAGATCAGGTCCTGGATCAGCGGCGAATTGAGCATGATCTCCATCGCCGCGATGCGCCCGCTGCCTGATTCACGCGGAATCAGGCGCTGTGAAATCAGCGCGCGCACGTTCAGCGACATGTCCATCAGCAGCTGCTCGCGCCGCTCCTCGCTGAAAAAGTTGATGATGCGGTCGAGCGCNNATCTCGCCGATCAGGATCACATCCGGCGCCTGGCGCAGTGTGTTCTTCAGCGCCGCATGCCAGGAATCGGTGTCGACGCCCACTTCGCGGTGCGTGATCACGCAACCTTTATGCGGATGCACGTACTCGACCGGATCTTCAATGGTGACGATGTGGCCGCGGGTCTTTTCGTTGCGGTAGCCGACCATCGAGGCCAGCGTGGTCGATTTGCCTGAACCTGTGCCGCCGACCACGATCACCAGGCCGCGCTTCGACAACACGACCTCGCGCAGGATCGCCGGCAGGTCGAGCTCCTCGAAGGTGGGGATCTTGGCGTTGATCATGCGGATCACGCAGCCGGTGCAGCCCTGCTGCACGAAGGCGCTGACGCGAAAGCGCCCGATGCCCGGCGGCGCGATCGCGAAATTGCATTCCTTGGTGGCGTCGAATTCCTTGGTCTGCCGGTCGCTCATGATCGAGCGCACCAGGATGGCCGACTGCTCGGCGCTCAGCGCGCGGTCCATCTGCGGACGCACTTCGCCATCGATCTTGATGGCCGGCGGGAAGCCGGCGGTGATGAACAGATCCGAGGCCGCCCGCTCCACCACGCGACGAAGCAGGTCCTGCATCAGCTTGATGGCTTGTTCGCGATCCACGGCGGCAACCTCGCAGGGCCCTAGGTTCTAGAGCGCATCCTTGTTCTGGGCTTTGTAGCGTGCTTCTTCCTTGCTGACCTGGCCCTTGCTGACCATCTCGGTCAGGCACTGGTCGAGCGTCTGCATGCCGGAAGCGCCGCCGGTCTGTATCGACGAGTACATCTGCGCAATCTTGCCTTCGCGGATCAGGTTGCGGAT
>PMNQ01000141.1:0-148 GCA_003162555.1 Gammaproteobacteria bacterium | reverse complement strand
TCGCGCATTTCGCCGACCAGCACGATATCCGGGTCCTCGCGCAGCGCCGAACGCAGCGCCTCGCTGAAGCCGAGCGTGTCGCGCTTGACCTCGCGCTGGTTGATCAGGCAGCGCTTGCACTCGTGCACGAATTCGATCGGATCCTCGA
>PMNQ01000227.1 GCA_003162555.1 Gammaproteobacteria bacterium | reverse complement strand
CCTGGGCCGCGAAGGCCTCATTGAGCTCGATCGCGTCGAAATCGCCGGGCTGCAGTTGCAGGCGCTCGCACAGCCGCCGCGTCGCAGGCACCGGCCCCATGCCCATGATGCGCGGCGCCACGCCGGCCGTCGCCATGCCCAGCACGCGCGCGCGCGGCGTCAGCCCGTGCCGTTGCACCGCGCGTTCCGACGCCAGCAGTAGCGCGCAGGCACCGTCGTTGATGCCCGAGGCGTTGCCGGCAGTCACGGTGCCCGGCGTGCGCACGAGTGGCGCCAACCGCGCCAGGGCCGCCTGCGTCGCATCGGCGCGGATGTGCTCATCGTGTCGCACGTTGAGCGCGGCCGCTCCCTTGCGGCCCGGGACATTGACCGCGACGATTTCCGCGGCGAAATAGCCGCGCGCGTGCGCCTGCGCCGCGCGCTGCTGGCTACGCAGCGCGAAAGCGTCCTGGCCCTCGCGCGACACGCCAAACTCGGTGGCGACGTTTTCCGCGGTTTCCGCCATGGAATCGACGCCGAAGCGATCCCTGAACTGCGGGTTCACGAAGCGCCAGCCGAGCGTGCTGTCTTCCAGGCGTTGCTCGCGGCCGAACGCTGCGTCGGCCTTGGCCATCACCAGCGGCGCGCGCGTCATGGACTCCACGCCGCCGGCCAGCGCCAGGTCGAGCTGACCCGACTGGATGGCGCGCGCCGCGCTACCCACCGCATCCATGCCCGATCCGCACAACCGGTTGATCGTCACGCCCGGCACGCTCATCGGCAATCCGGCGAGCAGCAGGCTCATGCGCGCTACGTTGCGGTTGTCTTCGCCAGCCTGGTTGGCGCAGCCGAGATACACCTCATCGAGCTGCTCCCAGTCGAGCTGCGGGTGGCGCGCCATCAGGCCGCGTAGTGGCACGGCACCCAGCTCATCGGTACGTACTGACGCCAGTGCCCCGCCATAGCGGCCGATCGGCGTGCGCAGCGCGTCGCAGATGAAAACGGCAGTGGTGGGGTGATCCATAGGGCTTTGCTCCGGAGGCAATGATAAGTGAGGCGGGCCGTCAATGGTGAGTGGCGGACGTGCGTATCACGCGGGATTGTGGCAAGTTGCGGCCATGGTGAAGAGTTCCTGGCTTGAGCGCCTGCGAGAAAACCCGCTCGCGCGCGTCGGTCCGGGCTTCATCACCGGTGCCGCCGATGACGATCCGAGCGGCATCGCCACGTATGCGCAGGCCGGCGCCCAGTACGGACTGAACATGCTGTGGACCATGCCGCTGTCGCTGCCGCTGATGGCGGCGGTGCAGTCGATGTGCGCACGCATCGGCCGTGTCACAGGCCGAGGCCTGGCGGCGAACATGGCGGCCGTGTTCCCACCGCTCCTTGTGGGCAGTGCGGTGCTGCTGCTGGTGCTGGCCAACATACTCAACATCGCGGCCGATGTGGCCGCGATGGGTGAGACGGCCGAACTGGTAACAGGTATCAACCGGCATGCCATGACGGTGGCCTTCGCCGCGGCGACGCTGCTGGCGCAGGTGTTCGTGCCCTATCACCGTTACGTGTATTTCCTGAAATGGCTGACGGTATCGCTGCTCGCCTATGCCGCGGTGCTGTTTACCGTGCATGTGCCGTGGCGCGAAGTCGCGCTGCGCACTGTTTGGCCGGATTTCAGGTTCGATGGTTCGGCGGTAACGGTGATCGTTGCCGTGTTCGGCACGACCATCAGCCCGTATCTGTTCTTCTGGCAGGCATCGCAGGAAGTCGAGGACATGGATGCGGAGCCGCGCGCCGCGTCGCTCCTTCGCGAGCCCGCGCCCGCCGGGCGCGAGCTGCGCCGCATCCGCTGGGATACATGGATCGGCATGTTCTACTCGAACGCTACGGCTTATTTCATCATGCTGGCGGCCGCGGTCACGCTGCATGCCGCCGGCATCACTCGCATAGACACCGCGGCCCAGGCCGCGAGCGCATTGCGCCCCCTGGCGGGCGACTTCGCCTTTCTGCTGTTCGCGTTGGGGATACTGGGTGTCGGTTTGATCGGCGTGCCGGTGCTGGCCGCGTCGGGCGCGTACGCGATCGCCGAAGTCATGCACTGGCAGTGGGGTCTGGAGCGGCGCGCGACCGACGCGCGCGGCTTCTACGGTGTCATTGTCGTAAGCGTGCTGGCGGCGCTGGTGATCCAGGATTTGCCGATCAGTCCGATGCGCGCGCTGTTCTGGAGCGCCGTGATCAACGGCGTCGTGGCGGTGCCGCTCATCATCATGGTGCTGGTCCTGGCATCGCGCCACGCCGTGCTCGGACCGTACCGCGCCAGCCGCACGATACTTGTGCTGGGCGCTGCCGCCGCGTGCGTCATGGGCGCGGCGGCGGTGCGCATGTTGAGCGGATGATCGGAATTGTAGTGCTATATTACATGATTATTACTGCGTAAGACATTGTTTATATAATAGTAATATCCGGTACATCCTGACCCGCGACCGGAGCCCGTATACTCTGCCGCGCGCGGCCTAAGGCTTGGCCGAAATTCAGGACGGGCACTTGCAGTCGACAAGGCTGACCAAGCTGATTCTGCTGGGACTGGTGCTGGGCGTATGCCTGGGCCTGCTGATCTTCAATTCATTCCCGCAGCACGCGGCGGCTTTCGCCACCACCGCTGAACTGCTTCCCGGCATCTTCCTGCGGCTGATCAAGATGATCATCGCCCCGCTGGTGTTTTCGACACTGGTCGTCGGCATCGCGAAAATGGGCGATCTGGGCACGGTTGGCCGCGTAGGACTCAAGGCATTCGGCTGGTTCATGTTCGCCTCGCTGATCTCGTTGACGCTGGGACTCCTGCTGGTCAACCTGTTCAAGCCCGGCACAGCACTGCACATTCCCCTTCCCGACGCCGCGGCGCATGGCGAAGTGGCCGCGGGCGGACTATCGCTCAACGATTTCATCGGCCATACATTTCCCGAAAGCATCGCCGACGCGATGGCGCGCAATCAGATCCTGCAGATTGTCGTGTTCTCATTGTTCTTCGGCGCCGCCACCGCCGCGCTGGGCGAGCGGGCGCGCGCACTGGTCGATGTGCTCGATGCGGTTTCGCACATCATGCTCAAGGTCACCAGCTACGTGATGTTGTTTGCGCCGCTGGCCGTATTTGGTGCGCTGGCCGCCACGGTGGCGAAGCAGGGCCTGGGCGTCCTGCAGGTTTACGGCGTGTTCATGGGCGAATTTTATTTTGCGCTGCTGGTGCTGTGGGGTGTACTGGCCGCGCTCGGCGGGCTTTTCATCGGCCGGCGCGTACTGCAGCTGCTGCGCAGCGTACGCGATCCGCTGCTGCTGGCTTTTTCGACCGCCAGCTCCGAAGCGGCTTACCCCAAGACACTCGAGCAGCTCGAGCGCTTTGGCTGCAGCAACCGCATCGCCAGTTTCGTGCTCCCGGTCGGTTACTCGTTCAATCTCGACGGCTCGATGATGTATTGCACGTTCGCCAGCCTGTTCATCGCGCAGGCCTACGGCATACACCTGTCCGCAGGCCAGCAGATCCTGATGCTGGCGATCCTGATGCTGACCTCGAAGGGCATGGCCGGCGTGCCGCGAGCCTCGCTCGTGGTGATCGCCGCCACGTTGCCCCAATTTGGCATACCGGAGGGCGGACTGGTACTGCTCCTTGGCATTGATCATTTCCTCGACATGGGTCGTTCCGCCACCAATGTGGTCGGCAACAGCGTCGCGGTTGCAGTCGTGTCGCGCTGGGAAGGCGAACTGCGATGAGCGCGCCTGCGGCGACCCGCGTGGATGCGCAACCCTCGCTCCTCACGGTGCAATGGAGCGACGGCACCATCGGCGAATTCGCGAGCATCTGGCTGCGCGACAATCTGCCCGAGGATCGCGAGCGCCACAGCGGCCAGCGCCTGATCGATGTGACGGATCTGCCGCCCGATCCGCGCATCCACGGCGCCACGCTAAACGGCGCGGCCGCGAGCATCAGCTGGCAGGACGAGACGCGCACCTCAACGATACCGTTGGACTGGCTGTACGACTATGCTGCCGGCCGGCATGACCGGCCCGAACTTAAGCCGCGGCCCTGGCTCGAGGGCGCAAAGCTCGCAGCTCACCGGGACTTCGCCTGGCTCTCCTGGAAGCAACTGCAATCGGACCATGCAGCGCAGCTCGACTGGATGACGCGGCTCCTGCAGGATGGACTGGCATTCCTGCGTGAAGTCCCGCGCGTCGACGGCGCGATCCTTGAGGCCATGGGCGTGGTGGGCCAGGTCGCCGAGACCAACTACGGTCGCCTGTTTGACGTGCGCGCGGTGGAACAACCGGAGAACCTCGCGTTTTCCGACCGCGGCCTGGGCCTGCACCTGGACAATCCCTACCGCGAACCCGTGCCCGGATTCCAGGCACTGCATACGCTGCTCGCCGCACCCGACGGTGGCGACAGTCTGTTTGCCGACGGATTTGCGCTGGCCGCACAACTTCGCGATGCCGAACCTGCGGCTTTCGCGCTGTTGACCCGCACGGCGGTGCCGTTTCGGTATCAGGGAACGGGTGCGGACTTGTACGCCGAGCGGCCATTGATTGAACTGTCATGCAGCGGCGAGATTGCGGCGGTTGCGTACAACAATCGCTCGATACAGCCATTGCGCCTGCCAGCCGCGGAGTGCGTGGCGTACTACGCTGCCTACCGGCGTTTTGCGCAACTGCTGCGTGAGAGCCGATTCCAGCTGGCAACGCGTCTCGAGGACGGTGATCTGGCGCTGTTCGACAATCAACGCGTGCTGCACGGCCGCAGCGGATACGCCTCGGCGCGTCACCCCCGCCACCTGCAGGGCTGCTACCTGACGCGCGACAGCGTCTACAGCAAGACCGCGCTGCTGCGCGAGCGCCTGCAGAGGCGCGCGCCATGAGATACGCGCCATGACGAGTGCGGCGGACGAACTGCTGTCGATCTACTCCATGCGGAGCGCCGGGGCCTATTACGGCGAGCCCGTGACGATGACCGAACACAGCCTGCAGGCGGCGTACTTCGCCAGCGCGCACGGTGCGCCAGACGCACTGGTGCTCGCTTCGCTCCTGCATGACATCGGCCATCTCATCGAAGCGGCGCCGGAAGACATCGCCGACTGGAAGCACGACGCGGGACATGAGCGCAGCGGCAGCCGTTGGCTCGCGGCGCGTTTTGGCCCGGAGATTCATGAGCCGGTGCGGCTGCACGTTCCAGCCAAGCGCTACCTGTGCGCGACTGATCCCGCGTATATGAACCAGCTCAGCGGGGCATCCGTCACGACGCTCAAGCTGCAGGGCGGGCCGATGGGCGTCACCGAACAACGCGCATTCGAAGCAGAGCCGTATTGGCGCGAGGCCTTGCTACTGCGCCAGTTTGATGACCAGGGCAAGATCGGCGGTCTCAAGACGCCGCCGTTCGAGCATTACCGCGCGTTGATCGAACGCTACGCGCTAGACGAACCGCCCGTGCAAGCCGAACCGCCGGTGCGCGCGGTGCTGTTCGATCTGGACGGCACGCTGATCAACACCGAAGTGCACACCGACACGACCGTCACGGAAGTGGCCGCGCGCTACGGCGTCGCGGGCTACTCGCTGCCGCATACGGAAACCCACGGCCGCACCTGGACACACGTGGCCGAGACCATGCGTGCGCAGACCGGTATCGCAGCGTCGGCGGCCGAACTCGCCGCGGCGATGCTCGCGCACTGGAACACGGCCGTGACCGATGTGCAGCCGATCCCCGGCGCGCAGCAGGCGATCCGGGCCGCGGCGGCCAGCGGGCTGCGGCTCGCGGTCGTCTCCTCGAGCCCACGCTCCGTCATCGACTATTTCGTGACTCAGCTCGGCATAGACGATTGCGTCGCGGAGCAGGCACGCATCGGCGGTGATGCCGTGCAGGCAGGCAAGCCAGCGCCGGAGGCATTTCTGCTGGCCGCGCGCGTACTCGGTGTCGAGCCCGCTGAATCACTCGTATTCGAGGACAGCACGGCGGGTCTCCTGGCCGCGCAGGCGGCTGGCATGCGCAGCGTGTTCATCACCTGCTGCGCGGCCGAGATTCCAGACAACACGAATCTGGCCAGCGTCACCTGCAATGATTACCGCTCGCTGCCGCCGCGCTTCTGGGAACAACTGGCCCACGGTGCCACGCACCTCCTGCACGGAAACTATCCATGAACCCGGAACAAACCGCCTTGCTGCGCCGTTATCGCCTGCAGCTGTTCACGGCGACATGGCTGTCGTACGCGGGCTTCTACCTGTGCCGCAAGGTGTACGCGGTGGTCAAGCACCCGCTGAAACTGCAGTTCGGGTTCAATGACGAACAGATCGCCGCGCCATGGACGATCTACCTGATTGCCTACATGTTCGGCCAGTTCCTCGCCGCCTGGCTCGGCCGGCGCATGGCGAGCCGCCGCGTGCTGCTCTACGGCATGAGCATCGCGGCCGCATCCAACGTTGGTTTGGGGTTTCTGGTCGACTCGCACCGCGCGAGCGTGTTTCTGTGGCTGTGCATCACGATGGGTATCCACGGCCTTGCGCAGGCGACCGGCTGGTCGCACAACGTCGCGCTGTTCGCCAACTGGACCAAGCGCTCCGAGCGCGGCACGCTGTTTGGCATCTGGGGCACCTGCTACCAGCTCGGCGCCGTGGCGGGAAAGGGCCTGGCGGGCTTCCTGCTGGGGTGGCTCGGCATGGCATGGTCGTTCTTCGGATCCAGCATCGTGTTCTTTGCCTTCATCGTCGTGTTCTTTTTCTTCGCGCGCGAACGACCGCAGTCGGTCGGCCTGTCACTCAAGGATGACGCCGAACCCGACGTGGCGGTCGCGAATGCCCGTGGCGCCGTGGCGGCGCGCGAGGCGCCACTCCCGCCCGGGTTCGTGAGTTCCATCGTCGCGATGGGCCTGATCTACTTCGGCTTCAAGTTCCTGCGCTACGCGCTCGACAGCTGGTCGGCGCTGATCCTGAGCGAACACTTCGCGCTCTCGTCGTCCACCGCCGCGTATCTCTCAACTGCCTTCGACTGGGTCGGGCTGCTCGGCGTCATCGCTGGCGGCTACTGGTCCGATCGCATGCCCGGCTCGCGCCGCACGCCGGTCATTTTCTGGATGACGCTGGGCTGCCTGATTTTCACCGTGCTGATGCGACAGATTGGCCTGACTTCACCCACGGTGTTCGTCGTGCTGCTGGGACTGATCGGTTTCACGCAGCTCGGCCCCGACGCCTTGCTCTCCGGCGCCTGCGCGATGGACATCGGCAGCCGCCGGCAGGCGGCGCTCGCTGCCGGCGTCATCAACGGCTTCGGATCAGTGGGTCCGATCCTGCAGGAGCCGCTGATCGGCTGGCTGAAGCAGACCGCCGGGCTGAACTCGGTGTTCACGTTGCTGGTGGGCGTTGGCGCCGTGACGACAATCGCCACCTGGCTGCTGATGCGCTACGAACGCGGACGCCTGTGAGACGCGACCGCGGGCCGCGGCTGCCCGCAACTACTGGTTGGCTCGTTTCACGCCGGCGCGCTGGCCGGCCTTCATGAACTTGACCAGCACCCGTTGGCCGATCAGGTACGGGGTGTTGTTCGCCGATACGACCACCTCGACCACGCGTTCGTCCGCGGCTTCGTTGGCTGTATCGGACTTGAGCTTGCGCGCCCCGAAAGCGGGCGCGATGCGAATGACCTTGCCGACGCTGAGCTTGTCGGTTTCGGTCTCGGGGACGATCTCCACTTCCTGGTCCACGTGCACGTCGGGGATCGCGCTTTCGACAATTTCCGCGCGCACGATGTGCGGCGTCGCGGGCTCCAGGTCGAACATGTCCGAGACATTGAGCGTCGATGCGCCAGCGCCAGGATTCGCGTAACGACGAATGATCTTTCCGTCCATCGGCGCGCGGATGATCGTGAGGTCCTCGTTGTAGTCGGCCTGCGCCAGCTGCGCCTCGGCCGTCTGCACCGCCGACTGCTGTACGCCCAGTTGCGCCTGGGCACTCGCCACTGCGTCGCCTGCCTGGTCGACTTGCTGCTGCGGCACGAGTTTCGCGGCGACCAGCGTCTTGAGGCGCTCTAACTCGCGCTGCGCGGTGCGCAGGTTAACCTGCATCAACGGAATCTGACTCTCCGCCTGCACGACCGCGGCCTTGGCGCTCTTTACCGCAAGGAGCGCATCCTGGTCTTCCTGGCGGGCGAGAATCTGCCCCTTGTGGACGACGTCGCCTTCCTGCACCAGCACCTCGCTGATCACGCCCGGGCGCCTTGCGGCGACTTCGACCACGCCACCTTCGATATCGACCTTGCCATTGGCAATCGTCGCGTAGGGCGAGGGCGGCACGGCAGTCGTCGGCTTTTCGCCGCCGGGATGGCAGGCCGCAAGCAGCAACAGCGCTGCGACCAGGAGCGGGACGCGCAGCTTTCCGATGAGGACGGTGCGGGAAATCATTGCTGTGATCCGTTGTGGTTGGCGGCGCCGTGCGCCGGTGGTTCCGAGATCATGCGATCGTCGAGGATCTTGCCGTCTTCCATGTGGATGATGCGATCGGCGTGCGCTTCGAGACGCGGGTCATGTGTCACGACGACGATGGCCGCGCCGCGCTGCCGGGCGGCCTGGTGCAGCAAGCGGATGATCACCTGGCCATTGGATGAATCGAGCGCCGATGTGGGCTCGTCGGCAAAGATCAGCTGCGGTTCCTTGGCCAGGGCGCGCGCGATCGCCACGCGCTGCTTCTCGCCACCCGATAGTTCGGCGGGCTTCTGGCGCAGCCGCTGACCGAGTCCAACGGATTCGAGTACCGCGGTGGCGCGCGCACGCGCGTCGCTCTTGTTCACGCCACAGTAGCGCAACACCTGAACAACCTGGGCCATCGCGTCCAACGCGGGAAACAGGTTGAAGCCCTGGAAGATGAAGCCGCAGTGATCGAGCCTGAATCGGTCGATCTGATTGCGTTTCTTCAGCCACAGGCTCTCGCCGAGCGCCAGCACTTCACCTTCATCGGGTTTCATCAGCCCGGACAGGGCCGCGATCAACGTGGATTTTCCGGAACCCGACGGACCCATGATCATCGTCACCTGCCCGTGGTAGGCGTTGAAGGCGACGTTCTTCAATACCTGTTGGCGCGTCTTGCCGATCTTGTACGCCTTGCTGATGCCGTGGGCATCGATCGCCAGCGCGCTCATCGCAGCAGGTCCGCGGGTTGGCTTCTCTTGAGCACGCCGAGCGACATGGCGCCCGAGAAGATCGCGATGCCGAGCAAGGCGAGCGCCACCGGGATATCGACGAACAGCGGAAAATCGAGCGGCACACCTGAGCTGATCGCGATGAACCACACCAGGGCCGTCAGGCCGACTGTCAGCAGGAGGCCCGCGATGCCGACCCACATGCTGAGCTCCATGACCACAAGTCGCAGCCGGCGCATCGAGACACCGAGAGCCCGCAAGCTCGCGAATTCCTTGATGTTGGCGAGAATCGCACCCTGCAACGTCTGCCACGTGATCACGACACCGATGAACGCGCTGACGACGACGGCAAAGCCGATCATGACCGCGATTGGTCCATCAGAGAGCATCGAGGCCTGGCTCGAACGCGACAGGTCTTCGCGCGTCCACGCCTTGTATCGGCCCTTGCTGTCCGCGTTCAACTGGTCGACGACCGCGCGTTCCTGTGTGGGGTCATTGATCTGGGCGAGAATCGCCCCGACGCGATCACCGTCGTTGTATTGGCGGAGGAGCTTGGCGGTTTGCACCGATATGAACGTCGTCGACTCGAACATCGACGGGTAGCCTGATGTGACGCCGCGCACCCAGACCGTCTGGTTATTCATCTTGGCCTTGTCACCCACCTGCACGCCGAGCTTGCCAAGGCTCGATTTGTCGACGACAACCGCATACGGTTCGCGCAGCGCCTGGATCAGCTGCTCGCTGAAGTCGATCGGCAGCGTGATGTCGCCCTTGACCGGATTGACGATGACGAGCTTGACGCCGGTGTCCCGGGCGGGCTGGCCGGGTTTCGGGAAATTCGACCACCCTGAAAAACCGATGTCCAGGGTCTTCACGTTCACGATGTTCGGGTTGCTGTAGATCTGCGGGATCAGCCGGCGCGGCTGGCCCGAGCGCGTGTCGAACAGGTTCGTCGCATCAGGCGGCATGATCAGGATCTGCGCCGGCGAGCGATCAACGGTCGCTGAAAACGACTTGACCAATCCCATGAACATGCCGGTCATGGCAAGCACCAGCAGCCCGGCCACGGCGAGTGCGATGACCGCCGCGAGGTATCGGCGCCATTCATAGATCAGCGTGGACAGGGCTAGGGACAACGGGTCGGGACCTTGTTATTGGCGCCAGAAACTACTGTGACTGCGGCCCGGGGCCCCGGTTCCGGAGCGTGCCGTGCTTATGTCCCGCGTGAGCCTCCGCATTCTAGTGGCAATGGCTGCGGGAAAACATGAAAATGCCGGTATCACCCGACCGGACGCAAAGGGTATGCCAACGCAATGACTGCCTCGGCCAGGCGTATTCGTCAGCTGCTCAGCTGGCTCGGTGATCGCGACCGGCAACTGCAGCTGGCGCTGGACGCGGCCGAGCTGGGCACCTGGAACTGGGATCCGACCACCAACGAACTCGCGTGGTGCGACCGTTGCCGAACGCTGATTGGCGTCACCGCCGATGAACTCCCCAGTGTCGACACTTTTCTGAAGCGGGTTCACCCGGACGATCGCACCGCAGTGGAGAGGGCGATCGAATCGGCGCTGCAAAACGGCGATTCCTATTCGATCGAGTACCGCATCGTGCTGCCAGGTGGCGAGATCCGCTGGTTGCACAGCCTCGGGCGCGTGCACCAGACCGGCATGCAGGGCAGGTCGTTTGGCATGTCCGGCATCGTGCGCGACGTGACCGTAGCTCACCGCGCTTCCGAAGCGGCCCTGCAGCACGACCAGGTGCTGGCGCTCGCCCACCGGCTGCAGCGGCTGCGCCATAGCGAGCGGCTCGATCTGGCAGGGCTCCTGCAGCGGGAGATCGCCAACAACCTCGGCACGCTGCGCGATCACCTGGCCACCGCAGCCAGGGCCGCCACGCTGCCGGAAGCGCAAGCCGCAAGTGGCGCTGCGCTGCCGCTGCTCGAGCAGACCATCGAGCGCCTGCGGTGGATGGTGTTCGAACTCAATCCGCCGGGAATTGAAGAGCTGGGTTTCGCGGGCGCACTGGAGCGGGTACTCGGCGACCAGGCCGGCGAAGCGGGTTTTGAATACGAATTCATCATGCCCGAACCGCCGCTCACGGCGCCGCCAAAAACGCTCGAGGTGTTGTACAGCGTCGCGCAGGAGGCTGTCAGCAATATTGGGCGGCACGCGCGGGCCACGNNTTATTGGGCGGCACGCGCGGGCGACGCACGTGCAAGTTCAGGTGCGCATCGTGGATGGCAACATTCACCTGCATGTGCGTGACAACGGCGTCGGCATGCCGGAGCGCGCCTGGCCGCGGCCGCAATGCTACGGACTGCTGGCCGCATCCGAGCGGGTCGCTGAACTCGGCGGCACGCTGCGCACCCTTGGATCACCGGGGCAGGGCACCACCCTGGAAGCCACTATTCCGCTGACACCACAGAACTCGCGCCTGGGCAAGGAGCTGATTTGAACCGCTACACGTTCTTGCTCAGCGCGTGCCTGTACGCCGCCGCGGCGCAAGTGATCGCTGCGCAAGCGGCGACGGCGCAAACAGTTGCCGCGCCGACATTCGAGGAGGCGCGCATACGCGCGGCGATCCGCACCTTGTCCTCCGACCGCTTCGATGGCCGTGCGCCGGCCAGCGTCGGCGAGCAACGCACCACCGACTATCTGGTCGCACAATTCAGACAGCAGGGCCTGCAGCCGGCCAACCACGGCAGTTACCTGCAGGCTGTGCCGATGGTGCAAATCACGCCCGCTGCGGATGCCGCGCTGACGATCCGTGGCGGCGCGGCATCGCTCCAGTTCGCGTACGGCACCGATATCGTTGTCACCACGCCGCATCCTCTGGCGACAGTGTCGATCAGGGACAGCGCGGTGGTTTTCGCCGGCTACGGCATCGTCGCGCCCGAGTACCAGTGGAATGACTATGCCGGGCTCGATGTGCACGGCAAGACCGTGGTCGTGCTCGTGAACGATCCGGGTTACGCCACCGGAGATCCCGCGCTGTTCCACGGCAAAGCGATGACCTACTACGGGCGCTGGACCTACAAGTACGAGGAGGCCGCGCGCCAGGGCGCTGCAGCCGTGCTGATCGTGCACGATACCGGTCCCGCGGGTTACCCCTGGGAAGTGGTGCGCAACAGCTGGACGGGCCCAGCCGACGAGCTGCCGCCAGGCGATGCCTACATGCCGCAGATCCAGGGCTGGTTGAGCTTTGATGCCGCGACGAAACTCTTCGCGGCTGGACACCAGGATCTCAACGCGCTCTCGGCCGCAGCGACGCGGCGCGACTTCAAGGCCGTCGATCTGCATCTGACGGCAAGCCTGACGTTGCACAACCAGGTGCATGGAATTGTCAGCCACAACGTTGTGGCTCTGCTGAAGGGCACGCGGCACCCTGAGCAGATCGTCGTGTACACCGCGCACTGGGATCATTTCGGTGAAAAACCCGGCCCCGATGGCAAGCCACAGATCTTCCACGGCGCCGTGGACAACAGTACCGGCGTCGCAGGACTCCTCGCACTCGCGCGCAAGTTCGCCATGGACAAACCCGCACCAGCGCGCAGCATGCTGTTCATCGCGACAACTTCCGAGGAGCAAGGCCTGCTTGGTTCGGCCTACTACGCCGCGCATCCGCTGTTCCCGCTGGCCGACACGGTCGCCAACCTCAACATGGACGAGATGGACAGCTTCGGCGCCACGCGCGACCTGACCGTGCGTGGACAGTTCATGTCCACGCTCGACGATCAGATGGCGCGCAGCGCGGCCACGCTCGGGCTTAAGCTGCTGCCGGATGCGCACGCATCCAAGGGCTATTATTTCCGCGCCGATCATTTCGAATTCGCCAAGCGCGGCGTGCCCGCACTCAGCGTGTACTGGGGCACCGACTATGTAGGCCATCCGCCGGGATGGGGACTGGCGCAACAGCTCGCCTACGACGATCAGCGCTACCACAAGCCGCTGGACGTGTACGACGCTTCCTGGAATCTCGACGGCATGCTGCAGCAATTGCAGGCCATGTATCTCACCGGCCGCTCGCTCGCCGATGGCGATGCGTGGCCCGAGTGGTACGCCGACAGCCCGTTCCGCGCGGCGCGCGCAGCGCAGCGCAAGCAGTCGCGGTAACGGGCAGTGACCATTAACACTGCGTCCATCACGCCTGCCACGCGCATTCCGCTCGGCCGCAGCGGCCTCGAGGTGGCGCCGCTCGGCTGGGGCATGTGGCGGTTCGCCGGCGCCGATCCGGACACGGCGCAGCTGCGCATCGAAGCGGCCATGGAAATCGGTTGCACACTCTTCGATACCGCGGACATCTACGGATACTCCACGCCCGAGGGCTTTGGCGGCGCCGAACTACTGCTCGGACGCGTGCTGCGCGCCGCGCCGGCACTCCGGCAACGCATGGTGCTGGCGACGAAGGGCGGCATCTTCCCGCCGCTCCCGTACGATTCCAGCGCGAGCTATCTCACCCAGGCCTGCGAGAAGTCGCTGCAACGCATGGGCGTGGACTGTATCGACCTGTGGCAGATTCATCGTCCGGACCTGCTCACGCACCCGGCCGAAGTGGCCGGCGCGCTCGAGCGCCTGCGCCAGGCCGGCAAGATTCGCGCCGCCGGCGTATCCAACTACAGCGCCGCACAGCTCGATGCGCTGTGCGCGCACATGCCGTTTCCGCTGGTTTCGATCCAGCCGGAATTCTCGCCGCTCGCGATCGAGCCGCTCGTTGATGGCGTGCTCAATGCAGCCATGCGCCACGGGCTTGCGGTGCTCGCGTGGTCGCCGCTGGGGCAGGGTCGCCTGGGCGATGCGCAGCCGCCTGCGGCGACTGCGAGCGCGCCGTCATCGGTAGGCGCGGCAGCGGTGCGGGCCGTACTCGATCGCATCGCAGCCCGCGCGGGCACGCCAAGTTCCGCTGTGGCCTACGCCTGGGTCATGGCTCATCCCTCGCGTCCGGTGCCGTTGATCGGCAGCCAGAACCCGGCGCGCATACGCGAGGCCGCTGCCGCCTACACCGTGCACATCACACGCGAAGAGTGGTACCAGGTGCTGGAAGCTTCGCGCGGTGAGCCTCTGCCATGAACGCGGCCGCGGATGGCGCCGCTGAAGCTGGCATGCGCACCGCGCTGGTCGCGCACGAACGTTACTTCTGGCATGACACCAGCGGCAGCATAGGCAATTCCACCGCTGGCGCCTATGCGCAGCCGGTGCGCCACTACGAACATCCCGACACCAAGCGCCGTCTGCTCGGGCTGCTGGAAGTGTCCGGACTGCTCGACCAGTTGCTGCGCGTGGCGCCGCGCGAAGCGAGCTTCGATGAACTGCGCCGATTCCACACCAAGCGCTACATCCGACATGTGTCGGTGCTTTCGGCCGGCGCGGGCGGCGAGGCCGGCGAAGCGGCACCAGTCGGACACGGAAGCTTTGAGATCGCGCAACTTGCCGTCGGCGGCTGTCTCGCCGCCGGCGATGCCGTGATGTCGGGCAGGGCGCGCAATGCCTATGCGCTGGTGCGCCCGCCCGGCCATCACGCCACGCGCGACCAGGCGATGGGCTTTTGCTTCTTCAACAACGTGGCCATCGCCGCGCGCCACGCGCTCGACGTGCGCGGCCTCGAACGCGCGGCCATCGTCGATTTCGACGTGCACCACGGCAACGGCACCGAGGACATCCTGCGCGACCGCCCGGGAACTTTCTTCGCCTCGGTGCACCAGTATCCCGGCTATCCCGGNNCGCGGCGCGGCCGCGGGCACGAACCTGAATATTCCCTTGCCTGCGGGCTCCGGTCACGGAGCCTACCTGGCCAGTTTCGAACGCGTGGTGGTGCCGGCCCTGCAGCGCTTTTGCCCCGAGTTTCTCGTGATTGCCTCGGGTCTCGACGCCTCGATCATGGATCCGCTCGGCCGCATGATGTGCACCAGCGAAACCTTTCGCGAGCTGACCCGCCTGCTGATGTCCGCGGCCGATGGACTGTGCGGCGGGCGTATCGTCGCGACTCACGAAGGCGGCTACTCGAACGAATACGTGCCGTTCTGCGGACTCGCGGTGCTCGAGGAGCTGAGCGGAGTCAGAACCGCCGCCGCCGATCCTTACCTCAAAGAATTCGAACGCGCGGCGGGCCGGGAGCTGCTGCCGCACCAGGATGCCGCCGTCAGCGCGGCGGCGCAGCTGCTCGCACGGGTGCCGGGGCGGGGNNCGGTGACGCTGAACCAGGCCAATGGCGCCACGCTTCCGCATTAGCCCCGGGCTGTTCTACGGATCCTGCCGGTAGACGACCCGGCCGCCGACCATCGTCATGAGCACGCGCGTCGCGGCAATCGACTGCGACGGCACAACGAATATATCCTGCGACAGCACCGCCAGATCGGCCAGCTTGCCCACCTCGAGGGTCCCGACACGGTCATCGAAGAATGCGGCCCGCGCCGAGCCCAATGTGTAGGCCGACAGCGCATCGCCCACGCTGATCCGCTCCTCGGGCACGTAGCTGCCACCGGTGCGAATCGCACCGCCCTGGCCGGCGCCGTCGAAGGGATTGCCGGCAATGCCTGCGGTATCGGCCGAATGCCAGACCTCGCGCGTCACCGCCTGCTGGATGCCGAGGAAGGGATCCGGCGGAAATGTGCAGGGCCAATCGCTGGCAAAGGCGAGAGCGGTTCCCTGCGCAAGAAAACTGTGCCAGCGATCCGTCGGCAGCATGTGGGCTGTGTCGTAGTTGAGCCCGATCTGCGCGCAGCAGAAACTCGGCTGCATGACGACGGTCACGCCGAGCTTCGCGAATCTCGGCAGATCCGCCGCATCGGTCAGGTCAGCGTGTTCGAGGCGCAACCGTCGATCGCGCGTCCCATTGAGGTCGGGCAGTTGCTGGTAGGTGTCGAGGATCATGTGCACCGAGTCATTGCGCGCCGCGTGCGTCATGATCTGGAAACCACGGCGATCGAGCTCCGCCACAAGCTCAGCGTAGGCATGCGGCTCGTATACCAGCGGCGGGACCAGCCCGGAAAAGCCGTCGGCGAAGAACTTGACCAGATTGGCGGACACCCAATCGTCGTGGTACTTCGCCCGGGCCGTCTCGATGTCCGTCAGGAACTGCAGACTGAGCCGGTGCGCCACCGACACGGCGCCGTACGCGGTGCGCGTCCGCACGGTCAGGCTGCCGCGATCGCGCAAAGTGGCATACAGGTTCATTTCATTGAGATCGCCCGTGGCGTTGACCACGGCCGTGATTCCAAATCGATTGAGGTAATGCGTAGCCGCCTCGACCATCGCCAGTCTTTCCGATTCGGGCACGTGCGCCACGACTGCGCGCTCGACCAGTTCCATCGCGGCCTCGAGCAGCACGCCGCTCGGATGACCGCTGGCATCGCGGATGATGCCGCGCTCCTCCTGCGCGCTGGCCACGGGGTAATCCGTGATGCCCGCAAGCCGCAACGCGGCGCTGTTGACCCAGAGCGAATGCTCGGTCGTGTTGTGGACGACCACTGGCCGGTCGGGCACCGCACGATCAAGCAGTTCCCGGTTAGGCGTCGAAGGCGGCGTCGCGCTGAAATCGGCACGCGCGAAGATCACGGCGTCAGCTGCGTGATCCGCGGCATACGCGCGCAGCCGCGCGATGAGCTCATCGGCCTTGTCGGCGGTAATGCTCGTTTCCGGCGTGCTGAGGTTGAGCCCGTGCAGCGCGTACGCGCCAAACAGGAGGTGCAGGTGCGAATCGACGATGCCCGGAATGACCGTGCGTCCGTGCAGGTCGACGGTCTCGCGCGCGCCGCCGGCTCGCCGGCCCAGCACCCGATCGCTCCCGATGGCCTCAATCCGCCCACTGCTGATCGCAACGGCCTCGGCCCAGGGCATGCGTGGATTGCCGGTCCATATGTGCCCATGCTGTAGCAGGAGGTCCGTGGCTCCGGCGGGAGCCACGCATAGCACGGCCAGCGCAAGCAATGTGCGCCGCAGCGCGTCGGCTGGCCAGCTCAACGGAGCGATCCGGTTACGCATCGTGCAGCAAAGCTACTGCCTGCGCCCGGCGCCTGCAATATCCGGCGCTCGCGCACTCAGTGAGCTACCGAACAGGCTCTATCCGGGGACTACCGGCTCCGCAACAGTCCCAGCACTCCGCCCAGCACGCGGTACATCAGCTGCGGACGCTGTGTCAGCACACGCATGGTCATGCTGCGCGGAAATACCTGGGGCGCGCCGGACCCGTCACCGAGCTGGCTTGCGATCACGCGGCGCTGTGCCTGCAGGCGAACGCGCAGCGCGTGGCATTGCGCCTCCAGTGAGGGTTCCGTCGTCACGGTCATAGTTCGCCTCGCAGAAGTTCCAGGTCTGCGGCCAGTTCGCTGCGGGACGCTGAAAAGCTGCGCTCGCCAAGCGCCGCCTGCGACTTGCAAAGACGCCATGCGCACGCCACACCCAGCCCATAGACAGCCACCAGTACCAACACCGCCCGGATGCGCCAGGGCGTATCCCAGTACACAGCCAGCAACAGTGTTCCCAATGCTGCCAACAGGCCCAACAGGCAGACGAATCCCAGCAGCGAGGCCATGATCAGTTTCAGCAGGCGATTTTTTTCCTGTTCCCACTCGATGCGCAGCAGTTGGCCGTGCAGGCCAGCCTGCACCAGCAAGGCTCCTCCTGCGGTGCGCACGATGCGCAGCACATCGGCCGTACTGATCGATGCCACATCAACTGTTGGCGCAGCGGGTGACTCGGACGGCAAAGCGTTGCTCGACATAGGCAGCGAGTCGGCTAGGAGCCGCGACGACCGAGGAGGTAACCGACCAGAAGGCCCGCGGCGACGCTGATGCCCACGGCCTGCCACGGCTGAGCGCGCACATAGCTGTCGGTGGCTTTTGCGCTGTTGCGAACCTGGTCGGACACAGCGCCGCCGGCCCTGACGATGGAGGCCCTGGCCGACGAGATGCGCGCCGACAACTTGGCTTTGGCGCGGGCCAGATCTTCACCAGTCAGTGAGGTCGTCGACGAAATGAGATCCTCGACATCGCTGACGAAGGCGTGATATTCGCGCGCGACGCCCGATTGCTCGGCTTCGAGGGTAGTGCCGTTAGCGGTCGCCACGGTCGGGTCGGCGCCAAATGTTTGCTGTTTCATGGATTGTTCCTGACAGTCGGTGGTAAAAAACGGGAGACTCGTTACCCGCCATCATGGCGGACCCCGGCGAGGCTTTCCGTGCGCTGGCGAACCTCCGCCAGTGACAAAGTAAAAAACCGCCGCTGCGGTTGCGCGCAGCGGCGGTGCAGGTCTGAACCGTCCCGGATCATTCGCGCTGGGAGGAGGGCGAGTGGAATAGCGGGTTGGGGGTAAACCCTCAGGTTCAGAGAGGGAGCGCTACTGAGGAGGAGTCTGGCTCCTGGAGACAGGCAATTCTGTTCGGTATCGAACACAAACAGCCTAAGTCCTATGTACGATACCGCGCAGACCGCTCCTGTTCAGCTGTGTACGTTGCCGGACACCCGGTTCGCTGCGAACCGACCACTGGAGTGACTGGCCATGCTTGAGTCAATTGCGGTCGTGCTGCTGATACTGTGGGCACTGGGATTGGTGTCGTCGTACACAATGGGTGGCTTTATCCACATTTTGCTGGTACTCGCCATCGTGATCATCATCATTCGCGTCATTCAGGGACGCCGCATATAGCGCGCAGCTGACCGTTTCACTACCCCTGAGCGCGGGCGAACACGGCATTGACGATCTGGTAGCACGAGCAAGAGGCCTGCCTTAGCCCGGCCACATCCAGAATCTTCAGGTGGCCGCGTACGTAGTCGATCAGCTTGCGTTTCTTCAGTGCGCTGGCCGCTTCCGTAACGCCGACACGTCGCAGACCCAGCATGTGAGCCAGGAAGGCCTGCGTCAGGTCAAAGGAATGGGAGCCGACGCGATCGCTGGTCATGAGCAACCAGCGCGCCAGGCGCGCTTCGGTGTCATGGAAACGATTGCAGGCCGCG
Source organism: Gammaproteobacteria bacterium (assembly GCA_003162555.1). GTDB lineage: Bacteria > Pseudomonadota > Gammaproteobacteria > Steroidobacterales > Steroidobacteraceae > FEN-1191. The sequence goes on along the minus strand of PMNQ01000227.1, from coordinate 5,591 downwards.
GTTTGGGAGATCTGCGCCATCAGGGCGTAGGTGTAGCGGTAGAGTGCCTGTTGCAGGCCCGGGTTCCGGTTAAACTCCGTTCTGAAGTGCGCGGCATCCATGCGCAGCGCGCGGCCGGCACCCTGCACGAGTGCGCGCACTCCTGAGACTCCCACGCCCAGAATGAAGGGCATGCCGGCCATGCCTTCATTGCCGACCATGCCCACTTCGAGCGTGCGGCCCTTATCGACGGCGGTCAGCAGGGACACCAGGCAATTGATCGGGAAATAGACGTGCCGGATTGCTTTGCCAGGTTCGTACAGCACCTGGCCGAGCTTGAGCGTAACCGGACTGAGTCGCCGGCTCAGGCGCTGATATTCCGCTGTCGGAATACTCGCAAGGATCCGATTGGACACGTCGGCACGCTTGGGCATAAACACAGCTCAGTCACAGCGCGAATTTCGCAGGGTCGACAGATACCGAACCTGATCGTGGCAGAGCGATTCACCCGTGTATGTGCGGCGCGGCACTTAGCAGAAGTTTCGGCAGCTTATAGGGCAGCAGGCGATCGAACTCCCGCTTGACCACCTCGTAGCATTCGCACGACCTGGCTTGCAGGCGCGGCCGGTCCAGTACCGTGATCTTGCCCCGGCGATACTTCACCAGGCCTGCGTCCTGCAGCTTGCGAGCGGCTTCCGTGACGCCCTCGCGGCGCACGCCCAGCATGTTGGCGATCAACTCCTGGGTCATGGTCAACTCGTTGGACGCCAGGCGATCCAGGCTCAGCAGCAGCCAGCGGCATAGCTGTTGATCGACGGAATGGTGGCGGTTGCACACGGCCGTCTGTGCCATCTGCGTGATCAGCGCCTGCGTGTATCGCAGCAACAGGTGCATCAGCGGGCCGTAGCGTTCGAATTCACTCTTCAGCAGTTGCGCCCTGATGCGGTAGCCGAACCCCGCACTCTGCACGACCGCGCGGCTCGGCGTGGACTCACCGCCCATGAACATGGAAATACCCAGAATCCCTTCATTGCCGACGATGGCGATTTCGGCCGAGGCGCCGTCTTCCATCACGTACAGCATGGACACGATCGCGGTCGTGGGAAAAAACACGTGGCGCATGACCCGACCGGGCTCATAGAGCACATCGCCCAGCTTGAACTCTTGCAGTTCCAGATGCGCTGTCAGCCGTTGGTAGGCATCGGCGGGCAAGGCGTCGAGCAGATGATTCTGACGAGGGCCTGGCTCGAGCGCCATGGCTTGCGCTGCCACTGCGGCCACCCCGCGCTTCGCAGCAGCCTTTTGCCCTTTCTGAAGCCTGGTGAGTGCCATCCTCCAATGGTACGCCCTTCAGATGGCTCTGTCCGGTATGGAACAAAGCGCCCGTGGGCCGCGGATCTAGTCGCGCTTGTGGTCCGTGTTCCGCTGCTGGTCATTCTGTTCAGGCTGATTGTTGCGGTGCGTTTGATCCGGTTGGTGCGTGGAGTCGGGCGAATTGCGGGTTGCAGCGCCAACACCCGCGCTGCCGGGACCGTGCGCCGCCCGAGGCGACGGCTGCTCGGGGGTGGGCGCAGTCGGCATACGCTGTGCCCGCTGCGGTTGCTGTGCCCGCTGCGGTTGCTGTGCCTGCTGCGGTTGGACTGCCTGTTGCGGTGGCGCCCGGGTTGTCGCGTGTGTCGGCTGCACGTAGTGATAGTTCTGCTGGCGTATGACCTGCTGCTGGTCTGCGCGCGGATAGTCCTTGCCCGAGTAGCGGCGTTGATAGTCCGGAAGCGGGGCGGGAGCCGAGTTCGCATTGTGCCGGGGCCGGTCCCAGTCCGGGCGATGTTGCGCCCAGTCGCGACCCCAGTGATCGTTCCAGCGCGGTGACTGGTCTTGCTGCCAGCCCCTGAAATACTGGGGTGGGCGGCGGTAGTAGCGCACGGGAACCTGCAGGACATAGATCGGCACGTACATCGGACCAACCGCATCCCAGGGGCCGTTGTACCAGGAACTCGAATACCAGTTGTCGTCCTGGTACACCCAGTAGAGGCCATTGTAGAAGAAGTAATTGGCGCTGACGTCAGGCGCGTAATAGACGGGATACCCCGGCACCGCCGTGAAGTTCGGGTAGGACCCGATATTGATGCTGATGCTCACCTGCGCTGCCGCCGGAACTGTTGCCGTCAGCAACAGGAGAGATGCCACTAAACCGATTCGCATGATGCGCTCCGTTCACTGTTCACTGGTTACTGCGGGGCAGATTCGCGCGTTACCTCGGAGCCGTCCGTACGCTACCGAACCCAGGTTGATTGCTGCCACAGCCGAGCGTGTATGTGCGGCTGCGTACGGACAGCCGGCAAAGCCAATCGGTATTTTGACCTGCTTACCGCACGAGTCCCTTGAAGCCGCGAAAGTTAAGGAGACCTGCTGCCGTGGGTTGTTGAACGCTCTTGACTGCACTGCTGCGCCGATGGCGCAACCTACGCAAACCGGCTTCACCGTGGAACACGGATGAGCTCATCCGCGCCGAGCTCTTCAGCATCGAGCGTCTGGAGGAACACGCCGCCAGCCTCGCCATTGCCCAGCAGGTCGCTCTACAGCCCATCGGGCGCCGCTCGCTGGGCGCGCGCCTGCGCGAGAACGAATCCATTTTGCTCGCCGCCTATCGCGGCATGGCCGCTACAGCCGCCCAAGGCCGTGTCATTACGCCCGCGGCCGAATGGCTGCTGGATAACTACCACCTGGTCGAAGACCAGATTCGCGAAATTCGCCAGGACCTGCCGCCGAGTTTCTACCGGCTGCTGCCCAAGCTGGCCGGCGGGCCGCTGCGCGGCTATCCGCGCGTGTTCGGACTGGCGTGGGCATTCATCGCCCATACCGACAGCCGCTTCGATCCGGAGGCCTTGCGCCGCTTTGTGCGCGCCTACCAGCGCTCACAACCACTGACCATTGGTGAACTGTGGGCCGTGGCCATCACGCTGCGCATCGTACTGGTGGAGAACCTGCGACGCGCAGCGGCACAGATCGTCAACAACCGCGACGCACGCCAGCACGCCGATGCGGTCGCGGACCGCCTGCTGGGTGTCAATGGCCTCACCGGCGAGCCCGACGTACTGCAGCACATGGAACCACCTGGCGGCGAATTCCTGCCGGCCTTCGTCGTGCAACTCGCGCAGCGACTGCGCGACCAGGATCCGCAGGTCACGCCGGCGCTGCAATGGCTGGAGCAGCACTTCAGCGGCAAGGGCCAGGACGCCGAGCAGATCGCCCGCGACGAGCTGCAGCGGCAGGGCGCCTCCAATGTGACCGTGCGCAACATCATTGCCAGCATGCGCTTGCTTTCGGATCTGGACTGGCCCGGGTTTTTTGAGGACGTCAGCCTGGTTGATGAGCAGTTGCGCACTGGCAGCGATTTTGCCGCAATGGATTTTGCCAGCCGCAATCTTTATCGCAGCGCTATCGAAGATCTGGCGCGCGGCTCCAGGCGCCCCGAACTGGAAGTCGCGCGCGCCGCGGTTCAGGCCGCTCAGTTGCCTGGCGTCTCCGGCGACGGCAATGACGCCGGACGCGAAGCGGATCCGGGTTTCCATCTGATCGGCCATGGGCGGGCGGCATTTTCTGCTCTGATTGGCTACCAGCGATCGTGGTGGACCTGGCCACGCCACTGGTCTGTGGTAAACGGAATGCGCCGCTACATCGCTGCCATTCTGCTGTTGGCCTGCATCGTGCTGGGTAGTTTGCTGCTCGGCCTCGACGCCCACGGGATTGGGCTCAAACCCATGCTATGGCTGGCCGTGTTGGGATTTATCCCGGCGCTCGATGTGGCGGTGGCACTGGTCAATCGTGCGGTAGCGCAGAGCCTGGGCGCTACGACCTTGCCGGGCCTCGCCTTGCGAGCGGGCGTCCCGGACAGCCTGAGAACGCTGGTGGCAGTGCCGATGTTGCTGACCACGCCCGAGGCAATCGAGAGGCAGATCGAGCGACTGGAAGTGCATCACCTGGCCTCTGCGGACGGTGAACTCTATTTTGCGCTGCTCTCCGATTGGATGGACGCACCACTGGAGCATCGCGACGGCGACGATGAACTGCTGCAGGCGGCTGTTGCCGGCATTGCGCGCCTGAATTCAGTGTACGAGGCAGGACCTGCGGGCAAGCGCTTTCTGCTGTTTCACCGGCGGCGGGTGTGGAGTGCCGGACAAAGGCTATGGATGGGATGGGAGCGCAAGCGCGGCAAGCTGCANNATGGCGCATCCGCTCAACCGGCCGCGCTTTGATGCGAGTTCTGGCCAGGTGCTGGACGGATACGCGGTACTCCAGCCGCGAGTGGCTCCATCGCTCCCGACCGGCCTGGAGGGCTCACGTTTCCAACAGATATTTTCCAGCGCCAGTGGCATCGACCCGTATGCAGCAGCGGTATCGGACGTGTATCAGGATCTGTTCGGCGAAGGCTCGTACGCAGGCAAGGGCATCTACGACATCGACGCCTTCGAAGCCGCTCTGACCGGGCGGGTCGCGGATGGCTCGCTGCTGAGTCACGACCTGTTCGAGGGCATTTTTGCGCGCGCCGGTCTGGTCTCCGATATCCAGGTGGTCGAGGAATTTCCGGCACGCTATGACGTGGCCGCAGCCCGGCAGCATCGCTGGGTGCGCGGCGATTGGCAGCTGCTGCCCTGGATCCTGGGTCGGGCCGACGCCGGCGCCGAGATCAGCGGCCGCGGCAGCGCCAGGATTTCCCTTATCGGCCGCTGGAAAATGCTCGACAACCTGCGCCGCTCACTCACGGCGCCGGCCAGCGTGGCGGCCCTCATTGGCGGCTGGTTCCTGCCAGGCAGCGCAGCACTGCTGTGGACGGGTTTCATCGCAGTGACTATCGCGCTACCTGCCTGGCTGCCGGCGCTGGCGGCCATTGTTCCGCGTCGCGCTGGCATCACCGTGCGCAGTCATTTGTATGCGCTACGTCAGGATGTGCGCATGGCGGCAACGCAGTCGGCGTTCCTGCTCATCTTCCTGGCGCACCTGGCCTGGTCGATGTGCGACGCGATTGCACGCACGCTGTTTCGTTTGCTGGTGAGCCGACGCAACCTGTTGGAGTGGGTCACCGCGGCACAGGCGAGCCTGGGTTCCAGGCTCAGGTTCGCCGGTGCCTATTGGCGCATGGGCGGCGCCGTGCTCATCGCTGGCATGACAGGTTTTGCCGTCGCCTCTCTGCAACCGGGGAACCTGTGGCTGGCGGCTCCCGTGATTGCACTCTGGGCCGCCTCTCCCGCGCTGGCGGTCTGGATCAGTCGCGCACCGCCTGTTGCAGGCCGGGTCCCGCTGTCGGAGCCCGAGATCCGCACATTGCGGCGGATCGCACGGCGCACGTGGCGCTACTTCGAGAATTTTGTCACGGCAGAGGACAACATGCTGCCGCCGGACAATTTCCAGGAAGTGCCCGCCCCGGTGATCGCGGCGCGGACCTCGCCCACGAACATGGGCCTGGCGCTGCTCGCCAACCTGGCCGCCCGCGATTTCGGGTACCTGTCGGACGGCGGCGTGATCCGCCGCACGCAGGACACCCTCGCCACGATGCAACGAGTCGAGCGGCATCGCGGGCACTTCTTCAATTGGTACGACACCCGAACGCTCAA
>PMNQ01000267.1 GCA_003162555.1 Gammaproteobacteria bacterium | reverse complement strand
ATCGCCTGCCCCTGCGCGCTGGGCCTGGCCACGCCGATCTCCATCATGGTGGGTGTCGGTCGAGGTGCACAGGAAGGAGTGCTGATCAAGGATGCAGAAGCGCTTGAGCTGATGGAAAAAGTCGATACGGTCGTCATCGACAAGACCGGCACGCTGACCGAGGGAAAACCCAAGGTTCAACGCGTCGTCGCCGTCGCCGGCATTGAACCCGCCACGCTACTGGGTTGGTGTGCAGCGCTTGAAAAATTGAGCGAGCATCCGTTGGCGCAGGCTATCACCGACCACGCTAAGGCACAGGCGGCACCCAACCTCCAGGTCGAAAATTTCGAGTCCGTCACCGGCAAGGGCGTTCAAGGCCGGGTGCAAGGCAAAAGCCTGGCGCTCGGCAATGCCGCCCTGATGCAGCAGGTGGGTGCGGACACTACTGCGGTTGCGATTGACGTGGCAGGCTTCCGTGCCGCGGGCGAGACCGTCATGTTTGTAGCAGTGGACGGACGCTTTGCCGGCTACATCGGCGTTGCCGACCCCATCAAAGCGACCACGCGCCAGGCGATTGCCGAACTGAAGGCCTCCGGTCTGCACATCGTGGTGGTCACGGGCGACAACGCGGCCACTGCCGCGGCCGTCGCACGGCAGGTCGGCATTGATGACGTAAAGGCCGAGGTCCTGCCCGGAGACAAATACCGGCAGGTGCAGGCTCTGCAGCGTGCCGGCCACATCGTCGCAATGGCCGGGGATGGCATCAATGATGCTCCGGCGCTCGCGCAGGCCAACGTGGGCATCGCTATGGGCACGGGGACGGATATCGCGATGAACAGCGCCCGCATCGTGCTGGTCAAAGGCGACCTGACCGGCATCGCGCGCGCCCGCACCTTGAGCCACAAGACAATGCGCAATATCCGCCAGAACCTCTTCTTCGCCTTCGTCTACAACTTCATCGGCGTTCCGGTGGCCGCCGGCGTGCTCTACCCGGCATTCGGCATCGTTTTGAATCCCATGATCGCAAGCGCAGCCATGGCCCTGAGTTCCGTGTCCGTGATCGCCAACGCGCTCAGGCTCCGTGCGCCCCGGGTTGACGTTCCAGCAGCCGCACCCTGAACCCGGGCGTCAGTGGACTGCGGCCAAAAATAACGGACTCACCCGGTCCAGCCGCCATCGGCAACGTGGATCGCGCCAGTCGTGAATCCCGATTCGTCCGAGGCCAGGTAGAGCGCGAGTGCCGCAATTTCGGCCGGGGTGCCGAGCCGCCCCATCGGCTGGCGGGCGCGGAAGGCCGCCGTCACTTCCGCGCTGGTCTGGCCAGTGGCTTCGGCTTGCGCGCGAATCCGTGCATCCAGCGACGGCGTGGCAATCGTGCCCGGACAGATCGCGTTGCAGCGTATGCCGCGGCTAATGAAATCCGCGGCGATGGACTTGGTGAGTCCGATGACCGCCGCTTTGGTGGCGCTGTAAGCGCAGCGATTCGGCACGCTCTTGACGCTCGAGGCGACCGAAGCCACGTTGATGATGGAACCGCCACCGGCCTCCAGCATGGCCGGCAGGAGCGACTGGCACAGCCAGAACATCGAATTCACGTTCAGGGTCCACGCCGCCTGCCAATCTTCGTCGCTGCACTCCAGCACCGAGCCCGAGTGCACGACGCCGGCACAGTTGAACAGCACGTTGAAGGGCAGCCGATCGCCGCGGCGGGCTTCGGCGAGTTCGCGGATGGCGGTTCGATTCGTGACATCGAGGTGCATCGTCTCGATGCCGGCAACGCGCTCGTCCGCCAGTGCACTGAGTGCTTCCACGTCGATGTCGGCGGCGACCACGCGCGCACCAGCGGCCGCGAAGGCCAGTGCGGTGGCCCTGCCGATTCCCTGCCCCGCCGCTGTAACCAGCGCCCGCTTGCCCTGCAGTCTCATATTGTTCATTGGCCGCGCTCAAGCATGTGGAATTGAATTAGCTGATCGGGATGTCGAACGGCACCGCCGGGAGACCGGCCATGTTGTAGAGATTGCAGAGCGGGCTTTCACTCCACCCATAGCGCAGGTGCGCGTGCGGTGGCAGCTTGTCGGTCCGCAGCACCACGCGCGTACCGGCCGCCATGGCGTCGATGAAGCGGCAGTGATTCGCGCCGTCGCAGATCTCGAAGCCGGCGGGTCGATTCGAACCCTGCACGATCAGACCGCCCGCGGCGTGCGCGTACTCAACGATCACGCGGTCCCCCGCTCGCCGCGCGCTCGCAGGCGTGGGCCCGGAATCTTCCAGCTGCTCGCCGTACACACGATGCCGCGCGAGCAGCGCCAGGCGGTGGCCGACTTCCTGTTTGTTGGTCGGATGTATGTCGAAGCGATCGCCGATGTCGATCGTGACCGCGAGGCCCGCGCGCGCGTCTGCGTCAACCACGCGCCGCTGCGACTCGCGCAGGGCAGCCCACGCGGAATCAGCCGGACCTGAGCGCGCCGGCCCAAAGTTGGCCAACTGCACCACCAATACCGGCAGCTCGGCATTGAACTCGCGTCGCCAGTCCTGGAAGAACAGTGGCAGCAACTGCGCATACTCGGCCGCGTCCGCGGTATTGGCCTCGCCCTGGTACCACAGCACGCCGCGCAATCCGAGCCCCGCGAGCGGGTGAATCATGCCGTTGTAGAGCGTTGTCAGTCCGATGGCGGGCGTCCACGGTGAATGCGGCGGCAGGCCGACCTGCACCAGCGTGCCGGCGATCCGATAGCGCCAGCTGGGTCCGACGCGGACGATGCTGCCATCCGTAAAGCGCAGCAACTTCTGCTCCGGCGGGCCCCACATTCCGCCGCCACCGCCGGTATCCAGCACGCGCACGGCGACAAGATTACTGCCCTTATGCAGCGTACCCGCGGCGATTGCATAGAAGCGCGGCTGGTCCCAGGCCTCGCCGCTTCCGACGCGCACGCCGTTCACCCAGGTCGTGTCGATGTCGTCGATGGGCCCGAGTTCGAGAGTCGCCGCCTCGGCCGCCTGCGCGGCAGTCACGCTTACGGCCGTGCGAAACCAGACCATGCCATCGAAGTTCTTCAGCTCCTCGACGCCGGAGTTTTCCCAGATTCCCGCCGGCCGCATTTCAGGCCAGGCGTTGTCATCGAAGCCCGGCGTGCTCCACGACACCGGACCGACGGCGACCGGATCGCGCGCCTGCCACCACTGATCCATGTTCTCCTGCCAGCGCGCTGCGGCCGCGGCCGGATAACGCGCGTAGGCCTCCAGTGCATCGAGCCCGTCGCGGGAGCCCGGGTGCGCTCGCAAGGTGGCTGCGCTGATCCAAGCCTGAATGGTGGATCCGCCCCAGCTCGAGTCGATGAGACCGACCGGCACGTTCTCGTTGTGCTCGATCTCGCGCCCGAAGAAAAAGCAGGCGGCGGAAAAATCGTTGACCGTTCCGGGGCCCGCCACCCGCCAGGCGACGGGCGGCGTGAACTGCGTCAGTGGCGCGATGCTGCTGTTGCGATCGACGTGCAGCAACCGCACGCGGCTGTTGGCCGAAGCGCCGATCTCGGTCTCGAGGTTCGACACGCGCCGGACCTGCATTTCCATGTTCGATTGGCCGGAGCATAACCACACATCACCGATGAGCACATCGTGTGCGATCGTGCCGGCGCCCGCGGCATCGCGCGCCTCCAGATCATAGGGTCCACCCGCGCCCAGCGGCGGCAGCGTGGCCTGCCATCGGCCGGCGCCGTCGGCCTGGCTCTCTGCGTGCTTACCAGCCAAGGAAAGCTGGATCGCTGTCCCGGGCGTCGCCGTGCCACCGACGACGATGGCGTGGTCGCGCTGCAGCACCGCGTGGTCCTGAAACGGTGAGTCGAGCGTTNNGCGCGCTGGCTGCAAGCAGCGTCAGCACCATCGTGCGGCTGATCCCATTACGCATCTGCAACCTCGTGGTGAACTCAGGGGTTGGCGCGCGGCGGGCAAACCGCGCCACTCGGATCGGTGGTCAGTTGCACGCTGAGCAAGGTGAGACCCAGCCGCCCACGCGTCGTGACCTCGAATGGGCTGGATACCTTTGCCATGTCGACGCCCGCGTCCTGGAAGCAGGTGAGCCTGACCTTCAGCGTGTGCCACTGGCCGATCGTGGCCTGGGCGAGCTCGGCATCGAGCTGCAGCGCCGCGGCGCCAGCGCAGGCCGGCTCGCATGCCATCGCCAACTGCACCGGTGCAGCAGGCTTCTCGTCGAGACGGTACTTGATCTCCAGCGACACGTCGCCGTTCGCCTGGCGCCGCAGATCCGCGGGCGTCCCGGTGATCGAGAACGTGTCGTTCCCCGGTCCGCTCCACAGAATTTCGCGGCCAGCTGCATTGACGCCGCCCACTTTGACGGCACCGGCAGTCACCTGAACGGCGGGATCCGAATGGAAGCTCCATGGCGCCGGCGTGTGACCGTCGACGAAATAGCGATCCACATTCCAGGCCGCCGCGCCCACACCGGAATTCTCTGACAATTTTGGCACGCTGGCAGCTTGCCGATAACTCAGGCCATAACCGAGCGGAAACTGCGGGTCGTAGGGCTGGTGGCCGAAGATCAGGTGATACTGGGCCGCGTTTCGTGGCCAGGAAAACGACAACCGGCCGGTGAAATCGTGGCGCGCCTTTCCGGATGCGTCGCCGATCAGCACATCCGCGATGCCACCTCCTTCACTGCCCGGCAACCAGGCCGCGACGAAGGCGTCAGACGCGTTGATCTCGGCGTTCATCCACAACGGGCGACCGGACAGGAATACCGCCACGATCGGCACGCCGGCCGCCTTGAGGCGCTTGAGCAGCGCCAGATCGCGCTTCTCGCCCGGCTGGAATTCCAGCGTGCGCAGATCGCCGATCATTTCCGCATAGGGCGTCTCGCCGAACACCACAATTGCGACATCGGGCTTGCGCTTGAAGATCCCGTCGATACTCAGCTCTGCACTGCCGCCGGCGGCCGCAAGCACTTCGTGCAGGCCGGCATAGATCGACTGCGCGTTGGGAAAGTCGGCATTAGTATTGCCGGTGCCCTGCCAGGAGAGTGTCCAGCCACCGGTCTGGCGGCTGATGTCGTCGGCTGCGTCGCCGGCCACCAGCACGTGTGCATGGGGATTGAGCGGCAGCAGGCCGCCGTTGTTCTTCAATAGCACCAGTGATTCGCGCACCGCCTGGCGCGCCACCGCACGGTGCGCGGGACTGCCGACGATTCCGCTCTTGCCCTCGAGGGGCCGCCCGGTCTCGAACAATCCGAGCTTGAACTTCACGCGCAGGATGCGGCGCACCGCATCGTCGATGCGGCTCATCGGAATCACACCCGCGCGCACCTCCGCGAGCGTGGCATGGAAAATTTCCTTCCACTTGTCCGGCGCCATGAACATGTCGAGGCCGGCATTGATCGCGGCGGGGCAATCGCCCGTGGTGCAGCCGGGCACCTGGCCGTGGCCGTTCCAATCGCCGACGACGAAGCCATCGAAACCCATCTGTCCCTTGAGCACGCCGGTCAACAGGCTCTCGTTGCCGTGCATCTTGCGGCCCTGCCAGCTCGAGTACGACGCCATCACTGTCATGGCGCCAGCAGGAATTGCGCTCACGTAGCCCTGCGCATGCGTGTGGATGAGATCCTGCTCGCTGGCGGCGTTGTCGCCCTGGTCGATCCCGTCGGTGGTGCCGCCATCACCCAGGAAATGCTTGGCCGAGGCGGCCACGTGTCCTTTCTGTAGCGCTCCGCCGGCGCCGGGTTCACCCTGCAGGCCGAGCACGACTTCTCCCGCATAGCTCCTGATCAGCGCCGCGCTCTCCGAATAACCTTCGTAGGAGCGGCCCCAGCGAACATCCTGCGGCGCCGCAAGCGTCGGTCCGAAAGCCCAGTCGATGCCGGTCGCTGCAGTCTCCTCTGCGGTCGCGGCGCCGATGCGGCGCATGAGCGCCGGATCGTGCATCGCACCCAGGCCGATGTTGTGGGGGAAGATCGTGGCGCCGACGACATTGCTGTTGCCGTGCACGGCATCGATGCCGAACATCACCGGGATCGGCACATGACCCGGCCGCGCTTCGAGCGACACAGCGCGGAAGGCGCGCGCGGTGTCGATCCAGGGCTGCGGCGGCGAGCGGTCTGGCGCGCCCAGCGGCGGCGAACTGCCGCCGGCCAGAATCGACCCGACGGGATATTCGCGCAGGTCCTCCGGCAGGGCATGACCGATATCGGCCTGGACCATCTGGCCGACTTTTTCCTCGAGGCTCATGCGCGCCATGAGCTCGGTCACACGCTGCTCGGTCTCGGGATCGACCAATCCAGTGCTGTGAGTCTTCGGCCACAGCGCCGGATGCGCCACGCCGCTTTGCACCGTGACAGCGGCGCCGGTGTAGTCGACAGTGCGGTCAGGCGCGGCGTCAAAATCCGCTGGCGCCGCGGCACCCGCCGCGATCCAACGCACATTGAAGCTGCGATGCTCCACCATGCCGGGAAAATGGCCGCTGCGCGCGCCGATGCTGAGCGCGCCCGAGGCCTCGTCATACTTCAACGGAATGCGCGCGAATTCGCCGCGCTCATAGCCGTAGCTCACTCCGTCGTCTTCGTACAGATCGAAGGCGCCGTTGTGGCCGGTGAACACGTAGACGGTGATCGGCGCATCGGGTTTCTGGCCGGTGTATTCAATCGCCGGGCCTACCGGCACGATGGCGCCGGCCTTCACGAACAGCGGCATGCGCGCCAGCGGCGCCGCGGCCTCGATCTGCTGCCCGCCTGCATAATTCTTACCGGTGTAGAAATCAGTCCATGCAGTGCCCGCCGGCAGGTACACCTTGCGCGTACGCGCCTGGTATTCGTAGACCGGGCTCACCAGGAATGAAGGCCCGAACAGATATTCATCGTTGAGATTGCGCACGCGCGCGTCGCGCGGAAAATCCATCACCAGGCCGCGCATGATCGTGCCATCGCGCAGCGCGGCGTCCGCGCCGAGCGTGTAGATGTAAGGCATCAACCGGTAGCGCAGCCGGTCGTAGTAGGCCAGGCTGTCGTAGACCTCGGAACCCTCCGGCGCCAGCGTATAGATCTCGCGGAACGGCTCCTCGCCGTGCGAGCGAAACAGCGGCGCAAATGCGCCGAACTGGAACCAGCGCAGGTTCAGTTCGCGCCACTCGTCCAGATCCGCCGCCGTGGGCTTGAGATAGCGGCTCTCCATCGTGAAGCCGCCGATGTCGAAGCTCCAGTTTGGAATGCCCGAGAGCGAGAAATTGACGCCGGCCGAAATCTGGTTGTAGAGATCGGTCCAGCGCGAGGCGGTATCGCCGCTCCAGGACGCTGCCGCATTGCGCTGTGCGCCGGCGAAAGCCGAGCGTGTCAGGATAAAGGCGCGCCGATCCGGATCGCTGGCGCGCAGGCCCTCGTAAACAGCTCTGGTCTGCATCAACGGGTAGGAGTTGTAGAAGGCCGCGCCCGGGCCCATCGTCGTCGGGCCGATGAGGAGCTTGTTCTCTTCGATATCCACGTTGGATTGAATATCGGGTTCGGTCGCATCGAGCCACCAGGCGTCCACGCCCAGCACGTCGAGATGGTCGTGGATCTGGCGCCAGTAAATGGCGCGCGCCTCGGCCGAATACGGATCGTAGTCCGAATTCAGGTACCCCTTGCCTACCCAATCATGTACGCCCTGCTCGATGCTGCGATGGTACATGTGACCCTTCGCATCGAGCTCCTTGTAGTTGTCGGTGGTGGGATAGAACTTCGGCCACACCGAAATCATGAAGTGCAGATTCTGCGCGTGCAGCTGCTCGATCATCGCTTTCGGATCCGGAAAGCGCGTCGGATCGAATTTGTGCGAACCCCAGTCGTCCTCGCGCCAGTAGAACCAGTCCTCGACCACGTTGTCGAGCGGCAGGCCACGATCGCGGTAGGCCTTGCCGACGGCGAGTATTTCATCCTGGGTCTTGTAGCGCTGTCGGCTCTGCCAGAAACCATAGGCCCAGCGCGGCATCATCACGGCCTTGCCGGTGAGCTCGCGGTAGCCGGCGATCACTGCATCGAGGTTCTCGCCACTCACGAAGTAGTAATCTATCGCGTGCCCCAGTTCTGAGGCCAGGCTGAGCGAATGGCGGTCAGGCTCCGGCAGCGGATTGTTGTGCAGCAGCGCGATGTGCCCATCGTTCGGCGTCCACTCGACGCGAATCGCCACGGACTGGCCGGCGGTGAGCGGCACATCCACATTGTGGTACCAGGGATTCCAGTTCTGCCGCCAGCGATCGAGCAGCAGCTTGCCGTCGATGTACAGCTTGAAATAGCTGCTGGCATAGAGCCGGAACTTGTGCACGCCGCTCACCGAAGGCTCGAGCTTGCCTTCCCACACCACCGTTTCGCCCGCGACATCGACGTGTTGCGCGCTGGTGTTCGATGAGCCTTCGCCGAGCAGTTCAGCCGGACGATTGTGCAGATCCTTGACGAACTGGTAGTTGATATCAGCTTCGGTGCGCGTGAGCCGCAACTGACCGTTCACGTAGTAGCGCGCGGTAAGTCCGCCCGGCTTGCCGTCGGCGTCGTAGAGCTTCAGATCGCGTGAGGCCAGCCCGTAAGGCTTTGGATCGCCGAAGCGGGTTATGGAATTGTTATCCCACAGCAGGCCATAGTTGCGGGTGGAGACGACGAAGGGAATCGCGATGTCCATGTTGCGCTGGGCGAGCATCACGTCCTCGCCGTTGTAATTCATCTGCGCGTTCTGGTGCTGGCCGAGCCCGTAGAAACCCTCATCCGTTCCCGGATTGAACTGCTGGCGCAGCGCATAGAACGGCTGCTTGTCTACCGTCACCGGTTCGAAGGCGCCGCGATCGCGCTCAGCGAGCACCCGCTCGCCGTGCGCATTGCGGAACGACACCACACCGGTCATCAGCGAAATCTCGGCACTGGCCTGCGCACTCTTCAGCGTCAGTTGGTCGCCCTGCCGCGTGAGCTGGTACTTCGAATGTCCAGGTGGTGCCACGACCATCAGGCTCGCCGGTTGATCAAGGCTCGTGCCGGGAATCGCCGTCACGTGGACGATGTTCTCGGACATGAACTGCAGCCGCACGCGTGCCGCAGGACCACTCGCTGGAGTCACGATCACGCTGTCGGCCGTGCGCATGTAGCTTCCACCCGCTGCCGCGGCGCCTCCGGCCAGCGCGCAGGCTAGCAGCGCGAAACAGCAGCGAATCAGCAGCGCGGTGGGCGTCATGAACTTCTCCGGCAAGGATTCATTGATGAGCGGCGATTCGTACCCGCAGCACTTGCGGCACGGATGTGAAATTGAGTCCGTAGTCGGTCTGATCGCCGTTCCAGACCCGCTCGAAGACCCACCGACCATGCGTCAGTTGAGCTCAAGCACAACGACCGACTTGGCGGGCAAGGTGATGGTCAATACGTCGCCGTGCACAACCGCGCCGCCGAAAGCCACCGGCTGCACCACCGCCGGCGCGCCGAAACTGTTGAACGCATTCATTGCCGGCGCCGTCAGCAACCGACCCGACACGCCGCGCGGTTGCCTGCCCGCGATTTTCACCGTGAGCGTCGCCGCATGGC
This sequence comes from Gammaproteobacteria bacterium, assembly GCA_003162555.1. GTDB lineage: Bacteria > Pseudomonadota > Gammaproteobacteria > Steroidobacterales > Steroidobacteraceae > FEN-1191. Next base: position 1,072 of record PMNQ01000267.1, on the reverse strand, counting down.
CCGGATCGAGATTGACGATCGCAATGTGAATGACGCCGGCGGCATCGCGGGCGGCTGATGCATCCATCGACGGGATGCTGTGCCCGTCGTGCACGTATTGGGGCGCGTCCAATTCCAGCGGCAGGAGCTTTGCGCCCTGGAAGACCTGGTACATGTCGTAGACATGGTACGTGGGCGTGAGCACGAGCTTGTCGCCCTGCGTCAGCACCATCGCCTGCAGCACGTTCACCATCTGCGCGATATTCGCCATGCGCACGCGCGCGGCGTGACGGTGAAAGATATTCAGGTTGAGCGCCGCGGCAAGCGCGTCGCGCAGCGTGTTCTGCTGGAAAAGGAAGCCCGGGTTGGCGCCCGGCTCGACGTCGTACCAGGTACCCCACTCGTCAACGACGAGACCGACCCGTTTCTGCGGGTCGTACTTGTCCATGATGGCGGAATGCTTCGTGACCAGTTCCTCCATGTGAAGCGTGCCGCGGAGCGTCGCGAACCAGGCCGCCTCGTCAAATTCGGTGGCCGATCCCTTCTTCTTCCAGTCGCCGGTGGGCACCGTGTAGTAGTGCAGCGACAAGCCGTCCATCTGTTTTGCGGCCATCGCCATGAGCACTTCGGTCCAGTTCAGGTCGTTGCCATTGGAGCCGCCAGCCACCCGATAGAGGTGGTTGCCTGCATAGTTTTTGACGAAGGTGTTGTAGCGCCGATAATTGTCGGCGTAGAACTCCGGACGCATGTTCCCTCCGCAGCCCCAGCTCTCGTTGCCGATGGCGAGGTATTTCACCTTCCAGGGCTTGTCCCGCCCGTTCTGGCGGCGGAGATTGGCCATCGGCGAACTGGCATCGGAGGTCATGTATTCGACCCACTCCATCGCCTCCTGCACGGTGCCGCTGCCGACATTGAGGCAGATGTAGGGTTCGCAGCCGATTTGCTCGCAAAAATCGAGAAACTCATGCGTGCCGAAGTGGTTGTTTTCCACCACGCCACCCCAGTGCGTGTTGATCATCGCGGGGCGCTGCTCGCGCGGGCCGATGCCGTCCTTCCAGTGGTATTCATCGGCGAAGCAGCCGCCCGGCCAGCG
>PMNQ01000204.1 GCA_003162555.1 Gammaproteobacteria bacterium | reverse complement strand
CCGCAGGCCGATGTTGCCGGCGCCGGCGATCACCAGCTTGCGCACCTTCGGCAGACGCTTGCGCAGTTCCGCCAGCATCTTGGTGACATCATCGCGCGCGGCCACGAAGAAGATCTCATCGCCCTCGGCGATCACCGTATCACCGGCCGTCGGCAGCAGGCGCCCATCGCGATAGATCGCCGCGACGCGGATGTCGGTCTCGGGCAGGTGCTCGCGCAACGTGCGCAACGGTTTGCCAACCAGCAGGCCCTCTGGGCGTGCACGCACGCCGGCGAGTTGCACACGGCCGTCGGCGAAATCCAATACCTGCAGCGCGCCGGGATTTGAGAGCAGGTGCGCGATGTAATCCGTGACCAGTTCTTCGGGGCTGATCCACACATCGACCGCGAGACCGCCCTCGGCGAACAGCTGCGGGCGCGAGGTGTACTCGGCGGCGCGGATGCGCGCGATACGGGTCGGCGTGCGGTACAGGAGCTGCGCGATCTGGCAGGCGACGATGTTGACCTCGTCGCTATTGGTCAGTGCGATCAGAATATCGGTGTCGGCGATGCCCGCGGATTCGAGCACCGAGGGGTAGGAGGCGTTGCCGGCCACGGCGCGGATGTCGATCCGGTCCTGCAGGTCGCGCAGCACCTGTTCATTGACGTCAATCACTGTAACTTCGTTGGCGGGTTCGCCCGCCAGGCTCTGCGCGGCGGTGCGGCCCACCTGGCCGGCGCCCAGAATCAGGATCTTCATCGTTGCACCATCACACTGGCTCCAGCCGGGCGACGCTCAGCATCAGCCATTTGGCGCCCTGCTGTTCGAAATTAACATGGACGCGGGCGTGCGGTCCCTGGCCTTCCAGATTCAGCACCACGCCCTCGCCGAATTTGCCATGACGCACCCGGCTGCCGAGCCGCATGCCGGTCGGTGTGGTCTCAATGGGATTGCGGAACATGCCGGCGCCATCGCCAACGCCCTCGCGGCGTCCAACGCCTGGCGCGGACAGGCCGTGACGGGCGAGCTGGATGCGCGGCCGCACCTCTTCGAGGAGCCCAGCCGGCAATTCCTGGATGAAACGCGAGGCGACGTTGTAGCTGTCGACGCCGTGCAGCCGGCGCTGCTCGGCGTAGGAGAGGTAAAGCTGGCGCATGGCACGCGTGATGCCCACGTAGCACAGCCGCCGTTCCTCTTCGAGGCTGGCGAGTTCGTTGATCGAGCGCTGGTGCGGGAACAACCCGTCTTCCATGCCAGCCAGGAAAACCACTGGGAACTCGAGACCCTTCGCCGTGTGCAGCGTCATCATCTGCACGCAGTCGTCCCACTCGCTGCCCTGCGTCTCGCCGGACTCGAGCACCGCGTGCGCCAGGAAACTCTGCAGCGGCGGCAGATCTTCACCCTCGGGCTCGTAGCCGCGCGCGGCGCTCACGAGCTCGGCGAGGTTCTCGATGCGCGCTTCGCCGCGGTCGGCCTTGTCCTTGCGGAAATGTTCGATCAGGCCGCTGTTGTTGATCACGTGATCGACCTGCTCGTGCAGCGGCATGCCTTCGATGTCGCGTCCCAGCCGCTCGATCAGCGCGAGGAATCCGTGCAGTGCCGCCGCGCCGCGCCCGCCAGTGGCCCCATCTACCGGCGATGGTGCAAGCAGCGCGCCCGCGGCGCGCCACAGCGAACTCCCCGCGCCCTTCGCGGCCTCGCGCAACAGGTCGAGCGTGCGCGCGCCGATGCCACGCACCGGCAGGTTGACGACTCGCTCGAACGAAGCATCGTCATCGCGGTTGGCGATGAGGCGGATATATGCGAGCGCGTCCTTGATCTCGGCGCGCTCGAAGAACCTCAAGCCGCCGTAAACACGGTACGGTATGCGCGCCTGGATCAGCGCCTCTTCAAACACGCGCGACTGCGCGTTCGAGCGATACAGGATCGCGCACTCGCGCCGCAGGCCGCCGCCGGCGATCCACTGCTGAATGCGCCCGAGCACAAACTCCGCCTCGTCGCGCTCGTTGTAGGCGCAGTAGACGCGCACCGGTTCGCCGCGCGCGCCGCTGGTCCACAGCTCCTTGCCGAGGCGCGCGGAGTTGTTGGCGATCAGCGCATTCGCAGCCTCGAGGATCGCCGCGCTCGAGCGGTAGTTCTGTTCCAGCTTGAATAGCTGCGCCTGCGGAAAATCGCTGCGGAATTTCTGCAGGTTCTCGACGCGTGCGCCTCGCCATCGGTATATCGAATTGTGTGTAATGACACCGTTGGCGACGAAATTGTGCGTGCGCTCGATATTGAGATCGTAGACTTCGGCGGCGTAATCTTCGTGCTTGACGCGCTCGACGACGTCGAATGACGCCTGTTCCGTGGCCATAACCATACCCGGTCGGATTGCAGCAGCGGCGATAAACGGTAGCGAGCGATCGAGCAGGTGGCCCTGCAACACATAGCGTCCGCCAAGCGCGTCGCGTATCTGCCTGGCGATCAACATCAGCTCACCGAAGTCGCTGCGCACCGTCTCGAATCGCCAGCTCTTGTGTGCCTTCTTGGCAACCCGCACGCTCAGGCCGATTCCCTCCAGCAGCTTTCGGTCAGACGCGTCGATACCAACGACGGAGATCCGATGCATGGGATTGCCGCCGCGGCGATCGCCGCACAGGGTAATCACGATATTGCGGCGGTTCGAATTGCGGGCCTGGGGTGTGTGATGCGGGCGATCCGGGTCCAGTTCCGAATCTTCCAGCAAGCGCAGCGCCGCATCAGTCGTGTTCAGAGAACTGAAGATCCGGCCTATGTAGCGCGGATCATGCACCAAGCCATTGGTGCCTTTGCCCTTGCGGGCTACAAACGGCAGCGTGGGTATTCCATATCGCAGCGAGGTCAGCATCTCGTCCAGTCGCGCTTCATTTTCACTGGCGTGCGTGCTGATGATCCACGCGGCGTCCGCGTGCTCCTGCAACGCGCGTTGCTTGAAGCCGACTGTAGGTCGAGCCTGACCCGCTGTGTAGACCTGCGACGTTCCGAGGCGATATCCGACTCCCTGCTTGTGCATCAGGTACAGGAAGTAAGTCTGCGGTGTCTCGCCCAGAACATATCCAGCAAAATGCGTATGGTCGGGCGTGCTCTTGATGACGGCACCGGAAGCCATGTGCAGGCAAATCATCCTGCCGGTGCGGTGGCGCGCGAATCGCTCCATCACGGTTGCCGCTCGGAGGTCGCCCGCGCCGTAACTGGACAGTACCCGCTCGCCCGGAAGAACCGCTTCGATGGGTTTTCTCGAACGGTCGGCCATCGTTACCGCTGTGCCTGCCGCAAGGCATTGATCGTCGTCTCCAACAACGAACGGAAAGCCGGTGCTGCCGACCAGCAACCGAATCCACGCGTACTGGATCGAGTTCGTGTCCTGGAACTCATCGACCAGCACGTGCTGGAAACGCGCGCGGTAATGGCGCAGCAATTCCGGATTGTCGCGCCACAGTTCGAACGCGCGCAGCAGCAGCTCCGCGAAATCGACCGCACCCTGCCGCGCGCAGACCTGTTCGTATTCGACGTACAACCGGATCAGCGTGCGCTCGGTCGGATCGCCGCCGTCCTTGAGTTGCGCCGGGCGCCGGCCTTCGTCCTTGTGCTTGTTGATGAAGTACTGCACTTCGCGCGGCACGAAGCGGGTGTCGTCGAGTTCGAGCGCCTTCACGACCTTCTTGATGAGCCGCAGCTGATCCTCGCTGTCGAGGATCTGGAAGCTCTGCGGCAGACCCGCGTCGCGCCAGTGCAGGCGCAGCAGGCGATGCGCGAGGCCATGGAAAGTGCCGAGCCACATGGCGCCGCCGGAAGTGCCGAGCAGCGCTTCGACGCGCGCACGCATTTCCGCCGCCGCCTTGTTGGTAAAGGTGACGGCGAGGATCCCGTGCGGCGTCGCGCCCTCGGCCTGGATCAGCCAGGCGATGCGATGGATCAGCACCCGGGTCTTGCCGCTGCCCGCTCCGGCCAGCACCAGCGTCGCCCCGAGCGGCGCGGTGACCGCGGCGCGCTGGGCGTCGTTCAGGGGGCTGAGTATCGGGGAGACATCCATCGGATTTGGATCGGATTTGGCTGGCCTTGGGGCCGCAAATTCTACCCCGGAGGCGAGCGCCCCGGGCGGCTACCTGATGGCCAATGCGAGGCCAAAGACGCCGGCAACGCGCCGATTACCAGCTGTTTCGCAGCTCGCGCAACGCCAGGAACACCTCGCGCGGCGTCGGCTTGGCCGCCAGTGCGGGCACGCGCTGGCGGAGCGTATCGATCAGGCCCGGTTCGCTCAAGCGGAAGAAACTGTTGACCGTTAATTCCTGCGCGAGCGTCAGCACCGCCTGTTCTTCGGGCGGCACTTTTTCCGAGCGCACCAGCCAGTCAGCGGCCGCCTCGTTGCCGGCCTCGACATGGCGCGTGAAGCGCAGGTTGTTCAGCAGGTAATCATGGCCCGGGTAGATTCGCGTGCTCGTCGGCAGGCGCGCGAGCTGCTGTGCGCAAGTCTCGAACAACCGTTCAGGGTCGCCGCCGCCGCGACAGTTGCCGACGCCGGCATTGAACAGCGTATCGCCCGAGAACAGCGCCGGTCCTTCCGCATGCGCCAGCAGGCAGACGTGCGCGAGCGTGTGTCCGGGCGTATCGAGGCACTCGAGCTCCACGCTCCGTCCAACGCGGATCACATCGCCTGCGTTAAGCCCCTGGTCGACGCCGCCGATCATGCTGGCCGCGCGTGCATGCGCCAGCACGCGGGCGCCGGTGGCCTTGACCAGCTCCGCGTTGCCCGCGGTGTGATCCTTGTGTTCGTGCGTGTTGACGATCTGCGTGATTTTCCAGCCGCGCTCGTTCGCGCGCGCGAGACAAGCACGCCAGTCGAGCGGATCTACTACGAGGGCGTCTCCGGTTTCGCCACAGGCGACTACGTAGTGAAAATTGCGCAGCTCGTTGGCTGCCCAGATGCGTTCGACGATCATAGGTAGCTAGCGTACGTCATAATGCGAAGCATGCAACAGGACATTGAATCGGACACCTCGCTCGATGCCGCCTACCGCCGCACGCACTACGAAGTGCAACAGCCCGGTGGAGAGTTGCTGACGTTGCGAGTCGATATCGCGAGCCCCGCGTTGCAGGCGATTCACGAGCGCTGCGGCGTGAGCTGCTCGGCTTTCCTGACCGCCTGGAATCCGCGCAGCGCACAGCAATCGGCCGCGCTGAATGCAACCGCAAACCAGGAATTGCGGCAGCGCCTGACGGCAATGGGCCTTGAATGCTGGCCCGGATACGGTCGCGACCCGCGCGACGAGTGGCAGGCGGAAGAGAGCCTGTTCGTGCCCGGCCTTGGGCTCGACGCCGCTTGCCTGCACGGCCGGTACTACGGCCAGAACGCCATCCTGCACGCCGCGGCGGATGCCGTGCCACGCCTTGTGTGGCTGGAGCCATCGCGATGAACGAGGCATTGCTATGAGCGCGCGCGCCTGGATGGCTTTCGCCGCGCTCGGCGTGATCTGGGGCGTGCCGTATTTCTTCATCAAGATCGCGGTGCAGGAACTCTCGCCCTGGGTCGTGGCCTGGGGCCGCATCACGCTCGCGGCGCTGGTGATGCTGCCGATCGCGTGGCGTCGTGGCGCGCTGCATGCACTGGGTGAGCACAAACTGCCCATCGTCGCTTTCGGGCTGATCGAGTTCGTGATTCCTTTTACGGTGATCTCGGTCGGCGAGCGCTGGATCGACTCCTCGGTGACCGGCATCCTGATCGCCTCGGTGCCGCTCACCGTGCGCGTGATCTCGCGCTTCTTCGGCTTGCACGAACCGCTCGGGCCGTGGCGGCTCGCCGGCCTGTTGCTGGGGTTCCTCGGCGTGGTCTCGCTGCTGGGCTTTGGCAGCATCAGCGGGCCGTTTGGCTGGGCAGGCGCGGGCTGCATACTGCTGGCCGCGATCTGCTACGCGGTTGGGCCGCTGATCATCCGAGCGCATCTGGGCGGGCTCGATTCCTTCGGGCCGATCGCCGCGAGCCTCGCGGTTTCGAGCGTCGTGCTGCTGGTCCCCGCGCTCATGACGTTCCCGACACACCAGCCCTCGGCACTCGCGCTGGCGTCGATCGCAATCCTCGGGCTCGCCTGCACCGCGGTGGCGATGCTGCTGATGTTCTATCTCGTCAACCATGCCGGGCCGGCGCGCGCCTCGGTGATCACCTACATCAATCCGGCGGTGGCCGCGCTTCTGGGCGTACTGGTGCTGCATGAGCAGCTCGGATTGGGCGGTTACCTGGCCTTTGCGCTCATCCTGGCTGGTTCGTGGCTCGCGACTCGCGCGCGGAACTGACCTCGCGCACATAGGCCACAAAACCCTGCAGAAAAACCTGCAGCTGCTCCTGCAGTTTCGCATCGCGCATCGCGCCGCTCTCGTCGAATACCTGCCCGGCGCGCGAGACCAGCAGCCGACTGCCCGACCAGTGACGCGCGCCGAGCGTGCGCAGCACCGGCAGCCAGGCGGCCTGCGAAAGGATCGTGCCGAAACCGCCGGGCGAGGCGCCGATCAGCCCGATCGGCTTGTCGGCGAACACACGTTTGATGTCGCTCGCGGGACGCGAGAGCCAGTCGATGCCGTTCTTGAACACGCCTGGAATGCCGTTGTTGTACTCGGGAGTGGCCAGCAGCAATCCGTCCGCCGCAGCGATCGCTTCCTTCAGCGCGGCAACGCGCTCGGGCAATCCCGCGCTCGCTTCGAGATCCGCGTCATAGAGCGGAATGTCGTGCAGCGTGTGGATCTGCAGCGTTGCGTCCGCCGGCATGAGCGTCGCGGCCGTGCGCAGCAAAGCTGTGTTGAAGGATCCGCGCCGCAGGCTTCCGGACAAGCCGATGAGCGTCGTCATCAGATCAGAGCACCTGCGTCGGCAGGTAGTGGTCGACCAGCAGCGCCAGGAACAGCCACATCAGGTAACTGATCGAGAAGCGGAACACGCGCATCGGCAGGTCGTCGCGCCGCGTGAGCTTGAGTCGCACCGCGTGCACCAGGAAGCGCGTGTTCAGCACCAGCGCCGCCGCCAGGTAAATCAGGCCGCTCATGCCGGTGACATAGGGAAGCAGCGTGACCAGCGCGAGAATCACCGTGTACAGCAGCACATGGAGCCGCGTGAATTCCACGCCGTGCGTCACCGGCAGCATCGGGATTTCGGCCTTGGCGTAGTCATTGCGTCGCGCGATCGCGAGCGCCCAGAAGTGCGGCGGCGTCCACGCGAAGATGATCAGGAACAGCAGCAGCGCGTGCGGATCGACGGTATTGGTGACGGCCGCCCAGCCGAGCACCGGCGGCGCGGCGCCAGCGGCGCCGCCGATGACGATGTTCTGCGGCGTGGCGCGCTTGAGCCACACGGTGTAGAGCACGGCGTAGCCGATCAGCGAGGCGAAGGTGAGCACGGCGGTCAGCGTGTTGACCAGCAACACCAGCACCAGCATCGAGGCGATACCGAGCGCCATGGCGAAGGCAATCGCCTGGCGGTGATTCAGCGTGCCGGTCGGGAGCGGGCGGCCGCGGGTACGCGCCATGTGGGCGTCGATGCGCCGGTCGAGCACATGGTTGAAGGCCGCGGCTGAACCGGCCGCCAGGGCGATCCCCAGATTCCCATACAGTAGCGCATCGAGTGGCGGCAGGCCGGGCGTGGCCAGCAGCGCGCCGACCACCGCCGTCAACACGATCAGCGAGACCACCCGCGGCTTGGTGAGTTCGAAGTAATCCCGCCAGCCAGCCACGTGCCGCTTGCCGGGTTCTGGCGCAGCGGCCGGCACGGCATCCGCCGGCGCGTTCAAGACGCTTTCCAGGCTGGGCGCAGCGAGCGGTTCAGCGCCACCACTGCCAGCAGCAGCAACGCCGCGCCCGCGCTATGGGCGGTGGCGAGCCAGAGCGGAAATCCGCTTCGCACCATGGTGATGCCGATGGCCAGCTGCAGCACCAGCGCTACCAGCACCGCGAGCGCGGCCCGGCGTGCGAACGGATCGCTCCGTGAACGCAGTACGCGGACTGATGCCAGCAGCAGCATCGCGGCGGCGAACAGTGCGCCCAGCCGGTGCGCGAAATGGATGCCCACGGCGCCCTGCATCCCGGGCAACCACTGGTCCTGGCACTTCGGAAAATCCGGACAGGCAGTCGCGGCGTAGTGGCTGCTGGTCCAGCCGCCGAGCGCCAGCTGCAGCACCAATGCCACCAATCCGAGCAGCGCGAGCTGGCGCGTGAGCCGCAGGCTGGAACCGAGGAACGCGGTGCTGCCGCGCCAGGCGCTGGCCTGCCGCCGGCCAAGTGTCAAAACCATCCACCAAAGTGCAGATAACGTCGTCAAACCTAACAGCAGATGAGCGGTGACGATGACCGGCTTCAACCGTTCAGTGACCGTCAGCATCCCCAGCATTCCCTGCGCGATGACGAGCCCGACCAGCATGGCGGCGTAGGGGAGCGAGACCACCCTGAGTTTGCGAGTTTGTATCGCCAGTGCAGCAATAATGAGAATTAGAATGCCTAATGTTGCTGCAGCGTATCTATGGACCATTTCCTTCCAGGCTTTGCCGGCATCGACGGTGGCCCCGTCCAGCATTCCTCCGGAGGGTTCAGCGGCCGCTATCGCGCCGGCGGGAGTGACGTGGCCGTAGCATCCGGGCCAGTCCGGACAGCCCAGTCCTGCGGCCGAAAGGCGCACGTATGCGCCCATCACAACGACGATCAGACACAGCACGAATGCCGTAACGGCGAGCGGTCGGATGAGCGAGGCGCGGGGCATCGTTGAAGTCGTTTTGCGTCAGCCGATGTGGGAGAGCTCGAGCAGTTTTTTGAGGTCTTCGCGCAGGCCCTTGGGGTCCTGTCGCACATCGTAACGCATCATCAGATTGCCCAAGGGATCGACGACAAAGATAGTCCCTTCCTTGGGGTCGGGCACGCGCTGCAGGAGCGGCGCGGCCTGCGGGCCGGCGGAGTTCAGGGCGATCAGGCCGACGTGTTCGCGTTGCAGGTAGCCCGTGTCGCAGCACCCTGGGCCAGCCAACAGCACCCGCTGCACCCGCGGGGTGAGCTGGCCAAGCGACAGCCAGGTCTGGCGCGCGTAGACCAGTGTCTCGCGGCATCCGGTATCGCAACCGGACTCGCCCTGGCCGACCACAAGCAGCGTCCATTTGCCCGACGCCATTCCGGGCAACGAGACCGGCGCGATCAGTGCGCCGTGGTTGGTATGCAGCGAGGGGCGCCAGGTTGATCCGTAGTACAGCCAGAACGCGGCGGCCAGCGGCGCCAGAAACAGCACCACCAGGATCAGGATGGGTTTGCGATTGCGGACAGTTGGCTGCGATCGGTCGTTCATGGTTTGCGCCGCTCGATGTTCATGAAGAAATAAAGGAACAGGGTCAGGGCTCCGAAGCTCCACCACTGCAGCGCGTAGGCCACGTGGCGCGACGGTCCGAAGCCGTTGCCGCGAGGCTCCCAGTCGCGCCGATAGCCCATCGGTTCGGCCGCGGCGAGCAACAGCTCGCGGGGTTCAATGCGCTGGCCAAGCGCCGCGCCGAGCTGTGCAGCCGTCGGAAAGCTGGTGCGCTTCGGCCAGGACGGCCCCATATCCGGCGGCGCGCGGCCCATGCTGATGCCGGTGACTGGCAGCTCATCGATCCGGCCGCTGATTTCGGCGGGCACCGACGCCGATATCGGCGCTGAACCCTCAACCTGCGCGCTCGGCAGCGCCACATCCGGTAGCGGTTCGCGGCGGCCGCCCGGCAGCGGGAGCCAGCCGCGGTTCACCATCAGGATGCGGCCGTCCTCGAGCTGGAGGGGCGTCAGTACTTCATAGCCCACCGCGCCGTCGCGGATGATATTGTCGAGCAGGAACTGGTGCGCGCCGTCGTAGCGGCCGCGCACGCGCAGCAGCGTGTAGCGCGGAAGCGCCGCTATCGGGCGGGTCCCAAGCTCGGTGGCGGCGGCCGCCGTGCTGGCGGCGAAAGCCGCCGCGAGCGCGCGCTTCTCCGCCGCGCGGTGCCACTGCCAGCGGCCGAGCTGCCCGAACAGCAGCACGCCTGCCATCGCCAGCGACGTCATCCAGACGCTGGCCCGAAGCCTCCGGTTGCCCAATTCCATTCGCAGCAAACGCGCGTACTCCGGCGTCGAAAAGCGGCGGGCATTGTGCCGCCGGGTGGGCGCGGAGTACAGGCGCCGGCCTATACTTGCAGCATGGAATGGATAAGGCTGGCCGTGATCGTCGTGCTGGTGGCCATCGTCGTGAGCCTGGGCGTGGCGCTCTATCACCTGGCGACCGATCGCGGCGACTCGAAAAAACTCGTGAACTCGCTGACGGTGCGCGTGGTGCTGTCGGTAATGCTGTTCCTGCTGCTGATGCTGGCCTGGCGGTTCGGCCTGATCCGCCCGCACGGTCTCCAACCCTGAAGTGAGGCCGCAATCGATCGGACTGGCCTGCGCCCTGCTCGGCGCCGTTGGCTTCTCGTTCAAGGCGGTGCTGGTCAAGGCCGCGTATCGCTACGGCGTCGATCCCGAAACGCTGCTGGCGCTGCGGATGCTGTATTCGCTGCCGCTGTTCCTGCTGATGGCGTACACGGCGCGCAACGCCGCTGAACCGATCACGCCGTCGGACTGGCGCGCGCTGCTGGTGCTCGGAGTGCTCGGTTACTACGGCTCGAGTTACCTGGATTTCCTGGGACTGCGCCATATCTCGGCCGCGCTCGAACGGTTGATCCTGTTCGTGTATCCGACCATTGTGGTGCTCTATGGCGCCTGGCGCGTGCGGCGCGCGCCAGCGCGGCCGACACTGATCGCGCTGGCGCTGTGCTATGCGGGCGTAGCGCTGGTGGTCACGCACGACGTGCGCGCCGGCAGCGGCAACGTGCTCATCGGCGGCACGCTCGTGTTCGCAAGTGCCATCTGCTACGCGGCCTACCTGCTGGGCGCCGCGCGGATTCTCACGCGGCTGGGCTCCACGCGCGTCGCGGCCTGGGCCACGATGGTCGCCTGCGCGGCAGCGTTGCTGCAGTTCGTGCTGCTGCGGCCGCCCGGACTGGCGCTGGCACAACCCTGGCAGGTGCACGGCTTAAGTGCGGCGATGGCGGTGTTTTCCACCGTGCTGCCGATCTGGCTGGTGTCGGAGGCGATCCGCCGGCTCGGCGCAGGGCCGACTGCGATGATCGGATCGCTCGGTCCGCCCATCACCATGCTGATGGCATGGCTGCTGCTCGGCGAAGCGCTCGGAGCGCTGCAACTGCTCGGCGCGGCACTCGTGATTGGCGGCGTGCGCATGGTCGCCGCGGCCGAAGCGGTGATTCCGGCGTCGGCAACGGCTAAGCTTGCGCGGTCATGAACCTGCGCAACCGGCAAGCGCTCGTCCCACTGGCGGCGTTGGCGCTGCTGTGGTGCGTGGGCATGTTCGGGCGCGGCTACTGGACACCAGACGAGCCGCGCGAAGCGGCGCTGGCTGCATCGGTCAGCCATCAGGCGCTGCCGCTCCCCACGCTTGACGGCGCAAGCTTCGCGGAAAAGCCGCCGCTGAGCTATTGGCTCGCGGGTGCGGCGATGCGGGCGCTGGGCGCACATCCCGCAGCAGCGCGCGCGCCGCAACTCGTCTATGCGCTGCTCGCCTTTTTCGCCATGCTGGCGCTGCTGCGTGGTCTGCTCGGCGACAGCGCGGAGGCGGGCGCCGCGTCCTGGTGCGGGGCCGTGCTGTTCGCCACCAGCGGACTGGTGTACCAGGTGCAGATCTGGCTCGACACCGACGCGCTGCTGCTCGCGGGCGTCTGCGTGGCGCTGGCCGGCATGTACCACGCATTGAGCGCCAGCGGCGAAGACGCGCCTGCGCGCCGCGCGCGCTGGCGTGGTTACCTCGTCATGCACGCCGGGCTCACGCTGGCGTTTTTCGCGAAGAATTTCGCTGCCTGGCTGGTGCCGGTGCTGGCATTCCTGTGCTTCATCGCCTGGGAACGGCGTTGGCGCGAGCTGTGGCGCGCGGAATTCTGGACTTGCGCGCTGCTGCCGGTGGCCTGCATCGCGCTGTGGGTGAGCGCGGTCGCGGCGCAACCCGACGGCGCGCGCCTGCTGCGCATCCTGTTCTGGAACAATCTCACCGGGCGCGCGCTGCCGATCGCGATGGAAGCGAAATTCGATTATGCCAGTGGCCACCACAACTCGCCGGGCCGCTATTTCCTGGAGCTGCCGTTGTACCTGCTGCCCTGGACACTGCTGGCCGCGTACGCGCTCGAAGCGGCCTGGCGCGGCACACGCCGCGCAAGCGCGCGGCGCGCGGCCTGGCGTTTTGGCGTGTGCGCCGCGTTTCCGGGATTGCTGTTGCTGTCGCTCGCCACGACCGCGCGCAGCATCTACGCCGCGCCCTGCATGATCGGTTTCGCCTTGTTGATGTCGCTCGCCATCGAGCGGCTGGCCGCGGACACTGCGGCCACGCGCCGCGTGCTGACGGGCACCGCTGTGCTGTTGCTGCTGGTGTCGATCGTCGTGCTGGGCGTCAACGCAGCGCTCCAATGGTCGGTGTTGCGCGCGCCCTGGCCGCTGTATCTGCTGAGTTCATGCACGGCGGCAGGTGTCGCCGCATGGTGCGCGGGAATCTGTATTGCTCCGGGAGCACCGCGCACCCCACGCAAGCCCATCGCGGCGCGGTTGCAGCAGTTCGCGCTCGCCTGGTGCCTGCTGCTGTCGCTGGGCTTGCTGAGCCTGGGGAGCGCGGTGAATCGCGCGCAGGATCTCGAATCGCTCGCTAACCGCGTGGCGTGGAACGCCGGCACGGATCCGCTGCTGCTGTGGAATCCGGACGAGACCACGCTCGCCTGGGCGCAGCTTTATCTTCCGGCCGGAAGCTGGCGCAGTATCGCCGCCGCTGGCGCCAACGCTGATAACGGCGCGACCTCGCCGCCCGAACATGCGCTGGTTGTCAGCCTCGCGCCTGGAAGCTGGTCGCGTGAGCAATGGCTCGCCTATCTGCGCGGTGACCGCGACAATCCAGTCGCCAGCGACGCGGTCGCCGCCAACGCCGTCGGCAACGAGCCGCTGCTCAGCGCCGCTGGATTTTCAGTGCGCGCGCGGGTCGAACGTCCCGGCGGCCGTGGCTATTTTCTCTGGCGACGCAATTCTGGAACCAATCAATGAGCACGGGATTTATTCGACACGTCGATCGGCGCCGCTGTTTCGCCCTGTTGGCCGGCATCGCAGTGGCCAGCGCCCCGAGTGGAACCGTATTTGCGAGTGCACATGCTGCCGCCACGGCTGAACCACGCATCGATGCGGCGCGGCTCCAGGCCACCCTGGAACAGCTCAGCACCTTTGGCCGCCCCGCCGGCGGCAGTTTTGCCGATGGCGTCAGCCGCGTCGCGTATTCCGATGCCGACGTGGCGGGCCGTGCCTACGCCATGGGCCTGATGCGCGATGCGGGCCTGGATCCGCACATCGATGCGGCCGGGAACATCACCGGCACGCGCGCCGGGAGCGATCCCGCGCTCAAACCGATCGTCATCGGTTCGCATGTCGATTCGGTGCCGGGCGGCGGCAATTTCGACGGCCAGGTCGGGTCGATGGCAGCCATCGAGGTCGTGCGTGCGCTGCAGGAACACCATGTCGTCACCCGTCACCCGCTGGAAGTCACGCTGTGGTCGAATGAAGAGGGCGGCCCGATCGGCAGCAGCGCGGCGGTGGAGACGATACCTGCCGAGGCGCTCGAGCGCCTCTACAGTGGCGTGCGCATGCGCGACGGGCTGCTGAAGATCGGTGGTGATCCGGATCACCTGGCGCTTGCGCGCCGCGCACCGCACTCGCTGCATTGTTACCTCGAGCTGCACATCGAGCAGGGTGGCGTGCTCGAAAAGGCGGGCATTGCGGTTGGCGTCGTCGACGGCATCGTCAGCATCGACGAGTACGACGTCGAGGTGAAAGGCTTCGCAAACCACGCCGGCACCACGCCGATGGGCGAGCGTCGCGATGCGCTGCTGACGGCTGCCAGGGTTGTCGAGGCGGTGCGCGAGATCGCCACGCGTGCACCCGGCCGGCAGGTGGGCACCGTCGGGCGCTTCCAGGTGTTCCCCAATGCGCCCAATGTTATCCCGGGGCGAGTGCTGCTCAGCGTCGAATTTCGCGATCTGTCAGCGGAAACCATCGCCCGGCTGGGCGCAGAGACGGCGGCACGGTTGCAGCAGATCGCCCGCGAGACTGGCACTGAAATCTCGATGGTCCGCGCAATCCATGATGACCCGGCACTCGCCGACGTGCGCATTCAGAAGCAGATCGAAGCCGCAGCGGCGACTCTTGGATTGACGACGCTGCACCTGCCAAGCGGCGCGGGTCATGACGCGCAGAATCTCGCGAAGCTCGGTCCGATGGGCATGATCTTCATTCCGAGCATCGGTGGCATCAGCCACTCGCCGAAGGAACTGTCGCGCTGGTCCGATTGCGCCAACGGCGCCGACGTGCTGCTGCGCACGATCCTGCGCGTGGACCGCAGCAATCTGCAGCCCGCGAACTGAAGCCGGCGGCGCGGGCCTTAGGGCAGTTTGAGCTGGCGCGAGAAGTACGTGTACTCGCGCGCACTGGTCGCCGCCTCCTCATCGAGCGTGGCGCCGGCGGAGTGGCCGCCCTCGAGCACCTCGTAGAACAGGTACGGCAGGCCGAGCGAGGCCATTTTCGCTGCGAATTTGCGCGCGTGCTGCGGGCCAACACGATCGTCCTTGCTGGTGCTCCAGACCAGCGGCAGCGGGTAGTGCGCGTCTGCGCGCAGATTGTTGTACGGAGAAATCGAGGCAAGAAAAGCGCGCTCTTCCGGAATCTTCACGCTGCCATACTCGCCCACCCACGAGCTGCCGGCATCGATCTGCTCGTAGCGCAGCATGTCGAGCAGCGGCACCTCGATGTCGACGGCGCCCCATAGCTCCGGACGCTGGTTGAATTCCACGCCCATCAGTAATCCTCCGTTGGATCCGCCGCGGATGCCGAGGTGTGGCGGCGACGTGAATCCCCTGGCGATCAGATCCTCGCCCACGGCGGCGAAGTCGTCGTAAATGCGCTGGCGATGCGTCTTGAGGCCGGCATCGTGCCAGGCCGGTCCGAACTCACCGCCGCCCCTGATGTTGGCGAGTGCGTACGCGCCGCCGCGCTCCAGCCACAGTTTGCCGAGCGTCGCGGAGTAGTAGGGCGTCTCCGAAATCTGAAAGCCGCCGTAGGCTTCGAGGATCAGCGGCGTGCTGCCGTCGCGGTGCATGTCTTTCGCATGCACGACGAAATAGGGCACGCGCGTGCCGTCCTTCGACACCGCCTCAAGCTGCTCGACGGCCAGGCGCGAGGCATCGAAGCGCGGCGGCAGCGCCCGCACCAGCTGCTGCGTGTTGGCGTCCAGATCGGCGAGCCAGAGGCTGGCCGGCGTCAGGAAACCGGTGACCTCGAAAAATGCGCGATTGCTGTGCAGGTCGGTATCGACGATCGACACGCTGACATTGTCGGGCAGCGGCAGGACGCGGCGCGACCAGCCGCCAGTGCGGTCCGGCGCGCAGACAAAGGCGCGGCCGCGCACGTTGTCGAGTTCGGTCAGCAGCAACTTGTCGCGTGTCACCGCAGCGGCGGTGAATGCGTGGCGCGGTTCGGGCGCGTAGATCAGCGTGGGCCGCAGTTTTCCCGGCGCGGCGCGCGCCTGTGCCATGTCGATCGAGACCAGCGAGCCGGAGCCGAACACCTTGCCCGACGCGGTACGCCAATCCTCGCGCAACTCGACGATCAGCCGGTTTGCGAGCAAGCCCACGATGCCGCTCTTGCCCGGCAAGCCAAGCGGCTTCGGGCCGCCACTGCCCAGCAGCACATAGTTGGTTTCGAAAAAGGTGCGGAACCGGACGATCATCAGGACCTGGTTGCCGGCGCTGTCGCGCAGGGTCAGCGGGCCCACGCCCACATCGGCCGGATCGCCGCGGAAGATTTCAGTCGCCTCGGCAAGCGGCTGACCGCGCCGCAGGCGCTTGACGACGTACGGGTAGCCCGAGCTTGTCAGTTCGCCGGGCTTCCATTCGCGGCTGGACAGCAGCGTGTCGTCGTCCTGCCAGGCGAGATCCTGCTTGCCCTTGGGCAGCACGAATCCGCCGTCGACGAAGTGGCCCGTGCGCAGGTCGAATTCACGTTCGGTCACCGCGTCCTCGCCGCCGTCCGACAGGGCGAGCATGCAGTTGTGCTCGCCGGGCTCGGCGCATTGCGCGCCGTGCCAGAACCAGTTGGCATGCTCGGCCGCCGAGAGCGCGTCCAGGTCTACCAGCGGTTGCCACGTGACGTCCGTGCGCAGGAAATCGGCGAAACCGGTGTGCCGCCACAGACCGTGCGAATGGTGCTCGTCCTGCCAGAGGTTATAGATTTCGCCGCCCAGCACGGCCGGTTCCGGAATCCGGTCGTTGGCCTGCGCCAGCGCCAATGCGGACTCGCGCAGCGCGCTGTAGCGCGGGTCCTGTTCCAGCACAGCGGAGGTTTTGGCGTTTTCTGCTTTCACCCAGTCCATGGCGCGCGGATCGTTGACCTGCTCGAGCCACAGGAACGGGTCATTCCCGTTGCTCGTGGTCGTGGTGGCGGACGCGTTGGTGCCGGTGGCCATGGCCGCCGCCGCCAGGTACAGGCTCGCGCCAGCGAGCCATGCGTAACCGAAATTCCTGCGCATCTTCGTGTGCCTCCCTCAGGTACACCATTGTGGCCCAGAATCGCGGATAATTGCAGCAGGCAGAACATCGAGGGGCGCGATGCAGAAAGTCACGATCACCCGCATCAAGGTGCACTCGGACACGCGCGGAGCGGTGTTCGAGCCGCTCGAGCCGCAGATCTTAAGCGGCTGGCGCAACGTCCATGCCGTCATCACCGAACCGGGCGCGGTGCGCGGCAACCACCGTCACCTGCGCGGCACTGAGCTCACCGCCGTATATGGCGAGGCGCTGGTGCGCTACCGCGATGGCGAGGTGACGCGCGAGGCGCTGGTGCCCGAGGGCGAGGTGTGGCGGTTCCAGTTCCCGCCCGGTGTGCCGCATGCATTCAAGAACACCGGCACGCGCCCGTTCGTACTCGTGTCCTTCAACACGGAATTGCACAACCAGGCCGCGCCCGATGTCGAGCGCGTGGAGCTGATCGCGACCTAGCCGCTCAGGCCGCGGCAGCGGCTACATCGACTCGGGTGTCGTTGTAGCAGGCACCCGCGGCGATGTCTGCCTTGTGCGTCGGCGCAAGCGCGGACACGGTCTGGCCATTCTTGCTGGTGCGCAGCCACGCACCCTTTTCCGAGCAGACCACACCGGGACGCACCGCTGTCGTCACGCACAGGGGCAGATACACTTCGCCGAGTTCATTCCACACTCGCACCAGAGCGCCATCAGCGAGCGCGCGGCCGGCGGCATCGTCCGGATGCATCTCGAGGACCGGCGTGGTGGCATTGAACGACAGTCCGCCGAAGGTAGAAGTAATGCGCTTGTCGGAAGCCGGCGTGATCAGCGTCAGCGGATACGATGAACCGAGCGGACGGAATCCCGGCAGCGCCGCACCGTAGAGCCTTGCCAGCATTGCCGACTGCAGTTCGATCCTGCCGCTCGGCGTTGTCGGCCACACATTGCGGAACAGCACCGGCTCGCCGCCCTCATATTCCATGCTGAGCGCCGCATCGAGCGGCAGCTCGCTGCCACGAAACCCGCGCATGCGCGGATCGGCGCTGTCCACCGCGGCGTCGATGAGCTCAGTATCGCTGGCGGTGAATTCCGGGCCGCAGTAGCCAAAGCGCGCCGCCAGGCGACGGAAGATCTCGGTGTTCGGCAGCGCCTCGGCGACCGGTGCGATCACGGGCTCGGCGCGCTGCAGGTACTGCTGGCCGTAGGCGGCGTAGATGTCGGCATATTCGAAGTGGCTGCAGGCCGGTAGCACGATATCCGCGTACTGCATGCTGTCGGTCATCGCCACGTCGATTCCAACCGTGAAGAGATCAACGCGGGACAGAGCCCGCTTCATGCGATTCTGGTCGGGATGCACGATCAGCGGATTGTGGTTGTAGATGAATATCGCCTCGATCGGCGGCGCGAGCTGCGCATCGAGCAGTGCGCTGCCCACATCGATGATATTCAGCGTGCGCGTGCCCACCGGTGCCAGCTCGGGGCGCATCAGTGAATCGGAAGTCGTCGGATAAGCATTGCCGGCCGCCGCGATCAGCCCACCGCCCGCGATGCCGAACTTGCCGGCGAGCGCGGGGAGTGCCGCGATCGCACGGATCCCGGAGCCGCCATTCTGGTTGCGCTCCAGTCCGTTGCCCCAGGCGATGACCGCCGGCGTGGCTTCGCGATACCACTGCGCGAGCAAGCGGAGGTCCTCGACCGCGACGCCGCAGATTTCGGCGGCGCGTTCTGCCGGATATTCGCGCGCCACGGCCATGTACGGCTCGAACCCCAGAACGTGCGCATCGATGAACGCGCGATCGAGCTCGCCTTGCCGCTCGAGCTCGCAGGCCAGGCCGAAGGCGAGCACAACGTCCGTGCCCGGGCGTACCGCCAGGAACATGTGTGCCTGGTCGGCGGCCTTGATGCGCCGCGGATCGATCACCACCAGCTTCGCGCCGTTGCGCTTGGCCATGTTGATCTGTCGCATCAGATGCAGATTGCAGGCGGTCGCGTTATTGCCCCAGACGATGATCAGTTGCGCCAGGCTCGCCTGCTGGAGCGGTGTGCCGGGCGCTTCGCCAAACATGCCGGCGTAGGCCTGGCTGCGGATGCCGCCGCACAGCGCGCTGCGGTGCAGTTGTGTCGCGCCCAGCTTGTGGAAGAAGCGCGCCGACATCGAATCGCTCGCGAGCATGCCCTGCGGGCCCGCGTAGTTCAGCGGCATCACGGCCTGCGGCCCGTGCCGCGCGATGACCGCGGACACGCGCTCGTGGATCTCATCGAGCGCGGCTTCCCAGGTGATGCGCGTGAAGCTGCCCGCGCCCTTCGGGCCGCTGCGCCGCAATGGATAGCGCAACCGGTTCGGGCCGTGCACGAACTCAGGATAGAAACGCGCCACCTTGGCGCAGATCGCGCCATGCGTAATCGGATTGGCCTTCGAGCCCTTCACGGACACGATCTGCTCGTCGGCGACCGTCACCGTCAGGCTGCACGTATCCGGGCAGTCGAGCGGGCAGACGCTGGGCTTTTCCGTCATGGGGTCAGTTTATCTCGCCCAGGAATGCATCTGCCAGTTCGACATAGCGATCGATGTCCGCTGCCGTGTGCGCCAGCGAAGCCTGTGGCCCGGCGGACGACACGGCATCCCAGACGCCACGGTTGGCCATGTAAATGCGTCGCGCATTGATGAGGTCGTAGTCGAGTGAAAGCGCCGCTTCGCGCCCGTTGAGCGGGAGTTGCGGCGCCAGGCAATAGCCCGAGCGCGGCCCGCAGCGGAAAGCGCGCCACGGCAGGGAGCGGCGCGTGAATACAGCCTCCAGCCCGTCGGCAAGCCGCTTGCCAAATGTTTCGACGCGCGTGTAGGCGTCTGCAGTCAGGATCTGTTCCAGCGCTGCCCGCGCAGTGGCGGTGGCCAGCGGAGTGGCATAGGTCGTGCCGCCGGTCGCCATGCCGCGCGGCTCGACGTACAGATCGATGTGCCGTGCGTACGCGGCGCCGACGGACTCGCTCATGCCGTAGAGCCCGAAACTCACACCGGTGCCGAGCCCCTTGCCGAGCACGATGAAATCCGCGTTGAGCTGCCAAGCGGTGACGAGGCCGCCATACGCGAACTGGAACGTGTGCGCCTCATCCAGGCACAGCAGGGTGCCATGCCGCTTCGTCAGCTCGCGTAATCCTCTGTGAAATCCCGCCGTGGGCAGCACGACATTGCAGTTGGTCAGCGCCGGTTCCGTGAGCACCAGCGCCACATCACCCGCGGCCAGCGTACGCTCCAGCGCCGCCAGGTCATTGAACTGCAGCAATGTCGTGTGCGCCGCGGCGCCGGGCGAAAGTCCAGGATTGTCTGCATGCACACGGCCCAGCTCCTCGCGCACCAGGGTCTCGTCAATGTGTCCGTGATAGTGGCCGCCGAAGATGATAATCCTGGAGCGCCCGGTCAGGAATCGAGCCGCCCTTATCACTTCCGTATTCGCGCCCGAGGCCGATAGCGTGAATTGCCAGTAAGGGTGATGCATGCGTTCGGCGAGTTGTTCCGCCACCGCAATCGCGTCATCAGTCGCCAGCAGGAACTGCGTGCCGCGGCGCGCTTGGGCGGCCAGAGTCGATGCGACGATCTCGTTGCCGAAACCGACGGTCATGCTCAGGTCGCAGACGTTGAAGTCCAGATAGCCGTTGCCGTCGACGTCGCGGAAGCTCGCGCCGCGGCCGGATTCAGCGTAGATCGGCGGCGTCGGATATAGATTGCTCATCCACGACATCGGCACACTATTGGGCAGGTGCGCGGCCGCCCGTGCCCGCAACGCCGCCGAACGCGGCGTCCGGCGCGCAAACGCCGCGTCCTCGCGAGCCCGCAGCTGCGCAAGTCGCTGGCGGTCGATACCTATGGCCGCGCTTACCGAATGACTCATGGGCGCCGCCCGGGCCGGACGCTATGCTTCCCGCTCATCACGGTGACTCCAGCGAGGCCGCATAGGCGACGACGTCAATCATATCGCCAATCTGCAGGTTCGCGACCACCATGCGCATCAGCGCGGCGTTGGCGCCCGTGCGCGCACCGCCCTTGAAGGCCACGAGCTGGCGCAGCAGGTAAGTCGGCGAGCGTCCGGCGAGCCGCGGAATGGCGGCCGTGCCCTGCAGGCGATCGCCGTGACAGGTAATGCATGGAGCGGCAACGGTGGCTCCGCCACCGCGAGCGAGCAGCAGGCCGCGCGCCATGCTGCCGGGCGGCACGTAGGCTGTGTAGACAAGATTGTCGTCGCGCAGTTCGTGGCGCTCCGCGTCGGGCGCAAATTCCATGAGGCGCTCGCCGAGCGGTTCGTCGCTCGCGCCAGCGCCTGCGCTTGCGCCAGCGCCTGCGCCTGCGTCAGCGCCTGCGGCGCCGGCACCCGCGACTGCCGCGTAGACCCAGCCCACCACGCGTGAACGTGCCACACGCGCCTGCTCGACCACATGCACGTGCGAACTGAAATGCTGCCGCGAGAAATAGTTGGCTGCGGCCGCGATATCCGCGTCGCTGGCGTGCTGCGCCTCGCGGATCATGAAATCGCTCGGCCGGTATGGGCCGGGCGCGGCGCTGCGGCGTGCGCCGCTCTTCATGTCTGCGACCTGGCGGCTGATGTAGGCCGCCGGGAGACCGGCGAGCGAAGCATTCTCCGGACGGCCCTGACCCGAGGGCGTGTGGCAGAAGCCGCAGGCGTACACGTCCGGCGCGCGGCCGCGCGCCACGACGTCCGGCATGGGCGCGCGCGAATCGGGAAACCAGTCCGGTGCGGAATAGAGATCGTTGAGCTGCGCCCGGGTGTAGCTGACGCGACTTTGCGCCACGTGCAGCGGCTTGACCTTGTCAAAGGGTGGCGGATTGGCCGGTGCCGGTGGCGACAGTGGGTAGAGCCAGGACGGTGCGACGAAGGAATCCCCCTCAGCCACACTGGCGCAACATGCGAGCAGCACAATGAACGCGCGAACCATGGCTGGCTTCACTGACCCGGCTGCGCTTCAGGCCAGGGCTGTGGCGAGGAACGGCAGGCTGACATCCATGCGGTAGTCAACGTTCGAGTGGTTGTCCGGAAACTCCTCGTAGCGATGCGGCACGCTCAAGGCGTCCAGCGCGCGGTGCAGGCGACGCGCACCGTAGACGAGGTTGAACTGATCGACGTTGCCGCAGTCGATGTACAGCGCGCGCAGCGCCTTGAGGCCAGCGCCGCGCTTGACCACCATGTTCACCGGGTCCCACTTCGCGAAGTTGGCCCAACGCTCGGGGATGATCTCGGCGGTCTCCATGTCGAGCGGCAGGCGCAACCCGAGATAGGAACCCGGATCCGGATCGTAACTCGCGCACATGCCGAGCATCTCGAGATGCTGCACGTCCTCGTCTTTTATCCTGGGCCGCGCGTAGAACTCGTCGAGCCAGGGCTTGATGCCGCCGGCGCGCGCGAACTCGCGCAAGCTACGCACCAGACCGGGCATGTAACAAATCTCGAAACCCATGTCGCCGGAATGACAGGCCGCGGCCGCCCAGAAATCCGGATACAGCATGGCGTGTNNTTGACGTACTGGTTGCCGCCGAGTTGCGTGAAACAATCGGGAAACGCGACCACGACCGGCGGCATCGCGCCCGAGCCGATCAATCGATCTAGCCGCTCGGGCACGTTCTCGCTGAAATTCTTCCAGTTGGTGTGTGCAGGGCCGCCGGCTGTGTAGCCAACGAGATCTACCAGCAGCGGCAAACCGCGGCCGTCGTACCCATGCGGCACGTACACATCGATGATGCGCGTCGCCGGCGCGCCCACCAGGTTCGCGCCGAGCAGCGCGCTGTCCAGCGTCAGGCGATGGACGGTTCCCCCGGTGCTGGTCGGCTCACGGCGCATGGCTAACCGGCTTGCCGCGGTCAGCCTAGATCCAGTAGACGAAGATGAACAGGCCGAGCCACACCACGTCGACGAAGTG
>PMNQ01000158.1 GCA_003162555.1 Gammaproteobacteria bacterium | reverse complement strand
TCACGTTGCAGCTCGGCACCGTGCCGCCGGCCGTGTCGGTCGCGTGGCGCTTCCTGACCGCGGCCGCCATCCTGATCGGCTACGCGCTGTTGCGCGGCCTGCCGCTGCGCTTCAGCCGGCGCGAGCATCTGTTCATGGCGCTGCAGGGCCTGCTGCTGTTCTGCCTCAATTACGTCGGCTTCTACATCTCGGAGCAGTACCTCGCCTCCGGGCTCGTGGCGGTCATCTGCTCGATGCTGACGGTCGGCAACATCATCGGCATGCGCGTGTTTTTCGGCGTGCACACACGCTTGCTCAACCTGCTGGGCGCACTGCTCGGCATCATCGGCGTGATCGTATTGTTCTGGCCGGATTTGCGGGCGCTGTCTGCCGGTGGCGCCACGATGACCGGCATGGCCTGGGCTTTCGGCGCCACCATCAGCGCCTCGCTCGGCAACATGGCTGCCACGCGCAACCAGCGGCAGCAGTTGCCGGTGCTGCAGGTCAACGGCTGGTCGATGCTCTACGGCGCGCTGTTCACTTGCCTGATCGCCGCAACTACGGGCCAGCGCTTCACCTTTGACTGGTCCTGGCGCTACGTCGGCGCACTCGTCTATCTGGCGGTATTCGGTTCGGTGCTGGCCTTTGGCGCCTATCTCACGCTGATGAAACGCATCGGCGCTGGCCGCGCGGGCTATTCAATGGTTGCGATTCCGGTGGTCGCGTTGCTGATCTCGACCTTCCTGGAACACCTGCAATGGACCGCGCCGCTGTATATCGGAGTCGCGCTGTGCCTGGCGGGCAACGTGCTGGTGCTGCGCCGCGACCGCCAGTAATCCATCGCCTGGAAGTCCGTCGTCTAGAAATCCATCGTCAGCGTGAGGGCCACGCGCCGCCCCTCTTCGGACAGCGCCAGGCCGGTGGACGACAGATACAGGTCGGTGGCGTTGTTGAGATCTTCCGCATCCATGCGCACCAGGCAGGTGCGTCCATACAGTTCCAGCCGATAGCGCACCGACAGCGAAAACAGGTAGTACGCGGGCAGCCATGCCTGCCCGGCCGGACGCGATGACACGTGGTGTAGCTGCGCGCCCGCCGACCACGCACCCCAGCGGCGCGGCGCGTAATCGAGGTTGGCGTCGAGCACCAGCGGGGTCGTGCCGGTCGCTGCGCTGCCGCCTGGATCCGGCTCGCCCGCAGCCGGCAGCACGCTGGGCCGCAACCAGACACCGCCAAGCACCGCGGTGAAACCGTCCGCGCCGTTGACGGCAGCAGAAGCCTCGACGCCGCTGTGACGAATGTGGCCGAGCTGACGATAGATACCGAGACGGTCGAGATTGAAATACGCCTTCTGGATTTCGAACACGCCGGCGACGAGCTGCAGGCTCTGGGACGGTGTCATGCGCACTCCCGCATCCACCTGCCAGGTTGCGGTCGCCGGCGCGGTCGCGAATGCATTGCCCGCATTGCTGGGCGCGAGCGCGGAATCCTCCAGGCCACGCGTGTAGCCGGCGTAGCTCACCAGCGTCGGCGCCAGATTGCGCGTAAAGCGCAGGTTCAGCAGCGTCGGAGTCGAGTGTTCATGCGTGGTCGCCGACGGCGCGGCGATCGAACGGCGGTAGTCAACTTTCTGCACGCCGATGCTGAGCGAGCCGCGGTCGGTCCAGCGCTGCTCGAAGGACAGCCCCAGGCCGAGCTGGCGCGCCCGATCCTCGCTGCCGTCGCCGAACACGAGCTGCGGCGCGGGCAGCGCAAGCCATTCGTCTATCCGTTGGGGCCCAAGCTCCGCGCTGTAGTCGTGGAAGAAGTCGCCGCCAAAGCTGCGCGACAGGTTCCTGCCGCGCAAGGCGATCGACCACAACCGCTGCCGTTTGCCTGCTACCGAACGGTGCAACAGGCGGAATTCACCCGAGGTCGATCGGGCGTGCGACGGCGGCGTGACATCGAGTTCGTGGTGCACGGTGCCGTCAGCAGCGAACTCGTCGAACAGGTCGCTGTAGTTCGGCGGACTCCTCTCCGTGGAAAGAAACACGCCGCCGGCCCATGACCAGGCGCCCTCGCCGGTCGAACGCGCGAGCGTCCCGGCCGTGATCTCATTCCAGTGCCACCGCGCCCAGCGCTGCGTCGGCAGCCGTGCTTCGATGAATTCCGGCGGCCGATCGGTTCCATTGATGTACACGGTCGGCAGCTCATCGTGCTCGTCGCCTTTCGACAGGCCCCAGAAGTGGAGCACCTCGACCTGCGCCGACGGACGCCACTGGCCGACTGCCCCGGTTTCGAAGCCGTGCGAGCGGTGCGCGAGATCGGTATCGAAGTTGGACAACGCATGGAAGCACAGTCCGGCGCTCGCGGCGCCGCTGCGCGCCGCACNNTCCAGCCGCGATTGGAGGAACGGACCACGCGCGATCACGACACTGGCGCCGTTGGCGGGTCCGCTCGCATGCAGCGACAGGTTGGCGATACCGGTGGGCGAAGGCGTATCGAAGAACTGCGCGGCGAGTCCGACGCGCACAGTCTGTTCGACGAACAGGCAGCGATTGGTGGCGTAGGTCTGCTCGTCGAAATAGAGCCCCTCGATGCGCAGGTTGCCGGCCGCGCGCGGACTGAAGCCGCGCACGTGCTCGATGTCGTACAGGCCGATCGACTGCGAACCGACCGTCGTGCCGAAGGCATCGTCGGCCGCGGTGACCGCGTTTTCATCGGCGCGTTGCGCGATTGCGCCGGCCGGCGCCAACGCGGCCAGCGCCAGCGCCGCTGCAAGACGTCGGGGAAATGAATACACCATCCG
>PMNQ01000115.1 GCA_003162555.1 Gammaproteobacteria bacterium | reverse complement strand
TCGAGATACGACTGGCGCATCTCGTCTTCGAGGTTGACCGGCAGGATTTCGCGCGCTATGTCCGTCATGAGTAACCCGATGTTTTTAGCCGCGAAAGTCTAGCACACCGAGCGCTCCCCGGCAGCGCGCGCCGCAGGCTGCCGGGCCACTCGTTTATACTGCGGAGCATGGGCGCGGCGGCAAACCTGGACGCAGTGGAACTGGCTAAATTCGATGGCCTAGCGCACCAATATTGGGACGGCGCCGGCCCGCTGCACACGCTCCACAGCCTCAATCCGGTGCGCACAGCGTTCGTGGCCGCGCGCATCGGGCTCGCCGGCGCCCGCGTCGCCGACGTGGGTTGCGGCGGCGGGCTGTTGTGCGAATCGCTGGCCATGCAGGGCGCCCAGGTGACCGGCATTGATCTGTCACCCACCATGATCTCGGTGGCGCAACTCCATGCCATCGACATGACGCTGACTATCGACTATCGGATACAGTCCGCGGCCGCACTGGCGGCGGAGGCTCCGGCGGCCTTCGATGCGGTCTGCTGCATGGAGTTGGCAGAGCATGTGCCCGACCCGGCCGCGCTGATGGCCGAACTCGCACGGCTCCTGCGCCCGGGCGGGTCACTGTTCATATCGACCATCAACCGCACGCCGCAGTCTTTTTTTGGCGCGATCGTCGCAGCCGAGTACCTGCTGGGACTGGTGCCGCGCGGCACGCATGAGTACGCGCGGTTGATCCGCCCCGCCGAACTCGCGCGCGCCGCCCGTGCAGCGGGTCTGGAATTGCGCGAACTCGCCGGCCTCGACTACAACCCATTTACTCGCCGCGCACACCTAGGCACTCGCGTCGATATCAACTACCTGGCGCAGTTCTCGCTGCCGGCACTGACCGCGGTGCGCGCTTGAGCGCTCCGTTGCCGGCGCGCGCGGCGCTGTTCGATCTCGATGGCACGTTGCTCGATACGGCCCCAGACCTCGCCGCGGCGCTCAATGTGCTGCTGGCGGAGGAACGGCGCGAGTCGCTGCCACTGGCGACGGTGCGCCCGCATGTCTCGACCGGCGCCATCGCGGTCGTGCACACCGGGTTTCCTGAAGTCGAGGTCGGTGGCGCGGACTTCGAAGCGCTGCGGCTGCGATTTCTCGACCACTACCGGGCCGCGCTGGCGGTGCACACGCGGTTGTTTCCGGGATTTGAAGCCGTGCTGTCCACGCTCGAGGCACAAGCCCTGCCCTGGGGCATCATCACCAACAAAGCGGCCTGGCTCACCGAACCACTGCTCGATGAGCTGGGCCTGCGCACGCGCGCCGCCTGCGTGGTTAGCGGCGACACGCTCAAGGTGCGCAAACCGCATCCACAGCCGCTGCTGCTGGCCGCCGAGCGCATCGGCGTGCCAGTGTCCGAATGCGTCTACGTCGGCGATGCATTGCGCGACGTGCAGGCGGCGCGTGCCGCCGGCATGGTGCCGTTGGGCGCACGCTACGGATACCTGAACGAAAGCGAGGAGCCCGACAGCTGGCCGGTGGCTGGCTGGCTTGAACATCCGCGCGATCTGCTGCCGTGGATGCGGCTCGCGCAGGGAGCGGCGCACTGATGGCCAGCGCCTGGATCTGGCTGGCACTCGGCCTGCTGGGCGGCGGCGTGATCGCTTTGCTGCTGGCCACGTGGCTGGCGCGCCGCCAGCGCGAGGCGACGGTCGACCAGCACCAGCTGGCTGCTGACACAGAAGCGCGGTTGCGCGCGAGCTTTGCCGAACTGGCCAGCGGCGCGCTGCGCGACAATTCCGACATGTTCCTCAAACTGGCGCGCGAATCCTTCGCGCGCGAACAGGCCGGCGCGCAGGCCGCCCTGCGTGAGCGCGAAACGGCACTCGCGCACCTGGTCGAGCCGATCTCGAAAGCGCTCGAAAAGACCGAGCAGCAGTTGCAGGGCATCGAGCGCGAGCGGCGCGATGCCTTCACCACTCTGCGCACGCAGATCGAACAGCTCACGCTGGGTCAGAATGCGCTGCAGAAAGAAACGCGTAACCTGGTGGGCGCGTTGCGCCGTCCCGAAGTGCGCGGCCGTTGGGGCGAACTGACGCTGCGCCGCGTGGTCGAGGTGGCCGGCATGTCCGAGCACTGCGACTTCACCGAGCAGACCAGCGTATCCGGGGCCGAAGGACTGCTGCGCCCCGACCTGATCGTGCGCATGCCCGAGGGACGCGAACTGGTGGTGGATGCGAAGACGCCGCTCGACGCCTATCTCGATGCGATCGAGGCCACGACTGACGACGCGCGCGCTGCGGCACTGACGCGCCATGCGCAGCAGGTCGAGGCGCGCGTGCGCGAACTCGCCAGCAAGGCCTACTGGAGCCAGTTCAAGAAGAGTCCGGAGTTCGCGGTGCTGTTCCTGCCGGGCGATCAGTTCCTCAGCGCCGCGCTGGCCGAGCGGCCGGAGTTGCTCGAAAACGCGATGCGCCAGAGCATCGTGCTGGCCACGCCCTCCACGCNNGTGGCCTACGGCTGGCGTCAGGCGGTCGTGGCCGAGCATGCCGCGCGCATCCTTGAGCTCGGACAGGATCTGCACCGGCGCCTCGGCAGTTTCGCAAGTCACCTCGAACGCGCCGGGAAAGGTCTCGGTAGCGCAGTCGATGCCTACAACAGCGCGATCGGTTCACTCGAACGCCAGGTGCTGCCGCAGGCGCGCAAGTTCACCGAACTCGGTGCGGTCAGCGGCGAAGCCTTGCCCGCGATCGAGTCGGTCGACCGGCTGGTGCGCAGTGCCAATCTGCATCCGGATGATCAACCGCCCGCCGCACCGCCCACGTCCCAGTAGCTTCTGCTGCAACCGCCAATGCTCGACGAAATTGCGATCCGTCAATACGCGCCTCCGCCAGGACTCCTGCGCGGCCGCGTGATAGCCATCACCGGTGCGGGCGATGGCATCGGCC
>PMNQ01000143.1 GCA_003162555.1 Gammaproteobacteria bacterium | reverse complement strand
GGCGGCGAACGCGTCATAGACGCCGTCCTGCACCAGCAGCCGATTGGCGCAGACGCAGGTCTGGCCGGTGTTGCGGTACTTGCTGGTGAGCGCGCCCTGCACGGCCGCATCGAGATCGGCGTCGGCAAACACGATGAACGGCGCGTTGCCGCCCAGTTCCATCGACAGTTTCTTCAGCGTCGGCGCGCTCTGCGCCATCAGCACCCGGCCCACTTCGGTGGAGCCGGTAAAGGTGAGCTTGCGAACGGTTGGATTGCTGGTGAGCTCGGCGCCAATCTCGCGCGCGCCGCCGGTGATCACGTTGAACACACCCGGCGGCACACCGGCGCGGGCGGCGAGTTCGGCCATCGCCAGTGCCGACAGCGGCGTCTGTCCGGCGGGCTTGATGATGAAGGTGCAGCCGGCGGCCAGCGCGGGCGCCGCCTTGCGCGTGATCATCGCCGCCGGGAAATTCCACGGCGTGATTGCCGCGACCACGCCGACTGGCTGGCGCAGCACGAAGATGCGCTTGTCCGGCTGGTGGCCGGGGATGATCTCGCCGTAGACGCGCCGCGCCTCTTCCGCAAACCATTCGACGTAGGCGGCGGCGTAGGCGATCTCGCCGGCCGCTTCGGCCAGCGGCTTGCCCTGCTCGGCGGTCATGAGCTGCGCCAGGTCGTTCTGGTTCGCCATCATCAGGTCGAACCAGCGGCGCAGGATATTCGAGCGCTGCTTGGCGGTCTGCGCGGCCCAGGCCGGAAACGCCGCGGCTGCAGCCTCGATCGTGCGCCGGGTGGCGGCGCCGTCGAGCTGCGGCACGGTTCCCAGCTGCTCTCCGGTCGCGGGATTTTTCACCGGCAACGTGCGCCCATCCGCCGCGTCCAGCCACTGGCCGTTGACGTAGCACTGACTGCGCAGGAGTTTCGGATCGCTGAGTTTCATGATCGCTTCAACCTATGTGCTGCCTGAGAAAATCCTGGGTGCGCTGCCACGCGAGCGCGGCGCTGGGCGCGTCGTAGGCGGCGCGCGCGTCGCAATTGAATCCGTGATCTGCCGGATACATGTAGATCTGCGCCGCAGGGCACGCGGCGTGCACCTGCTCGATGCGCGCGCGCGGAATGTTCTGGTCGCGCTCGCCATAGTGCAGCAGGATCGGGCAGGCAGGCACGCGGTCGAGCTTCTCCCACACGCGGCTCGTGTAGTAGCCGACCGCCGCGTGCACCGGGAGCGAAGCGGCGCCCATCCAGGTCAGCTGCCCGCCCCAGCAGTAACCGACCAGCGCCACCCGACCGGCGTGCCTGACGACGTTGATCGCCGCGCTGATGTCGAGCAGCACCTTGGCTTCGTCAACCTGCAGCCGGTAGCCGGTGCCCTGTTCCATGTCCTTCGGCGTATAGCCCAGCTCGATGTTGCGGCCGACGCGATCGAACAGCGCCGGCGCGATCGCCAGAAATCCTGCCGCTGCGTATTGTTCGGTCACCGCACGGATGTGCGCGTTGACTCCGAAAATTTCCTGCAACACCACGACCGCGCCGCGCACCGTGCCCGCCGCCGGCGCGAGGTAGGCGGCGAACTGATGCCCATCGCGCGCCATCAGGGTTTCCCATCTCGCGGTCGACATCGCGGTGTCCGCTATTTACCGAGCCAGGCGTCGGCTTCAATCTCGACCAGCATCTCCGCTGCGATCAGGCGGCTGACTTCCACCATGCTGGTGGTGGGACGGATCTCGCCGAATACCGCGCCGTGGGCGCGCCCGATCTGTTCCCAGTCGGCGATGTTGGTCACGTAAATGCGCGTGCGCACCACCTGCGCCAGCGTCGCCCCGGCGCGGGTGAGCGCCGTTTCGATGTTCTTGAGCGTTTGCACGGTCTGCGCAGCCGGATCATGGATGCCGACCAACTGGCCGTCGGCGCCAAGCGCGGTCGTGCCCGACACATGCACGTAATCGCCGGCGCGCACCGCGCGCGAGTAACCGACGATCGGTTCCCAGGGCGAGCCGGAGGCGAAATTCGTGCGCGGCATCAGGCGCGCTCCAGGATCGCGGTGACTCCCATGCCGCCGGCCGTGCACACGGAAATGAGTCCGCGCCGCGCCTGCTCATCGCCAGCGAGCAGCTTGGCGAGCGCGGCGACAAGGCGGCCGCCGGTGGCTGCGAACGGATGACCGAGCGCGACGCTGCCGCCCTTGACGTTGATTTTCTCGGGCGGAATGCTGCCGAGCGGCGCGGAGCGGCCCAGCCGCTCGCGGCAGAACTGCGGCGATTCCCAGGCCTTGAGCGTGCACAGCATCTGCGCGGCAAAGGCCTCGTGCAGCTCGTAGTAGTCGAAATCCTGCAGCGAAAGCTGCACGTCGCTGAGCATCGAGGACATCGCGTAGGCCGGAGCCATCAGCAAGCCTTCCTTGCCGCTGGCGAAATCGACGGCCCAGCTCTTGCCAGCACGCAGGTACGCCAGCACCGGGAGCTTGCGTTCGTTGGCCCACTGCTCGGACGCGAGCAGCACCGCGGCTGCGCCGTCGGTGAGCGGCGTGCTGTTGCCGGCGGTCAGCGTGCCGTTGCCAGTGGTGTCGAATACCGGCCGGAGCGTCGCGAGTTTTTCCACAGTGGTGTCGGGCCGCACATTGTTGTCGCGCGCAAGGCCAGCGTGCGGCACCACCAGGTCATCGTAGAAGCCCGCCTTCCACGCGGCCGCTGCCTTGAGATGGCTCTCGCAGGCGACGCGATCCTGCTCGGCGCGGGAGATGTTCCAGGTGCGTGCCATCAGTTCGCAGCTCTGGCCCATCGACAGTCCGGTGCGCGGCTCGATGACCGCCGGCAGGATCGGCTTCAGATCGCGGAGTCGCAGACCCAGCCAGGGCCGGAGCCGCTGGCCGAAACTGCGGCCGCGGTAGCTCTTCATCAGCAGTTCGCGGTAGGAATTCGGAAACACCACCGGCGGATCGCTCACCGTGTCGACGCCGCAGGCGATGCCGGCGTCGATCTGGCCCAGTGCGATCTTGTTGGCGACCAGGATCGCCGCCTCGAGGCCGGTGCCGCAGGCGCGCTGGATGTCGAGGCCCGGTGTCTGCGGATCGAGCTCGGTGGACATCAGTGCTTCGCGCACCAGATTGAAATCCTTCGAATGCTTGATGACCGCGCCGCCGATCACATCTCCGAGCCGATGGCCCTGCAGATGAAAACGTTCGACCACGGCATGGAGCGCTGCGGTGAGCAGCTGCTGGTTGCCCTGGCCCGCGTAGGCGCCATGCGAACGCGCGAAGGGAATGCGGCTGCCGCCGACGATGGCGACACGCCTGGGTGCTGCAAGGGTCAGCATGGTGGCCTCCAGGATTGCGGGCGCCGCCGGTAGCGGCGCTGGTCGCGTAGAATGCCAGCTTGCGGCCGGATCTGCACGGCCGTGGTATCCATGGGGTTTTTGGTATGGCGCGAGCGGTGATCGACCGCGTTTTCGAGCGACGCCTGGCGGCGCTGGTCAACTCCCGCGAGCACGGCGCTGCACTCGCGGGCGGCCGTCGTGGCCTGGAGCGCGAGGGCCTGCGCGTCACCCCTGCGGGCCGTGTGTCGGCCCGCCCGCACCCGCCGGCGCTGGGCAGTGCGCTGTGCAACCCGCACATCACCACCGACTATTCCGAGGCGCTGCTGGAACTGGTGACGCCGACTTTCAACGACAACGCCGCGCTGTCGCAGTACCTGGGCGACCTGCATCACTTCGTGGCACGGCTCCTGGACGACGAGCTGCTGTGGGCGGGTTCCATGCCGGGCGAGATCGCGGGCGAGGCCGAAGTGCCGATCGCACGCTACGGCAGCTCGCACCGCGGGCACTTCAAGGAGGTCTACCGCCGTGGCCTGCAGACGCGCTACGGCGGGCTGATGCAGGCGATTGCCGGCGCGCATTACAATTTCTCCTTTCCCGAGCGCTTCTGGCCGTTGTGGGCCGAGGTGATGGAGGAGTCCGCGCCGGGAGCCGGCTTTGTCTCGACGGCTTATTTCGACCTGGTGCGCAACTACCGGCGCCACGGCTGGCTGGCCCTGTACCTGTTCGGCGTCTCGCCGGCGCTGTGCGCCAGTTTCGTGCCGGCGCCGGCCGACCCGGAGTTGCTGCCGCTCGGCCCGGGCACGCTGCATCTGCCAAATGCGACCTCGCTCCGCATGAGCGACCTGGGCTATCGCAACCGCAACCAGTCCGCGGTCAATGTTTCGGTGAATTCGCTCGCCGATTACCTGCGCGACCTGCAACGCGCCACGCACACAGTGCACCCGCCGTTCGCGGCGCTCGGCGTGCGCGTGGATGGCGAGTATCGCCAGCTCAACGCGAACATCCTGCAGATCGAGAACGAGTACTACAGCAACATCCGCCCGAAACGCGCGCCGCGCGCCGGCGAGAGCACGATGCGCGCGCTCGCGCGCGGCGGCGTCGAGTACGTCGAAGTGCGTGCGCTCGATATCTGTATCTTCGAACCCACCGGTGTGTGCATGGACGAGATGCACTTCATGGAGGCGTTCCTGGCGCTGTGCCTGTTGCGCGGCAGCGAGCCGATCGAGGCGTCTGAGCAGCCGCAGCTCGACCAGAACCACCTGCTGGTGGCGCGGCGCGGGCGCGAGCCGGGCCTGGCACTGCAGCGCGCCGGCCGCGCCGTGTCGTTGCAGGACTGGGGCGCCGAGCTGCTCGATCAGCTCACCGGCGTATGCGAACTGCTCGACGCCGGCGATACCACGCGCCGTTACCGGCGCACCCTCGACCGGCAGGTGGAAAAGCTCCGTGACGCGGAACTCACACCCTCAGCTCGGCTGCTGCGTGAATTGAGGCGCAACGCAGTGGGATTTTCCGAATACACCCGCACCCTTTCGGCGCAGCATCACGCCCGCCTGCTCGACAGGCAGGGCCACGAGCCGGCGGTGCTGGCGAGTTTCGCGGAAGAAGCCGTGGCCTCGCTCGAAGTGCAGGCCGCCGGCGAGCGCTCGGAGCGCGGCAGCTTCGAGGACTACCTGGCCCGCACGCTCGGCCCCGATCTTGCATAGCTGATCGGGAAAACCAGTCATGGGGATTCCATTGCGTCGAATACTGATTGCCAACCGCGGCGAAATCGCGATTCGCGTGATGCGCGCGGCCAACGAGCTCGGGATGGCCACGATAGCGATCTATTCGCAGGAAGATCGCTTCTCGCTCCATCGCACCAAGGCGGACGAGGCCTATCTGGTCGGCGAGGGCAAGGGACCGCTGCAGGCTTACCTCGACATCGAGGAGATCATTGCCACGGCGCTTCGCTCCAAGGCCGACGCGATCCACCCGGGCTACGGCTTCCTCGCCGAGAACGCCGGCTTCGCCCAGGCGGTCATCGACGCCGGGCTGATCTGGATCGGGCCACCGCCGGCCGCGATCGACGCCCTCGGGGACAAGGTCCAGGCCCGCCACATCGCCCAGAAGGTCGGCGCCCCGCTGGTGCCCGGCACCGCCGACCCGGTCGCCGGAGCCGACGAGGTGGTGGCGTTCGCCCAGGAGCACGGGCTGCCCGTGGCCATCAAGGCGGCGTTCGGTGGCGGCGGCCGCGGGTTGAAGGTCGCCAGGAACATCGAGGAGATCCCCGAGCTGTTCGAGTCGGCGGTNNACCCGCGACTGCTCGCTGCAGCGGCGCAACCAGAAGCTCGTCGAGGAGGCCCCGGCGCCGTACCTCTCGCCGGCGCAGCTCGACCAGC
The DNA here is from genome assembly GCA_003162555.1 of Gammaproteobacteria bacterium. Taxonomy (GTDB): domain Bacteria; phylum Pseudomonadota; class Gammaproteobacteria; order Steroidobacterales; family Steroidobacteraceae; genus FEN-1191. The sequence continues at coordinate 112 of PMNQ01000143.1, read as the reverse complement.
TGTACACCTCGTCCAAGGCGATCCTGCGCGAGGCCGGGTACGTCGGCGCCGGCACCTGTGAGTTCCTGGTCGGAGTCGACGGCACCATCTCCTTCCTCGAGGTCAACACCCG
>PMNQ01000026.1:19973-20213 GCA_003162555.1 Gammaproteobacteria bacterium | reverse complement strand
GGCGACGGGTAACCACAACATCATCACCGCCGAGCAGATGTCCCGCATGAAAGACAAGGCCATCGTCGGTAACATCGGCCACTTCGACAACGAAATCGATTGTGCCTCGCTCAAGCAGTACCAGTGGGAGAACATCAAACCGCAGGTCGATCACGTGATCTTCCCGGCAGAAAATGGCAAACCATCAAAGCGCATCATTTTGCTGGCGGAAGGGCGGCTCGTGAACCTGGGCTGCGGCAC
>PMNQ01000026.1:0-19903 GCA_003162555.1 Gammaproteobacteria bacterium | reverse complement strand
GCCGCGGAACTGCGACAGCGGTTCCGCGGCCCGTTTAACATCTGCGGAAACGGGTCGCAGGAACTGTGGATCGCGTCTGCAGTCCAGCCTTATATGGGCACCGTGAACTTGAAGCAGTTCACCCGCAACGCGCGGTGCGGCCGCTACTATGTGAGCCATGCATAGCGAGATTCGCCTGTTGCAGCTGTCAGACCCGCACCTGTTCGGGCGGGCCGACCGTGCCCTGCGCGGGGTGGTCACGCGCTCATCGCTCCAGGCGGTGCTGCGCCATGCGCGCGCCCATCACTGGGACGCGGAGGCACTGCTGTTGACCGGCGATCTGGTGAACGACGACGCGGCCGGATACGCCACGGTACGTGAGCTGCTCGGAAATCTGGGCAAGCCGGTCTGGTGCCTGCCGGGCAACCACGACGATATCGGGGCAATGCGGCGCGAGCTGGCGGCGGCGCCGTTTGCGGTCGGCGGCCACCACGACCTGCGCGGCTGGCGCGTCATCATGCTCGATAGTTGCGTGGCGGGTCAGGCGCACGGGCGCATCAGCGCCGCGGAGCTGGCACGGCTCGATACGGCGCTGGCCAGCGCCGGCGAGCGCCACGTTCTGATCAGCCTGCATCACCATCCGGTGCGCATGGCCAGCCGCTGGCTCGACTCGGTTGGCTTGCAGAACGCCGACGAATTCTTCGCGATCACCGATCGCTACCCGCAATTGCGCGCCATCCTCTGGGGCCACGTGCACCAGCCTTACGATTCGCGCCGCAAGGGCGTGCGCTTGCTGGCGGTGCCGTCGACCTGCGCGCAGTTCCTGCCGCATTCCGACCAGTTCGCGGTCGATCCGAGCCCGCCGGGCTACCGGCGCCTGACACTGCGCAGCGATGGCACGATCGACACCGAAGTGCTGCGCGTCGAATTGCAGGCCGGAACGGATTCAGCGCAGCGCGCCGCCGGCGGCTGACGGGAATTCGCAGGGCCTAAATCCGGCCGTCCGCTTCCGGCGGCACTTCGATCAACGGCGCCAGTGCGCGCATCCGCTGCTGCGGATCCTCCAGTTCCAGCAGTTGCTGCTGCGCGCCGCGCTCGAGCGGCAGGAATTCAGCCAGGCGGTTGGAAACCCAGCCGGCATCGTCGAAGTCGGCATCGAGGTGCCGCGCGGTGTCGCCGAGTTCCTGCAATACGCGCCGCAACAGCCGTGTCAGCGGCAGGTGTTCCGGCGCCAGCGCGCTCGGCGCCGGCTCGGCCAGCCACTCCACCTCCCCGACATTCAGGCCATCGGCCTGCACGCGACGCGAGTGCAGCCTGAAGCGGCGCGCGCCGCGGCACATGAGACCAAGCAGGCCATCCGGGAGCGCGTGAAAATCGACGATGCGCGCGCTGGTGCCGATCCCGGCCAGTTCACCGGCGGGTCCGGTCTCGGATTCGCCCTCACCGCTGATCAGCAGCACACCGAACTCGCCCGCCTCGCGCATGCAGCGGCCAACCATGTCGACGTAACGGGTTTCGAAAATACGCAGCGGCAACAGGCCGCCCGGGAACAGCACCGTGCGCAGCGGAAACAGCGGCAGCTCGGTCACCGTGGCACGGGGAATATCAGCGGGCCACTCAGCGGGCCACCGTGCTGCCGCCGAGAGCCGCGAGCAGCCGCTCGTGCAGGCCGCCGAAGCCGCCATTGCTCATGAGCAGCGCGTGATCGCCGGCATGCAGGTCGCGCGTCAATCCCGCCAGCAGCGAGTCAAAATCGCGCGCCAGGTGGGCGCGCGGTCCCAGCGGCGCCAGCGCCGCGGCCGCGTCCCAGCCAAGGTCGGCGGGCGCATACAGCCACACGCTGTCGGCGCTGCCCAGCGATTCGGCCAGCGTGTCGGTGTGCACGCCGGCGCGCATGGTGTTCGAGCGCGGCTCGAGCACCGCGACAATGCGCTCGCGCCCGACGCGGCGGCGCAGTCCCTCGAGCGTGGTGGCGATCGCGGTCGGGTGATGTGCGAAATCGTCATAGACATTCACGCCGGCAGCCTGGCCACGCAACTCCATGCGGCGGCGCACGCCGGCAAAGCGCTCGAGTGCCTTGCAGGCATGTTCCGGCGGCACACCGGCGTGGCGCGCCGCGCCGATCGCCGCCAGCGCGTTGTCGACGTTGTGCATTCCGATCAGCGGCCAACGCACTTCGCCACAGGGCTGGCCGTTCAAGAGCACGCCGAACGCCGAGCCATCGCTTCCGGCCACGAGCCTTGCGGACCAGCACGGATAGTCTCCAGTCTGGTGCGGCGTATCACGTGCGAAATGCTCAACGCCACTCCAGCAGCCCATGCCGAGCACGCGCGCCAGGTTGGCGTCGGCCCCGTTGACGAGTATTCGTCCGCTGCCGGGTACGGTGCGCACGAGGTGATGGAACTGCCGCTCGATGGAGGCCAGGTCCGGATAGATGTCGGCGTGGTCGAATTCCAGGTTGTTCAGCACCAGCGTACGCGGCCGGTAGTGCACGAACTTGGCGCGCTTGTCGAAGAAAGCCGTGTCGTATTCGTCGGCCTCGATGACAAAGAATGGCGCATTGCCCACGCGCGCGCTCAGATTGAAATTGCCGGGAATGCCGCCGATGAGGAAGCCCGGCGACAGCCCGGCGTGCTCGAGTATCCAGGCCAGCATCGCCGCAGTCGTGGTTTTGCCGTGCGTGCCGGCAACCGCCAGCACCCAGCGGTCGGCGAGCACTTCGCGCGCCAGCCATTCCGGTCCGGACTGGTACCGAATGCCGCTCTCGAGCAGTGCCTCAATGACCGGCATGCCGCGTGAGCAGACATTGCCCACCACCACTACATCGGGCCGCGGCTCGAGCTGCTCCGCCCCGTAACCCTGCGTGAGTTCGATGCCGAGCGCCGCGAGCTGCGTGCTCATCGGTGGATACACGTTGCGGTCCGAACCGCTGACCCGGTGGCCGGCGCCGCGGGCAATCGCGGCAATGCCGCCCATGAAAGTTCCGCAGATGCCGAGTATGTGTACGTGCATAATCGCGCCGATTGTACACGTGCGCCCGTGCGCGACCGCTCAGCGGGTCCTTTTTGGAGACCGTCATCCCAGCAGCACCGATTGTCGACGACGCCGCATTGGCGGCAGCAGCAGCAGCCTTCTCCGCCCATGACGCAGTAGGACTCGACACCGAGTTCATGCGCGAACGCACCTACTACGCGCAGCTGTGCCTGCTGCAGCTGGGCGCCGACGGACTCGCTGTGTGCGTCGATCCGCTGGCGCTCTCGTCCCTCGATGTGCTGCGCCCGCTGATGGCCGCGGCGCAGCCATGCAAGATCCTGCATGCCGCGCGGCAGGACATGGAGGTGCTCGCGCCGGTGGTCGGCACGGTGCGAAACGTCTTCGATACCCAGGTTGCCGCCGCGCTGCTGGGTTTCCCCGCCCAGGTCGGTTACGCGGACCTGGTGCGCGAAATCCTCGGCATCGAGCTGCACAAGAGCCAGACGCGCACCGACTGGTCGCGCCGGCCGCTGTCCACGGCGCAGATCGAATATGCGCTCGATGATGTGCGGAACCTGCCGCCGCTGCGCGAGAAACTTGCCGGTCGGCTCGAACAGCTCGGCCGGCGCGGCTGGTTCGACGAGGAAATGGCGGAGATAGGCAGCGAGTCTTTTGTCGTCGATCCGGAGCAGGCCTGGCTGCGCATCAAGACCTTTGCCGATCTCGATGCCGACCGGCAACGGCTCGCGCAACTGCTGGCCGCCTGGCGTGAGCGCCGCGCTATGAGCTCCGACCGGCCGCGCGGCTGGATCCTGCCGGATGCAGCATTGCGCGACATTGTGTTGCAGGTGCCGCGCGACCACGCCGCGCTCGAACGCATCCGCGAACTACCGGATGGCATCCGCGCCAACAGCGGCGCGCAGCTGCTCGAGCTGGTGAGCGCCGCCGCAGTCCCGAATCCGGCCGCGCCGCTCCCGCAACGCCGGCGCCCGGATCCGCAGCAGCTCGAGCAGGTCGCGCGGCTGGCAGATATCGCGCGCCGCATTGCCGGCTCGCTGGAGTTGGCGCCGGAGATACTCGCGACGCGGCGCGAACTTGAGACGCTGGTGCGTGGCGAACGCGACGGAGCGCTGATGCACGGCTGGCGCCGCGAGATCGTGGGACTCGAGCTGCTGAAGGCGCTTTAGAGCCTGGGGCCTGGCGCCTGGCGTCGCGCGCGCTTGCGCGGGCTGCGCCGAAGCTTTTTACGCGGCTTCTTGCGCAGTGCCTTGCGCACCGCTTTGCGCGCCACTTTGCGCGCCACTTTGCGCGCCGACTTTCGCACTGCTTTGCGCGCCGCCTTGCGTACCGGCTTCCGAACGCGTTTGGCCTTCGATTTTTTCTTGGATTTGGGTTTGGGTTTGGGTTTGGACCGGCGCTTCGCCGCGGGCGCTGGAGGAGCCAACACGGCGACCAGCCGCGCGGTCACTTTATCCACGGCGCCCTGCGCGTCGACGCTGCGCAGCAGTCCCTGAGCGCGGTAGTGCTCGATCAGCGGGCGCGTCTGTTCGTCGTACACGGCCAGGCGGCGCGCCACGGTGTGTTCGTTGTCGTCTGGGCGCTGCGTCAGCGACGGCGCAGCCGCACAGTTCGTGCAATGCGTGATGCCGGGCGTGGCGGCGTCGTGCACGTTGAAGATGGCGCCGCAGTTCGGGCAGGTGCGGCGGCCGGAAATACGCCGGGCAATCTCGGCATAGTCGACATTGAACAGCACCACGGCGTCGAGCGGCTGGCCGATCACCGCCAGCATCGATGCGAGCGAGCGGGCCTGCGCGAGATTTCGTGGAAAGCCATCGAGGATGTAGCCAGCGGCAACGTCCATCTGCCCGAGGCGTTCGCGGATGATGCCGATGACGATGTCGTCCGACACCAGCGCGCCGGCGTCCATGGCGGCTTTCGCCTTGAGGCCGAGCTCGGTGCCGCGCGCCACCGCCGAACGCAGCAGGTCGCCGGTGGAGATCTGCGGAACCCCAAAGCGCGCGACCAACCGCTGCGCCTGGGTACCCTTGCCCGAGCCGGGCGCGCCTAACAGGACGATACGCATGTGCGAAAGGTACCGAGCGCATCGAACGCGGTCAAACAGCGGCTGCCCCAAGGGCCTGTTCGCACTTGATACGTCGATGCGTTGCTGCTCAAAAGGCTTTCAGACAAGGCGCGAGGCGCGCGGCGTGGTTATTCCACGTAAGCGCNNTGAAAGCCTTTTGAGCGCAACCCCCGCTTGTGCCTGCGCCTATCCCAAATTCAGCGGTAACGTATCGTTACAGGCGGGCCGGCTTAGATTTGTGCAGGGCTGCGTTGCTCCTTCCTCATGTACATCAAGTACATATCGGTCGTCGCGCCTTACCCTGCGCAAACCTAAGCACGGCCGCATCGATGTATCAAGTGCGAACAGGCCCTAGGCTCCTTGGGCTATCCTTTCGCGCTCCACATTAAAGTCCCCAGCCCCGGAGCCCGCCGCGATGTCCAAACCAAAGCCACGCAACGCCGTCTATGCCCAGTCCGGCGGTGTCACCGCCGTCATCAATGCCTCGGCCTGCGGCGTCATCGAGACCGCGCTGAAGCACCGTGCGCATATCGGCAAGGTTTATGCCGGACGCGACGGCATCGTCGGCATACTCACGGAAAACCTGATCGACGTCGGCGCCGAGCAACGCGCCACGATCCGCGCCCTGCGTCACACGCCCGCAGGGGCTTTCGGCTCGGCCCGCTTCAAGCTCAAGGGACTGGGCCAGAACCGCGCCGAATACGAACGGCTGATCGAAGTATTTCGTGCGCACGACATCGGTTATTTTTTCTACAACGGCGGCAATGATTCGATGGATACCGCGCACAAGGTGGCGCAGATCGGTACGCAGCTCGGCTATCCTATCGCCTGCATCGGCGTGCCGAAGACCGTCGACAACGATTTGCCGCACACCGACTGTTGCCCGGGATTCGGCTCGGTGGCCAAGTACATCGCGGTCTCGACGCTCGAGGGCGGCATGGATGTCGCCTCGATGGCGCGCACATCCACCAAGGTGTTCGTGCTCGAGGTGATGGGCCGCCACGCCGGCTGGATCGCCGCCGCCGGCGGACTCGCCGGGCACAAGGCGGGCGATGCGCCGCACATCATCCTGTTTCCGGAAATCGCCTTCGAGCGGGAGAAATTCCTGGCGCGCGTCAAGGAATGTGTCACCCACTACGGCTACTGCGTCATCGTGGTCTCGGAGGGCGCGCACTACGCCGACGGGAAATTCCTTGCGGAAGCCGGCACCAAGGATGCATTCGGTCACACGCAGCTCGGCGGCGTGGGCCCGGTGGTCGCCAACATGGTGCGCGAGGCGCACGGCTACAAGTTCCACTGGGCGGTGGCAGACTACCTGCAACGCGCGGCGCGCCACATCGCCTCGAAGGTCGATGTCGCGCAGGCTTACGCGGTCGGCAAGGCGGCGGTCGAGTACGCCGTGCAGGGCAAGCACGGCGTGATGCCCGCGATCAAGCGGCTGTCATCGAAACCCTATCGCTGGAAGATCGTGCCCATACCGCTCGAGTCGGTGGCCAATGTCGAGAAGACCGTGCCGCGGCATTTCATCAGCGCGGACGGGTTCGGCATCACGCCCGCCTGCCGCCGCTACCTCGAGCCGCTGATCGGCGGCGAGGACTATCCGCCTTACCGCAATGGTCTGCCGGTCTACGCGCATCTGCGCGGCAAGACGGTGCGACGCAAGCTCAAGGGCGAATACACGCTCAAATGAACGAGCAGCAGCGATTCGAGGCACTAGAGGTCAAACTCACGCACCTCGAGGACACGGTTGCGGAACTCGGCTCGACCTGTGGCCGCCAGCAGCGCGAGCTGGCGGAGCTGCGCGAGCGCCTGCGCGTTGTCAGCGAACGTCTGGCAGGTTATGAAGAAACGGGCGGCGCCAGCGCCACCGGCCACGAGCCACCACCCCACTACTGAATCAGTGGCCGGTCGGCGGCTCGTGCTCGCGGTGATACCGGTGGATCGTCCAAAGATAGCTTTCCATCAGTGAATCCTTGCCCAGTCCCACCAGCACTTCATTGCGGCGGCGCTGCGTCGTGAAACGCGTCAGGTCGAGCCTGGCGCGGGCGAAATGTCGCAGCTGATTGCGGTACTGCCACAGCAGTTCGCGCGTCGCCATCTTGTTCTGGTGCAGCTCCCAGGCGCCGAGCAATACCGCCAGGAAACCCATGCAGAATGTCAGCAGGTTCTGCAGCGACACGCCGTAACCCAACTGCTGGCGATGCAGGGTATCGCCGAACAGGAACAGCGCGATGATGACCGCCAGGATGACGCCGAGCAGCGCGTTGCGCAGCAGGCGGATGCGGCTGCTGCTCTGCTCAAGGCTGGCGACCTTGCGGGTGAAATACTGGTGCTGGCTCTCGATCCATTGCTGCTCGACGCAGCGCAGCCGGCGCTCCTCCAGGTCGGCGCCGTTGGCAGCATGGAGGTCTGGCACTTCCACGCCGGCCAGCACGTAGCCGATCCAGCTGAAGCCGCGGAAGCGGTCGATGCCCGATAGCGCCAGCACTTCACTGGCATCGACGCGATGATCGACGCTGGCGAGGCGCAGGTAGAACTTGACGCGCATCGTTTCGGCCAGAGCGCGATACGTCAGGTGCTTGGCGAACCAGTGCCGGCCGTGCAGCACGTAATAAAGGCCGAGGCTGGTGAACATGACCGCGAGGTAAGCGATCAGCACGAAGCGCGATTCGGTCAGCTTCTCGTAGGCGAGATAGGCGAGGCCCATCGTGAATGTCATTACGCCAAACAACCGGAACAACAGATCGGAGCGCAGCTGGTAATGCACCGCCAGCGCATCGGCCTTGCCGTACTGAGCGTCGATGTCCTCGAGCCGGAGTCCCGCCGTCAGCGGCACGTCCGCGGGGAGCGCTGCGAACAGTGAATCCGGCACGCCGAGGCTCCCATCCGCCTGCAGCTCGCGGTACTCGCGGTTGTACTGGTTGAGCGCCGCGAGCTGGTGCACCAGCGGCGCAGGCATGGCCTGCTGCATCTGCAGCGTGTTGTCACCCAGCCCGCGCAGGAATCCCGGCGGACGCATCTCAAGCCCCGTGTCACCGCCACCGCGAACGGCCGGAGCCCAGTAAACCAGGCGCTCGGCGGTGTCGAGGTCCTCGGCGATATCGACCATCGCGATATTTTCGGTCGCCTGGCTGGCGTCGGTGCGCACGCCGAGGAAACGCAACACGGTGTCTGCTGTGCCGCCCGCCAGGAGCGATGGCTTGCCGTCCCACAGCGCCAGCAGCAGGCTGCTGCGACGGATCAGCGTCTCGGTGAGGTTCGCGTACATCGCATCGCGGTTGGCCGCAGCGCCGCTGGCCGCAGCGGGCGGCGGCGGCACCAGTTCCGTGCAGCTGACCTCGGGTCGCGCCAGCAGTTCGCGCAATACGTTCAGGGTCTCCGGGTCGAAGTCAGTCGCGTATTGCGCCAGCGGCATCGGCAACACTGCTTCGACGCGCACCCCGAGTTCCAGCACGGTCTGAGCGACCAGCAGGTCGGCGCCCTCGGCCATGCCGACCATGACGTGCAATTCGGTATCGGGCAAGTGGGCGCGGATTTCCTGGACGAACGCGCGCACCGCTTCGCGCAATCGCGCGCGGTCGCCCGCATGCAGGTCGCGATGACCCGACACGCCGACGATAAAAGGGGAATTGCCGTTGGCAGCTTGCGTGTCTATGCCCACCACAGTGATTGTATTACAGTCTCCGCCCGCCGCGGACGATGGGAATCATGGGAGACAACAAGAACCTGCCGGGCATCGTCGCCATGGTCGTGGCAGCGGCGCTGTTCACGGTGATGGATGCCGGCATGAAATTGCTGGCGCAGCACTATTCGCCGATGCAGGTGACGGCGTTGCGCAGCCTCGCCTCATTCCCGCTGGTGTACGTGTACGTCGCGTGGCGCAGTTCCTTCGCCGCGATGCTGCGCGTGCGCTGGCCGCTGCACATGGCACGTGGCGCGCTGGCCGTGTTCATGCTCGCCAGCTTCGTGTACGGCCTGCGGTTGCTGCCGATGACCGAGACGTACGCAATTTTCTATGTAGCGCCATTGCTGATCACGGCACTGTCGGTACCTCTGCTGGGCGAGCGGGTCGGCGCGGCGCGCTGGCTTGCGATCGGCATTGGACTTACCGGCGTACTGGTGGTGCTGCGGCCCACGGGCGGCGGCGTGCTGACGCTGGGCGGCCTGGCCATCATCGCCGCGGCTGTCTGCTACACGATCTCGGCGATCGCGATACGCATCCTGGGACGCACCGATTCGATGGAGAGCCTGATGTTCTGGCTGATCTCCATGCTGGCGGTCGGATCCACGGCGCTGGCCTGGCCCCACTGGCAGGCCGTGCGCGCCAGCGACGCCTGGATCATCGCGGGCGTCGGCATCACGGGCTTTTGCGCACAGTGGGGCGTCACTTATGCGTTCCGCCACGGCGAGGTCTCCGCGGTGGCGCCGTTCGAGTACACCTCGCTCGTATGGACGCTCGGACTCGACCGGCTGATCTGGAAGCACGACCCGGATGGCTATACGCTGCTGGGCGCGGCCATCATCATTTCCGCAGGATTGTTCCTGGTGCGCCGCGAACGCGTGCGCGTCGAGGCCGAGCACCCTTAGCGCCTGTCCAGACGCTAGCGGCTGCGGGCCCCGGCGCGCGCGAGCACGCCGTCTCCATTGAGCTCGGGCGCAAAGCCTGCGCGTTGCAGCCGCGTGCTCACTTCCCGCGCCAACTCGCGCCCTCGGCTCAGGCTGTTGGGCGCGCCGGTGTAATGAAACAGCATGCCGCCGGGGCGCAGCACCCGCGCCAGCTGTCCGTAAAACGCCTGCGAATACAGCTCACCCGCGATCGCAAAGCGCGGCGGATCGTGCAGGATCGCATCGACCGAACGGTCGGGCAGCGCCTGAATTTCCTGCGCGATATCGCCCTCCTTAAGCTCGAGCGCGGCGCCTGCCGGTTCCTGCCAGGGACTGTCGGGCGACCAGGGATTGAGTGAGCGCAGCCACAGCACGCCGGCATGCTTCTCAAACGACAACACCCGCGCCGCGCCGCCACGCAGGCACCAGGCCGCGAAATAGCCCAGCCCGCCGCAGGTGTCGAGCACGACCTTGCCGCGCGGCGCGACGAGTCCGACCTTGCGCTCCGCATCGGCGTAGGGCGAGACCTTCGCGGTCGGCAGCATCTTGATGCCATCGATCTCGAATGTCGGCGGGCCCCACTCTGTGGGCACGAGCTTGAACAAAGCGGTCGTGTAACGTGCGGCCGGATCGAAGGCGCTCCCGGTCCAGTGATAGATCGTCCGCGGCCTGCAGCGCTCGGCGTAGGGAAAGCTGCGGCCCTCCCAGATCCACTCATTCGCAGCTACGGTGACCGTGCTGCGCGTGCGTCCGAGATCCAGCGTGCACTCGAGATTCGCCTCGCCCGCGGCACGCGCGGCGATGAACGCCGCGCATTCGCGCTCCGTCAACAGCGGAGCCGGGGCTACGCGCACAGCGCCGCGATTTCCTGCTCGCCAAGCAGGCGCCACTGGCCCTTGGGCAACTCGCCCAGCGCGAGGCCGCCGATGCGCACGCGCACCAGGCGCAAAACCGCTACGCCACAGGCTTCCAGAAGTCGCCGGATGTGCCGGTTGCGCCCTTCGTCGAGCACGATCTCGAGCCAGGCATGCCGTGCGCCACTGCGGAGGCTCCGCGCGGCTGTGGCGCGCAATCGTTCGCCATCGACGTCGACGCCTCGCGTCAATTGCTGCAGCAACCTCGCCGTGGGCAGCTGGTCGATCTGTACGTGATAGGTCTTGTCGGGCCCGGTCGCCGGCGCGGTGATGCGCGCCGCCCACGCCGGATCGTTGCTGAACAAAAGCAAACCTTCGCTCGCCTTGTCGAGCCGCCCGACCGGCGCGAGCCATGGCAGGTTCGCGCCCTGGAGGCACTGATACACGGTAGCCCTGCCCTTTTCGTCGCGTGTGGTCGTCACGAGGCCGCGCGGTTTGTTGAGCATCAGCACCACGCGGCCCGCGGCGGCCGCGCCTGCGCCGTCGACCGCCACCGCATCCACGCCGTCACGCACGGGAAATTCCGGATCGCGCACCACACGGCCGTTGACGCGCACCCGGCCCGAGCGCACCCACGCCGCGGCCTCGCTGCGCGAAGCCATCCCGAGTCTGGAAATATGCCGCGCCACGCCGTGGCGCACGCCACTATCGAGGCGCGCGCCGCTACTTGCGGGCACGCGCCTACTGGCCATGCGGCCTGAGCGCGCGCAGCTCCGTTTCCAGCTCGTCGATGCGCCGGTCGCGCGCGGCGAGCAGCGCCGCAACCTCGGCCGCCTCGAAGCGCTGCGGAATGTGCTGCGGACAGTTGCTGTCCCAGGCAGAGACGGTGAACAGGATCGCCTGCTCACCACGCGCCTTGTAGCCCGCCGGCATCAGCGAAGCGAGCAGTTCTGCGTCTCCTTCGACCACGCGCGCAGTGCCCCAGATCTTGATGCGCTGCCGGTGCGCATAGTCCATCAGGAACAGGTGCGCGCGTGGGTTTTCCCCAAGATTGCCCGAGGTGATGAACTGGCGATTGCCAACGAAATCGGCAAACGCGATCGTGTGCTCATCGATCACCCGCAGGAAGCCGGCGGGCCCGCCGCGATGCTGGATATACGGCTGTCCGGCCGCGTTTGCTGTCGCCAGAAACACGCTGGTCTGGGCGGCAATGAAGGCTGTCAGCTCCGGCGTGATCGTGGTTTCCCACGACCCGCCCTTTTCCATGCGCGCGTAGGCGCGGCGCGAACCCTTGCGCGCCTGGATCGCCTTGACCGCTGGCGTGAACGCCACGTCGCTCGCAAATGCCGCGCCTGCGTTCATCGCTGACCTGCCTAGAACCCGAGCTCGCTGAGCGAGGCGTGGTCGGCCGGCCGCGGCCCGGCCAGCCAGTGGTACTTGCGTTCGCCCGCGGCAATGGCCGCGTCGTTGATGCTGGCGATGCGCCGCTGCATAAGTCCCTCGGCGTCGAACTCCCAGTTCTCGTTGCCATAACTGCGGAACCACTGGCCGCTGTCGTCGTGCCACTCGTAGGCAAAGCGCACCGCGATGCGGTTCTCACGAAACGCCCACAGCTCCTTGATGAGCCGGTAGTCGAGCTCGCGCGCCCACTTGCGGCGCAGAAAGGCCTCGATCGCCGCGCGCCCCTGCAGGAACTCCGCGCGGTTGCGCCAGCTGGAATCGGGCGTGTAGGCGAGCGCGACCCGCGCGGGATCGCGCGTGTTCCAGGCGTCCTCCGCCATGCGCACTTTTTGCACGGCGGATTCGAGCGTGAACGGCGGCAACGGCGGTCTGCTCATGGATCACTCCGCTCAGGCGGCCTGGCGCGCGTGCACGACAGGAAAGTCGATGACGGTCTGGGCCACGCTGTTAATGTAATTGGTCCAGGTGTTGAGGGCGACATGCTGCACGATCTCGACGATCTGCGCATCGTCGTACCCGGCCGCGCGCACGGCGGCGATTGCGGCGTCGCCGACGTGGCCGCGGTGGCGCAACACTTCGATGGCAAAACCGACGGCCGCGCCCGCTTTGGCATCGAGGGAACCCCCGGCGCGATTCGCTGCGATCTCGGCCGGCTCGAGCCGCGCCAGATGCAGCCCCAGATAGCTGTGCGCAGATAGGCAGTAGTCGCAACCGTTGTATTCGGCCACGGCCAGCGCGATCCGCTCGCGCGTCGGCGCCGGCAGGCTACCTTTCGCCAGCGCGCCCGACAGGCCGAGGTAACCCTCGAGCGCAGCGGGGCTATTGGCAACCATGCGAAACAGGTTCGGCACCACGCCGAGCTGCTTGCCGACTGTCTCGAGCAAAGGACGAGACGCGGCGGGGGCGGCGGCCACGTTGGCCGGGGTAGCGATGCGGGTCATGGGTCTAACTCCTGAAGCGTTGAGGTCGGGGCCGTTATTGGCTCGATGTGCCGCAGATTACAGTCTTTCATTTTTCGGAACTAGACGCTATCTTTGAGATATGTCTTTCCGTTTTTCGGAATAATCGTGGATCGCCTCGCGGCCATGTCGGTATTTGTCGCGGTAGTCGCGGCCGGCAGCTTTTCCGGCGGCGCACGCGAGCTGCGCATGCCGGTGCCCACCGTCAGCCGCAAGATTGCCGAACTCGAGGCGCAACTCGGCGCGCGCTTGCTGACGCGCTCAACGCGCAAGCTGGCGTTGACCGAGGCCGGCGCCGATTACCTCGCGGCCTGCAAACGCATACTCGAGGAGGTCGCGGTGGCGGAGCGTGGCGCGGCCGGTGAACATCAGGCGCCGCGTGGCGAACTCGCACTCACCGCGCCGATCGTGCTCGGCCGCCTGCACGTACTGCCGTTGCTGGCGGAATTTCTCGCACTGTATCCGCAGATCAATGCGCAGCTCAGACTGGCAGACCGCTCCCTGCGCCTGCTCGACGAACACCTGGACCTCGCGGTCCGGGTCGGTGAACTTCCCGACAGCGCGCTGGTAGCCTTGCGAGTGGCTTCGCTGCGTGAGGTCGTGTGCGCGAGCCCGGCCTACCTGGCCAGACACGGCACCCCTGGAAACCCGCAGGACCTGGCAAGGCACGATTGCGTCAGCTTCGCGGGGCCAGCGGGCGAGGCCGGCTGGAGCTTCGGCACCGCGCGCGCACAACGGAGCGTGCCGCTGCGCACGCGACTGATCGTCAACACCGCCGAGGCCGCCGTCGATGCTGCAATTGCCGGCGTCGGCCTGACGCGCGTGCTCTCCTACCAGGTAGCCGCTGCGGTCACGTCCGGCGCGCTGGCGCTGGTGCTGCGGAAATTCGAGCCGGCACCCATCCCGGTCAGCCTGGTCTACAACCGCCAGCCTCTGCTGCCAGCCAAGCTGCGTGCGTTCCTGGATTTTGCCGCGCCACGCTTGAGAGCGCGGCTGGCCTAGCGCGCGTTGCGCCCATCATCCACAATCGCGCTCAAGCCGGAGCACACAACAATGAAATTCATCTACACGCTGAGCAACCTGCATGCAGCCTTGGGCCGCGTGCTTGATCGACTGCAACCGCTACTGCTGCTGGCCACGCGCTTCTACGTGGGCTGGCAGTTCACGAAATCCGGCTGGCTGAAGTACAGCTCGTGGGATACGACGCTCGGGCTGTTCCGCGACGAATACCACGTGCCACTGCTCCCGCCCGATGTCGCGGCGGTGATGGGCACCTGCGGCGAGCTCGGTTTCCCGATCCTGCTTTATCTGGGACTGTTCGGCCGCATCGGCGCGCTCGGCACCCTGTTCGTCAACGTGATGGCGGTCGTCTCGTATCGTCAGGTCCTGCTGTCCGAAGGCTTCGAAGCCGCACTCGGCCAGCACGTGCTGTGGGGCTTCATGCTGCTGGTGCTGCTCGTGTTCGGGCCCGGCAGGATCTCGCTTGACGCCCTCCTCGAGCGGCGGGCCCTAAAGGGCTGAAAACCGGCCCTGTGGTATATTGCGCGCCCCCGCGCTCCCGGCCCTTTTAAGGCCTCAAGCGGCGGGCGCAAAATATACAGAACTCGTTGATTTCCGGAGGATTTTCCATGGATGCCGCTAACTGGCTGTGGCTGGCTGTGATTGCCGGTCTTCTCGCTGTCGCCTACGGTGTGCTGTCGATGCTCTCAATCCTGCGGCTCGATGCCGGCAACGCCCGCATGCAGGAGATCGCGGCGGCCATCCAGGCCGGCGCAAAGGCTTACCTCAACCGCCAGTACACGACCATCGCCATCGTCGGCGGCGGGATCGCCGGTCTTTCGTGCGCACTGAAGCTTGCGGATCGCGGGTACGCGTCGACGGTGTACGAGAGCTCGGGGCGGATCGGCGGCCGGATGTTCTCGAACACGACCACGTGGGACCAAAATCAAGTCAGCGAATGGTGCGGCGAGCTGATCGACACCGGCCATGAGACCATGCTGGCCCTCGCCAAGCGGTTCCATTTGCCGGTCGACGACCTGCACAAGGCCGAGCCCAAGGGGTCCGAGGACACGTACAAGTTCTTCGGGCACTACTACCTCCAGAGCAAGGCCACGTCGCAATTTCTGGCCAAGGTGGCGGCGCGCGTGGACGACGACGCCACCGCGGCCGACTATCCGACCACCTTCGATAGCTTCACCGACGCGGGAGCCATGCTCGATTCCATGAGCGTGTACGACTGGATCGAATCGCGGGTGCCGGGGGGGCACAAGTCGGATCTCGGACAGCTCCTCGACGTCGCGTACGCGATCGAGTACGGCGCCGATACGGCCGATCAGTCGGCGCTCAACCTCGTGTACCTGCTCGGATACCAGCCCGATACCGTGAGTTTTTCCGTGTTCGGCGAATCCGACGAGACGTTCCACATTCGAGGTGGAAACCAGCGCTTGCCGGTGGCCATGGCCAAGGCGCTCGACAACGTCAAGACCGGGTACGCGTTGCAGAAACTGGCCGCCACGTCGGGGGGGCGCTACGAGCTCACCTTCGACAAGTCGGGCGGCGCGGCAGCGACGGTGACGGCCGACTACGTGGTCCTGGCGCTGCCGTTCGCGGTGCTGCGGAACCTCGACACCTCGCGCGCCGGCTTCGACGTGCTCAAGAAGGAAGCGATCTCGGAGCTCGGCAGGGGGCGCAATGGCAAGACTCAGCTTCAGTTCTCGAGCCGGCTCTGGAACCAGAACGGCGGGTGGCACGGCATCAGCAATGGTTCGAGCTACGCCGATACCGGCTATCAGGCGGGCTGGGATGTCACGCGCGCACAACCGGGCAATGCGGGAATCATGGTCTTCTATTCGGGGGGCTCGACGGCCGGCGCCATGGCGGCGGCGCGCCCGTACTCCGACATCGATGCGCCGGGGGTCCGGTCGGACGTGACCACGGCGTTGCAGCGCGCGGAGCCTGTGTTCCCGGGGCTCACGGCGGCCTGGAACGGACGGGCGACGCAGTCGCTGCCGCACAAGAGTCCCCAGTTCGGCGCGTCGTACTCGTACTGGCGGGTCGGTCAGTATCTGGCGTTCGCCGGCTACGAAGGGGTAGCCCAGGGCCGCGTGCTCTTTTGCGGCGAGCACACCTCCCAGAGCTACCAGGGATTCATGGAGGGCGGCGCCCAGGAAGGCCGGCGCGCNNCGAGATAGTCCCGGGGGTATGGCTGGCTGCGTCCCTGATCGGCCCTCGGGACACCGGTCGGGGCCCCCTTGAATAGGCGTACGTGATCACGTACGCTTTGACGATGAAGCCCGTCACCACCCTCACCGCCACCGAGGCCCGCGCGAATCTCTTCAAGCTGCTCGATCAGGCGGCCGAGCATCACGAGCCCATCCAGATCACCGGGCGTCGGCACAACGGTGTCCTGGTCTCGGAGGAGGACTTTCGGGCCATGCAGGAGACGCTTTACCTCCTTGGGGTGCCCGGGGTGAAGGCGTCGCTGATGGCGGCGAAGAAGGCGCCCGTTCGCTCCTATTCCCGGAAGCGCCCCTGGTGAGCTGGTCTCTCTATTTCGGCAAGCACGTCAAGAAGGATGCGGTAAAAATCGAACGAGCTGGGCTGCGCGCGAAGGCCGACGCTCTCCTGGATCTGTTGCAAGAAGATCCGTTCCGGTCTCCCCCTCCATACGAGAAACTCGTCGGCGATTTGGGGGGCTTCTATTCGCGACGCATCAACATCCAGCATCGGCTGGTCTATCGCATCGACAAGACGCGAAAACGCGTATTCGTCGAGCGAATGTGGACGCATTACGAGTAGCGCCCCCCAGAGGATTTATTTGGGTGCCGGTGGCTCGCGACTGCCGGGCGACGCCGGGGGCAGGTGTCGCCGACAGGACAATGGCATAGAGAAGTTGGCCCCTATCGGTCGAGCCTGCGTTAATGCCCGGGATGTCCGAATCGGTGCGTTGCACAGTCCGCGACGCGATACGCAGGTTCACACCCGGCTGCAGGCGTGGCCTCTCGGTGAGGGACCGGAAGTTCACCATCAGACCACAGTTCGGTGTGACGTCAGTCCGGTCGACATGAACCCAGGTCTCAAGTTGTTGTGTTCCGTTCACGGGAAAGACCTTTGTCTGTACGGACTCAACCGTCACCGCGATCGAGAACCCACGCCCAGTCGTGGGATCGGGTAGTGGGTGACACGGGACCAGGTTACCCTCGTACGCGGTGGTGACGATACCGATCGTCACCGGGGCCGATTGGTAGGGCGGGCACACTATGTCGGGACCGCGGCAACTCAACGCGCCGGTCCGGGAACACCACGGACCGGTGTCGTCAACTTGGGCCTGATGACACGACGGCGATAGATCGGAATTCGGGGGTCCACCCTCCGATCCCCGAACTGGCGATTTGGCCGTGCACGCCCCCACCCAGGCCAACACGACTAACAACCCTGGCCGAAAATGGGGACGTTGGTGATGACGGTTCATTCGATGCAATAGAGTTTGGACTCCCTCCTCGGATACCAGCCCGATACCGTCAGCTTTTCGGTGCTCGGGGAATCCGTCGTCGCTGGCCCCTGGCGCGTCTCGGAGGCCTGGCGTTGGGCACACGCGTTGCAATGAGCCGGTGTCATGACCCGAAATGGCGTTACACCAACGACTTGGGAGGCCCTATCATGATCGTATTGTCGCGCATACGTAGCCGTTTGATTGTCCTCGCGCTGCTGACCGCAGTCGCCGGGTGCGAGAATCACCTGTGCACCTTGATCGGTTGTACCGACGGACTGGCCATCACCCTCGACGGCACATTCGATGTGGGGAAGGTGTTCCAGATTGATCTCGCCGAGATCACGCCGACGCCTGAGGTCGTTCCGTTCATGACCTGTTCCTTTGCTCCATCGGCTCCCGGGACGGCAGGTCAGCAACTGCTCTGTCAGTCCGCGGTCTCTCATTCGGAGTTGGTGAACATCATCCAGATCCGGGACTACGAACCGAAGAAGCTCTCGATCAAGATCTCGTCGGCGGGAGCGCTTGTCAGCGAGCAGACCTTCGAGCCCGTGTTCACGACGAAGGAGATCAACGGTCCCGGCTGCGGAACGTGCAGGCAGTCGTCGATCGCGCTGAGCGCGCGCTGAACACTGCGCGCTACACGGTCCGGCCCAAGGCGCGTCTCTCCATGCGGGCCTGGGGACACCCATCCGGTATCCTGAGCAGCGTGAACCTGGCCGGTCTGTGCGCGCTCCTGCAAGCTCTGAATGCAACGACGGCGTTGCCGACACCTGCACCGGGCGCGTCGTCGACACCGGATGCGGGCGCGCCGGATGCGCGTGCGATGGTCGCGGCGCGCCCGAACGCCGGGCTGGTCGCGCGGCAGTGGCAAGCCCAGCAAGAGCCGGCGCCGGGACCGCCGCTCGCAATCGGCGCCTGCAGCCGCGGGTGCCTGCAAGGCGCGGCTGTTCTTCCCGCGAGCGGCACCGGGTACGAGGCNNCCCGCTCATCGTCGGCGATCTGTCTCAGCCGCGCGGTGGCCCGACGCCGAGCGGCCACCGCAGTCATCAGACGGGGCTGGACGCCGACCTTGGGTACGTGGCGCCGGCCGAGGCGCGGCGGGGGCATCTGTCGGCACGCGATCGCGAGCGGCTATCCCCTCCCCCGATCGTGGATCTGCGGACGCACCGAATGACGCCCGCGTGGCGGCCGCGGACAGCCGAATTGGTGGCGCTCGCCGCAAGCGACGCAGCCGTCGACCGAATCTTCGTCAACCCCACGATCAAACGAATCCTGTGCACGGGGAAGATGGCCCAGGCGTCCTGGCAAGGGCGGGTGCGCCCCTGGTGGGGACACCACGACCATTTTCACGTGCGGCTCAAGTGCCCAACCGACAGCGCCCTGTGTGTCCCCCAGGAGCCGCCGCCCGACGACGGTTGCGGGGCGACCCTCGATTGGTGGTTCACCCCCGACGCCGAAGCGACCCGCACGCGGCGCCAAGAAGCGGAGACTCAAGGAGCGGAACCCGAGCTGCCGGCGGCATGCGCGGGCGTGCTCTCGCCGCCACCGTCGGAGCGGGCTCCGTAGCCCTCGCCCTGGCCTTACCGCAGGTAGCCAGCGCGGAATCGTCGATGCAGAGGTCGCACGCGCTCGACGGCGCACATCCTCACCGACGAAAACGGTCGTCGTAGCGGCCCGGCTGTCCCAGCGCCCAGGGGCGATACTGGTTGATGAAGTCCACGCGGTCCCCGATGGGGGGATGGCTGGCGCGGAATAATCGATACAGCGCCCCCGGGCGGGGAACGGCCAGATTCTGGCGCTGAAGCGCGACGAAGGCGCTGGCGCCCGCCTGATTGTCCCGCGTCAGCTCCAGAGCGAAGCGGTCGGCCTCGTGCTCGTGATACCGCGAGAGGGCCAGCATCGCCGGGCCGATGACCAGCGAAAAGATCGACAGAAGCAACATCAGCAGGGGCAACGAGGCCACGTCCGCGAGGTGTTGAAACCCGAAGCGCGCGCCAAACCGCGCGAGCAGCAGGTCGGCCGTGCGATGGGCGCCGTACAGGCCCAGGATGGCCAGGGCCGTCGAGATGAATATGCTGGTGAGCACGTGACCGAGCACGTAGTGGCCAAGCTCGTGGCCCACCACGAACCGAATCTGCCGCGGGGTCAGACGGGCGAGCAAGGTGTCCCACAGGACGATGCGCTTCGTATTTCCGACGCCCGTGACGTAGGCGTTCACCTTCTCGGTGTCGACGCTCTTGTCGACCTCGTACACGCGCGCCCCCGCGACGCCCGCCCGCGCGGCCGTGGCCAGCACCTCGCCCTCCAGGGCCTTGTCTTTCATCGGACCAAACTTGTTGAACAGCGGCGCCACCCAGATGGGCGTCACCAGCAAGACCAGGGCGAAAAAGGGAAGGGACAGGGCTCCTGTCCACAGCCACCATCGGGTCGGGCTACGCGCCAACAGGAGATAGGGGACCCAGAGCACCAGCGCCCCCACGACTACCCCGACGCCCTG
>PMNQ01000205.1 GCA_003162555.1 Gammaproteobacteria bacterium | reverse complement strand
GGTGCTGCTGTTCGGCACCGGCGCCGTGCTGTTGTGGAAGGTGCGCATGCCGGCGCGCATGCAGTCGATCCAGTCCTGAAGGAAGCGTGGCCATGGCTGCAGGAGATGCCGCATCCAATACGCGCAGCGGTCGTTGTCTGTGCGGCGCGATCCGTTATCGCTGCGGGCCGCTGCTGTACCCGCCGACACTGTGTCATTGCGAATCATGCCGCCGCGCGGCCGGCGCTCACTCCGTTGGCTGGCTGACGGTCGCTCAGNNCAGTCGTCGCCCGGCGTATGGAGCGCATTCTGCGCGCGCTGCGGTACGCCGCTCACCTACAGAAACGCACAGCGTCCCGGAGAAATCGACGTCACCATCGGCAGTGTCGACGCGCCTGGGCAAGTGGTGCCGGTGGATCACATCTGGATGCAGGACGCGCCCGCCTGGGATCGCCCGAACGACGGACTGCCGCAGCACGCCGCGGGACGCGGCCGCCCGCAGGACTGAAGCCTAAGACACGGGCGCCCGGCGATANNGCACGCGCAGCGCGCAGGAATCCCTGTAATTCTTGCGGCGCGGCCGGTGGCCCGTAGCGCAGTTCGGCGTAGCGACGCGCCAGCGACTGCAGGGCCTGCGCCTCCGCGGGGCGCGTGAGCGCGAGCCGTTCGCAGTAGGCGAGCACGCCTTCCTCGGGCGCTCGCGGCAGCCCGGAGCGCGCCAGGCGCCGGTCGATGCGGCGCCAGGCCCGCGCGATGGCATCGGGGCGCGCGGCGCGCGCCATGCGGCGCAGAGTCCATGCGATCCATGCCAGCCAGGCGCACATGCCGGCGCCGAGCGCGATCGCCAGCGTTTGCCAGTCGCGGTCGCCGAAGCCGAGCCGGTCGGCGAGATTCAGTTGCCGGGTGAAATTGAATCCGACCACTTCGTCCTGCCACAGGGCGTTGAGCGCATCCCAGGCCTGCAGCGTCGTCGTCAGCCAGTTGCGTGAGCCCAGCAGGCTCGCCGCGCCGCTCCCGAGTCCATCACCGAACTGCAGCAGTTCGCGGCTCAGCCGCTCCGGCGCCACAACCGCAGTCGGGTCGGCGCGCAGCCAGCCGCGCCCAGGCAGCCAGACTTCCGCCCAGGCATGCGCATCCTTCTGTCGCACCAGCAGGTAGCGGCCGATCGGATTCCATTCGCCGCCCTGATAACCCGTGACGATGCGCGCGGGCACGCCGCCGGCACGCATCAGGTCGACGAAGGCGGAGGCGTAGTGGCCGCAGAATCCCTGGCGCGTGCGGAACAGCAGTTCGTCGGCCGAGTCGCGCCCGAGCCGCTGCGGCGTAAGCGTGTAGACGAAGCCCCCGTCGCGCAGGAAGGCAAACACGCTGTTGACGAACGCGGCGTCGTCCGCGGATTGCGCGCGCAGGCGCAGCGCAAATTCGCGCGCGCGCGGATTGCGGTCACCCGGCAGCGCCAGGTCTATCTGCCGCATTTCCGGCGAGAGTTCGTCGCGATTGGTCGCCTGCGGATAAGCGGTGAGTTCGTAGCTGCGCGCCTGCAGAATCGGCCGGCGGGAAATCAGCTGGTAATCGGCGCTCTGGGTGACGTACGCGCCCTGCGGTGGCTGCGACATCTCGAGTGCGACCACCGTGCCGTGCGTATTGGGTTCGAGCGTTTCGCTGTAGTGATAGGCGGGGCCGCCGTATTCAAGTGTGCCGGCGGGCGCTGCAGTTCCGCGGTGGCGTCGCCAGGTGTAGCCGTCGAAATCGTGCAACACCGGACCGCGCCAGTAGCGTTGCGTCACCGGCGGCAAAGCGCCGTCGAAGCGCGCACGCAGCGCCGGCTCGTCCGATTCGGTCAGGCGCGCGATGCGGCCCGGGCTCATCTCATCGCCAAGACCGGTGATCGCCTCGTCGTCGCCCGCTATGGCCCAGAAGGCCCCGGGCAGGCGCGGGAAGAACAGGAAGCACACGATCGCGAGCGGCAGCGCGTACAGCAGCTGGCGCGCCGACTCGCGCAGCAGCGTCGGTGTTGGGAGCGGTGCGCCGCCAGCGAGGCCGCGCAGTGCCGCGGCACTCAACCACAGGCAAAGCGCGTACAGCGGCAGGCGCCACAGTTGTTGCCGGTCCAGGCAGGCGGCGAGCAGCAGGAACAGCGTCGCGCCGCTGATGACATACCAGTCGCGGCGCGTGCGCGCTTCGAACAGCTTGGCGACGGTCATGGCCACCAGCAGCGTTGCGCCCGCGGCCAGGCCGTTCAGCGTGCGGAAACTCAGCAGCACGCCGGCCGTGACGATCAGCGCGAAGCCGATGCGGGCCACGCGTCCCGGTTGCGGGAAACCCCGCAGCACCGCGCGCAGATGCCAGGCCGTGGCGAGCGTCAGCATCGGCAGGCACCACCAGGCGAGATGATGCGCATTGACCAACGCGGTCATGAACAGCGCCGCGATGGGCA
Source organism: Gammaproteobacteria bacterium (assembly GCA_003162555.1). Taxonomy (GTDB): domain Bacteria; phylum Pseudomonadota; class Gammaproteobacteria; order Steroidobacterales; family Steroidobacteraceae; genus FEN-1191. The sequence continues at coordinate 17,328 of PMNQ01000205.1, read as the reverse complement.
GCAGCGTTGCGCCGCGTTCCGGACCGGGCCACTTCATGGCGTGCCCTCGCCGTAGAGCGCAAGCTGGCGCAGCAATGCCGTGCGGTGCGCCGCGCCGCGGCCGAGTGGCGCCTCGGCGCCAGGCAGGTGCAGACCGCAGGCGGCGTCCAGCCGCGCGCATTCGCTGATCCAGGATGCGAGCTGGCTCAGGCGTGATTCCAGGTCGAGCGAATCGAGGCCTGCGAAGCTGAACAGATAATCGCTCCCGCCGCTGCCCGCGTACTGCGCCACCAGCAGCGGTGCGCCGCGGGCCCAGGATTTCCAGGCAATGCTGCGTGGGCTGTCGCCGCTCTGGTAGGCGCGCAGTCCCGCCCATTCATCATCACCTGCCGCGGTTGCCGCGGACTGCTGCGCCAGCCGCCCGGCGAGCGGCGCCGGCAACGCGCGCGTGCCCGCGAGCCGCGGGTAAATCACGGCATCCACCGGCAGATACAGCCAGGTCCAGCTGCGGAACAGGCCGAACGGCGCAGTCGTCGACAGTTCGATGCGCTCGAGCCGCTGACGGCCGCGGCGCGCAGCATGAAACGCCACCTGCACCGTGGCGCTGCCATGACGCTGCAGTTCGAAGCCGGTGCCCGCGAGGCTGCCGGTACGCGCCGCCAGCGCACGGCGCGGCAAGCGCGCCGGATTCACGAATCTCAGCTCCACCAGACCGTCATCGCCCGCGTGGCAATCGGCCGCCTGCGCCTGCGCGAGTTCCAGGCCCTGCAGCGTGCGCTGGCATTCGTGCATGCCGATCAGCATGAATCCGGCCAGCGTGAAACAGAGGAACAGGGCCAGGCTGTTGCTGTAGTTGAGCCCGGCCAGCAGCATGACGAACAGGAGTAGCGCGAAGGCAATGCCTGCGCGGGTCGGCAGGATGTACAGGCGACGCCCCTGCAGCCGCAGCGGCAGCGTGTCGTCTCCCTGGCGCTTGCGCGCCCAGCGTTCGATGCGCCCGGAGAGCCGGCGTCGCAGCGAAGCGAACACTAGATCGGTACCGGCACCGCGGCGAGCAACTCGGCGGCCAGCCGCGCGCCATGGCCGGCCGGGGCGCCGCTGTCGCGAGGTTCGAGACGGTGCGCCGCCACGGAAGGCAGCACCGCCTGCACATGCTCGGGCAGTACGGCGCGCTCCTCGGCCAGCAGCGCCCATCCCTGCGCCGCACGCACCAGGCCCTGGGCTGCGCGAGTCGACAGTCCGAGCGGGAACAGCGAGCGGGATTTGGCGACGATGGCCTGCACATAGTCGAGCAGCGTGCTGCTGACGTAAATGGCGCGCACCGCGCGCTGCGCCGCCAGCAGATCCTGAGCATTGAGCACCGCGGCCGTGGCTTCCAGCAATTCGTGACGGTCACCGGCCAGCAGCAGCGCGCGTTCGGCATCGTGGTCGGGGTAACCCAGGCTCACGCGCATCAGAAAGCGGTCGAGTTGCGACTCCGGCAATCCAAACGCGCCGAGTTGTTCATGCGGGTTCTGAGTCGCCACGACGAAGAACGGTTCAGGCAGCGGATGCGTTTCGCCGTCGATACTCACGTGTCGCTCTTCCATCGCTTCGAGCAGTGCGCTTTGCGCCTTCGGGCTGGCGCGGTTGATCTCGTCGGCGAGCAGCAATTGCGTGAATACCGGCCCGCGGCGGAACTGGAACTGCTGTGTGTTGCGGTTGAACACCGAGACGCCGACGACATCGGCCGGCAGCAGATCGCTGGTAAATTGCAGGCGCCGCCAATCGAGCCCCAGCACGCGCGCCAGCGTGTGCGCCAGCGTGGTCTTGCCGACTCCCGGCACATCCTCGATCAGCAGGTGGCCGCGTGCCAGCAGGCAGGCGAGGCACAGGCGGATCTGCGTGGGCTTGCCCAGGATGATGGTTTCCACGGCCGCAACCGCTTCACGCAAGCGCCTCATGGCTGCAGTGCCTGAACCTGTGCGAGCTGACGTTCGAGCCCCGTCAGTGTCTGGCCGAAATCCGCCAGGCGCGCGCGCTCCTGCTCCACGACCGCCGCGGGCGCGCTGCGCACGAAATTGTCGTTGGCGAGCTTGGCCTGCGCCTTGGCGATTTCCGCACGCGTCTTGCCGATGCTTTTATCCAGGCGCGCCAGCTCTGCGACCGGATCAATGAGTCCGGCCATGGGCACCAGCAGCGTGAGGCTTCCGGCCATTGCCGCGGCGGCCGGAGGCGGCTTGACGTCGTCCGCGAGCAGCTGCGGCGCCTCGATGCCGGCCAGCCGCATCAACAGCGCGGCGTGCCGAGCGGCGAGTTCACGATCGGAAGCGCTGGCGTGCTGGAGCAGCAGTGGGAGCTTGCGCGCCGGACTGATATCCATTTCGCCGCGAATCTGCCGCACGCCGAGCACGACTTTCATCAGCCATTGCATGTCGGCTTCAGCTTGGCTGTCGGCCGGAAAATCGACCGCCTGCGGCCACGCGGCCAGCATGATGCTGGCCGCGTCTGCCACTCCGGTAGCCGCGCGCGCGGTGGATGCCAGCGGTGCAACCCGTTGCCAGATCTCCTCGGTGATGAACGGCATCAGCGGGTGCATTGCCCGCAGCAGCGCTTCGAGCACAGCCAGCAGTGTCTGGCGGGTGCCGCGTCGTTGTGCATCGCTGCCGCCCGCGCCCTGCAGCACGGGTTTCGCCAGTTCGAGGTACCAGTCGCAGTATTCGTGCCAGGTGAAGTCGTACAGGGCCGTGGCCACGAAATCGAAGCGGTAGCCGGCGATGGCGGTGTCGACTGCACCGATGGTGGCGCCGAGGCGCGAGCGGATCCAGCGATCGGCCATCGACAGTTCCACTGCGCCATCGGCGCTGAGGCTGGCGCTCTGCTCGACGCACAACAACACGAATCGCGCGGCGTTCCACAGCTTGTTGCAGAAGTTGCGGTAGCCCGCGACGCGCTGCAGGTCGAAGCGCAGGTCGCGGCCGTGCGTGGCCAGGGAAGCGAATGTGAAACGCAGCGCGTCGGTGCCATGAGGGGCGATGCCATCCGGAAACTGCTTGCGCGTGGCCTTTTCGATGGCCGGCGCCAGTCGCGGTTGCATCAGTCCGGTGGTGCGCTTGGCGATCAGCGCTTCGAGTCCGATGCCGTCGACAATATCGAGCGGGTCGATGACGTTGCCCTTCGACTTCGACATCTTCTGGCCTTCGCCGTCGCGGATCAGGCCATGCACGTACACATCGCGGAATGGAACTTCGCCGTCCATGAACTTCAGGCCGAACATGATCATGCGCGCGACCCAGAAGAAAATGATGTCAAAACCAGTTACCAGAACGTTTGTCGGATAAAAACGTTTGAGGTCGGTAGCTTGATCAGGCCAGCCGAGCGTGGAGAACGGCCACAGCGCCGAAGAGAACCAGGTGTCGAGCACGTCTTCATCCTGGCGCAACGCCACGTCGCGCCCGAGCCTGGCGCGCGCCTGTGCTGCCGCTGCCGCGGCATCGCGCGCGACGTAGATATTTCCGCTCTCGTCATACCAGGCCGGGATGCGGTGGCCCCACCAGAGCTGACGGCTGATGCACCAGTCCTCGATGTTGCGCATCCATTGGAAGTAGGTCTTGTCCCAGTTCTCCGGCACGAAGCGGATGCGGCCGGTTTCAACCGCCGCGATGGCCGGCGCGGCGAGCGGCGCCACCCGCACGTACCACTGATCCGTGAGGTAGGGTTCGATGACCGCGCCGCTCCGATCGCCGCGCGGCACCATAAGTTTGTGGGCATCGATACGCTCGACCAATCCAGCCGTCTCGAGCAGTTCCACGATACGGGTGCGCGCCGCGAAGCGATCGAGACCGCGCAATTCGGGCGGCGCGGCGTCGTTCATGCGGGCGTCGGGCGTGAGCACGTTGATCAACGGCAGCGAGTGACGCTGACCCACTGTGTAGTCATTGAAATCATGCGCAGGCGTTATCTTGACGCAGCCGGTGCCGAACTCCGGATCAACATAGTCGTCGGCGATGATCGGAATTTCACGGCCGGTCAGCGGCAACCGCACGGTCTTTCCGACCAGCGCCCGGTAGCGCTCGTCCTGCGGGTGCACGGCGACCGCGGTGTCGCCGATCATGGTCTCGGGCCGCGTCGTGGCCACCACCAATGCGCCGCTCCCGTCGCTCAACGGATAGCGCAGGCGCCAGAGCGACCCCGCTTCCTCCTCGCTGACCACCTCGAGATCGGAGATGGCCGTGCCCAGCACCGGATCCCAGTTGACCAGCCGCTGGCCGCGGTAGATCAACTGCTCCTCGAACAGGCGCACGAAGGTTTCATTGACCGCATGCGACAGGCCCGGATCCATCGTGAAGCGCTCGCGCGACCAGTCGACCGAGGCGCCGAGGCGGCGCATCTGCTGCGAGATCATGCCGCCGGACTGCGTTTTCCATTGCCAGACGCGCTCGACGAATTCTTCGCGCGTCAGATCGGTGCGGCGCTTGCCCTCCGCATTGAGCTGCCGCTCGACCACCATCTGCGTGGCGATGCCGGCGTGATCGGTGCCCGGCTGCCATAGCGTGCTGTCGCCGCGCATCCGGTGGTAACGGGTCAACGCATCCATGATCGTGTCCTGGAAGGCGTGCCCCATGTGCAGCGTGCCAGTCACGTTGGGCGGTGGGATGACGATGCAAAAAGCGTCGTTGCCCGCGCGCGGTGCGAACCAGCCCCTGGATTCCCAGTTTGCGTACCAGCGCTGTTCGATGTCGGCTGGCGAGTAGGTCGTGTCCATGAGCTAGTCAGCCGCGCCCGTCTTGTGCGTCACGGGCTCGACACCCAGGGCGCGGTACTGGCGGAAACGCTCGCGGCCCGCCTGGCGCCGGCTCGCGTCGTCGTCGATGATTTCAATTACGCGCGCCGCGCTCGCAGCGCCAGCGGGCACGTTGCCGGAGAGGTTGACGATGAGTTGCGGCGGCGAGGGCGGCAGCGCTCCGGCGCTCAGCAGCACCGGCGTTTCTTCCCAGTCGGATTCGGCGCTGACCGGCTCGTGCGGTACGAAGCTGCGATCGGCGAAGGTCCACAGCAGATCGTCGAAAGTCGCCAGCTCGTCGGCGTTGTCGAACAAGACAAGTACGCGTTCGTCGGCGAGGAATGCCTGCTCGACCTGCTGGCAGGCGAACTTCCAGCGGTCACGGGAGTTGCTCCCCGCCAGCACGTAGAAATCCGCGCGCTCCACTAGGGCCTGTCCACTCGCGGCGGCCTAGCCGCGTGCGCGCCGGATCAGGAAATCACCCAGCAGCGCGAGCGGCCGGCCGGTGGCGCTCTTGTTGTTGCCCGAGTACCAGGCGGTGCCGGCGATGTCCAGATGCGCCCACGCCATGCCCTTGGTGAATCGGCCGAGGAACGCAGCCGCCGTGATGGCGCCGCCATCGCGGCCGGCGACATTGGCGACGTCGGCGAAATTGGTCCTGAGCTGCTCGCCGTATTCCTCGGTGAGCGGCAGCTGCCAGGCGCGATCGTCCGCACGCCGGCCGCAGGCGACCAGTTCCTGCGCCAGCGCATCGTCGTTGCCCATGACGCCCGTGTGGTGCGCGCCGAGCGCAACCACGCAGGCGCCGGTCAGCGTCGCCATGTCGATCACTGCGGCGGGCTTGTAACGGCGCGCGTAGTGCAGCGCGTCGCACAGGATCAGGCGGCCTTCGGCGTCGGTGTTGAGAATTTCCACCGTCTGGCCATCGGCGCTGGTGACGATGTCGCCCGGCTTGATCGCGCGTCCGCCCGGCATGTTCTCGCAGGTCGGGATCAGGCCCACCAGATTGAGCCGCAGTTTCAGCCGCGCCGCCAGATCGAAGGCCGCCAGCACGGTGGCCGCGCCGCACATGTCGAATTTCATTTCGTCCATGGCGTTGGCGTCTTTGATCGAGATGCCGCCGGAGTCGAAGGTGACGCCTTTGCCCACCAGCACCAATGGCGCCGCGCCGCGGCGGCCGCCGCGATATTCGAGAATGATGAAGCGCGGTGGCTCGGCGCTGCCGCGCGTCACAGCGAGCAGGCAGCCCATTTTCAGGCGCCGGATCTGCGCCTCGTTCAGTGCGCGGCTGCGCACCGCGCGGTAGCTGCGCGCGAGCTGCGCGGCCTGCGCCGCCAGATAGCGCGGCGTGCAGATATTGCCGGGCAGGTTGGCCACGTTGCGCAGCAGGGTCGCGCTGTCCGAGATCGCAATGCCATCGCCGAGTCCGCGGCGCGCGTCTGCCAGCGCGCCCGTCTCGAACGGACCAAACTTGATGCGCGCCAGCCGCGGGGCCGGTGGACGCTTGCCGGTCTTCAGATCATTGATACGGTAGAGCGCCGAGCCGCAGGCTTCGGCTGCCGAACGGGCGAGGACGTAGGCGTCGAGATCCTTGTCCGACGGCCGTTCAATCGCCATGACCGCGCTGGTGATGCGCGTGCGCGCCAGCGCCGCGACCGCCGTGCCCAGCGCCTTGCGCCAGTTGCGGCGATGGTAGCCCTGTGTGGTGCCGAGCCCGACCAGCAACAGGCGCGAGGTGCGCAGCCCAGGCAGGTCGCTCAGCAGCAGCGATTCACCGGCGCGGCCAGAAAAATCGCCACGCTGCAGCAGGCCCTTCAGGCGGCCGCGCGCGGCACGGTCGACCGCTCGCGCCTCGGTTCCCAGTACGCGGGCCTCGAAAACGCCAACTACGAGGCAATCGGCAGCTTGCGCGATAGTCTTGCCACTGTAGGCTGTGCATTGCATGGGCGATCCTCTCCGGCCAAGGTTGAGCGGCTGCCCGCCACTTCGGTATAAGGTAGTGCGTCGAAAGGGCGGCAGTTTAGCCGATGCGGCGTGATTCGTGAGGGTGCCTTGCAAATTCTGCAGCGGTATTTTTTCCGGGAACTGGCGCTCAATTTCCTGGGCGTGACCGGCGCCCTGCTGTCGATCCTCGTCATCTACCAGTTGGGTGCGGTGCTGGAGCGGGCCGCCCAGTACCAGTACCCGCGCGGGGTGGTGTTGCAGCTGTTCGCACTGGGCGCCGCGGAAAATTTTACGCTGCTGCTGCCGCTCGGGCTGATGCTGGGCATCGTGCTGGCCCTCGGCCGCCTCTATCACGAGAGCGAAATGACGGCGGCGCAGGCCTGCGGGTTCGGGGGCGNNCCCGCGCCTGGCTGCCGGTGGGCCTGCTGGCCGTGCTGGTCGCCACCCTGAGTGGCTGGCTGAGCCTTTCGTTCGCGCCGCGGGCGGCGACGCTCCGGGTCGCCCTGACGGCCCAGGCTGTACGCGCCGGACTGGCCGAACCGTTCACGCCCGGGCGCTTCCGCAGTTTCGACGGCGGGCGCACCGTCGTCTACGGGGCGAGCGCCGGCGCGGCGGGCGAACTACAGCGCGTGTTCATCAAGCAGGCAGCCGGGGACTCGACGGTCACGACGCTGGCGCAGCGGGCACGGCGCGAGCCCGGAGCCGACGGGCTCAGCCAGACGATCGTGCTGCTGGATGGCGAGCGCTTCGAGGGTGTGCCGGGAGCGCGTCGTTACCACATCCTCAAGTTTGATGAGCTGCGGGTGCCGCTCGCGCCGCCCGCGCCGGCGGCAATTCCTACACGGCTGGATGCGTTGCCGACCCGCTCGTTGATAGGCAGCATGCAGATGGCTGAACGCGCGGAACTGCAGTGGCGCATAGGCTATCCGTTGATGGTGCTGGTGGCCGCGCTGTGTGCAGCACCGCTCGGGCGCTTGCGCCCGCGCCAGGGGCGCTATGCGCGCGTCTGGCAGGCGATCGTTTTCTTCGCCATTTACGGCAACCTGGCGATCGCTTCGCGCACCTGGTTCGAGCACGGCGCGACGCCCGCCGGGCTCGGCATCTGGTGGGTGCACGTGCCGTTCCTGGTGCTGGCCTGGTATCTGACCCGGCGGCACGCGTGAACCTGGTCGACCGCTATGTGGCGCGCACCGTACTCGGGGCAATCCTGCTGGTCATGGCCGTGCTGCTGGTGCTGGGCGCATTGTTCAATTTCATCGACGAGCAGGGCAGCATCGGCGTCGGACACTACGACATGTTCGGGGCGCTGGTGTACAGCCTGCTCAACCTGCCGCGCTTTGCGCTCAATGCCTTTCCCGCGGGCGTATTGATCGGCGCCATGCTGGGCATTGGCGCGCTCGCCCGCAGCCATGAACTGACCGCCGTGCGCACCGCCGGCATGTCGCGCTGGCGACTTGCGGGCACGATGCTCGGCTGCGGATTGCTGCTGCTGATGGTCGCGCTGCTGATCGGGGAATTCATCGCGCCGCGCCTCGAGCAATATGCGGACGAGCGCAAGGCCATCGCCCGCGATGGCAATGTCAGCCTGGCCGGCGGCGGCGGCGCCTGGGTGCGCGACGGGAACCTGGTCATCAACATTGCCGAGCGCTCCAGCCCGGTAGAGTTCGGCGGCATCATGATTTTCGAACTCTCCCCCGACAACCGGCTGCTGTCGGTGGCCCATGCGGACCGCGCCAACAGCGGACCGGGCAAGACCTGGGAACTGGGCAGCTACGCCGAGTCGCGCTTCAGCGGCGACTCCGTTACCGACCTGCAGCAGGAGCAGCACGAGATGCACACGGCGGTCAGCGAGACATTCCTGCAGATGGCGGTGGTGCGGCCGTCGGAGATGGCGCTGGGCGAACGGTTCCGGGCCATGCGTTACCTGCGCGCCAACCGCCAGGATTACCGGCCGTACTCGCTGGCGTTCTGGTCGGGGCTGGCACGCAGCGTGGCGATCCCGCTGGGCGTGCTGTTTGCGCTGCCATTCGGTTTTGGCAACATGCGCTCGGCCGGGAGCGGTGCACGCAGTACGCTCGGGCTCGCCATCGCGCTGGTGTATTTTTTCCTGCAGCGCACGGTCGAGAGCGGCACCGTGGCCTTCAGTCTCAACCCACTATTGCTGGCGTGGGTGCCGACGCTGCTGCTTGGGTCGGTGGCCCTGGTGCTGCTGGTCCGCACGCGCTGATCCTGTCGCCATTCGGAGGCTGAACGTGAGCATCTACGATTTTGAGGTCCGCACCATCGAGGGCGGTGAGCGAAAATTGCGCGACTACGCGGGCGAAGTGCTGCTGGTCGTCAATGTCGCCAGTGAGTGCGGTTACACACCGCAGTACACGGGACTCGAGGCCTTGTACCGGCGCTTTCATGCGCGGGGATTCGAGGTGTTGGGTTTTCCGTGCAATCAGTTCGGCAAGCAGGAACCGGGCGATGCAGCGCAGATCCGCGAATTCTGCAGCGTCAACTACCAGGTGAGTTTCCCGATGTTCGCGAAACTCGAGGTGAACGGTGCGGGCGCGCACCCGCTGTATCAGTTCCTGAAGGCAGCGCGCCCCGGCGTGCTGAGCACCGAGGCGATCAAGTGGAACTTCACCAAGTTCCTGGTCGCGCGCGACGGCACAGTGCTGCGCCGCTATGCGCCCGCCGACGAACCGGAAAGCCTGGCCGGCGCGATCGAGACGGCACTGGCCTGATGTTCTTAGGCTGATTTTCCGGCCAGCATCATCCAGGTGGCGATCACCGTATCCGGATTCAGCGATACGCTGTCGATGCCCTGATCGACCAGCCAGCGTGCCAGGGCGGGGTGATCGGAAGGGCCCTGACCGCAGATGCCGATGTATTTCCCCTGCCGCCGGCAGGCGGCGATGGCCATCGCAATCAGCGCTTTGACCGCCGCATCACGCTCATCGAAACTCTGTGCCACCAGCGCCGAGTCGCGATCCAGGCCGAGTGTTAGCTGCGTCAGATCGTTGGAGCCGATCGACATGCCGTCGAAATACTGCAGGAATTCATCGGCCAGCAGCGCGTTGCTGGGCAGCTCGCACATCATGATCAGTTTGAGTTCGTCCACGCCGCGCTTCAGTCCGTTGGCCGCCAGCAGCTCCGTGACCGCGCGCGCTTCGGCAACGGTGCGCACGAACGGCACCATGACCTGCACGTTGACCAGGCCCATCTCCTCGCGCACGCGCCGCAACGCGCGGCACTCTAGTTCGAAGCAGGGACGGAAGGCGGCGTCGATATAGCGGGCCGCGCCGCGGAACCCCAGCATCGGGTTTTCCTCGTGCGGCTCGAACTGCCGCCCGCCGAGCAGGTTGGCGTATTCGTTCGACTTGAAATCAGACAGCCGCACGATGACCGGTTCGGGTGCGAACGCGCACGCGATCTGCGCGATGCCTTCGCTGAGCCGATCGACGAAAAACTGCACCGGATCGTCATACCCGGCCAGGTGCGCGTGGATCTTCCTTTGCAGGTCTGGATCCAGCTTTGCGAGCTCGAGCAGCGCGCGCGGATGCACGCCGATCATGCGGTTGATGATGAACTCCAGCCGNNACATTCATCATGATGCGCACCGGCGCGGGCGGCATGGAATCGAGCTCGATCTGCTGATGGTCAAAGGGCAATAGTCCCTCGTAGACAAATCCGGTTTCACCTTCGGCGCAGGATACTGTAACAGCCTGTCCGTCACTGATCGCGCTCGTAGCATTGCCGCAACCGACAACGGCCGGCACGCCCAGTTCGCGCGCGATGATGGCGGCATGACAGGTGCGGCCGCCGCGGTTGGTGACGATCGCAGCGGCGCGCTTCATGACGGGCTCCCAGTCCGGGTCGGTCATGTCGGCCACCAGCACATCGCCGGGCTGCACCTGCGCCATGCTGGACGCGTCGCGCACCACGCGCGCGCGGCCGCTGCCGATGCGGCCGCCGATGCTGCGTCCTTCAGCCAGCACGCTCGAGCGCTGGCGCAACGCGTAACGCTCGATGCTGCGGCCGACACGGCTCTGCACGGTCTCGGGCCGCGCCTGCAGGATGTACAACTGCTGGTCCAGGCCGTCGCGCGCCCATTCGATGTCCATCGGGCGCTGGTAGTGCTGTTCGATGATCAGCGCCTGGCGCGCGAGGCTCTCCACCTCCGCATCACTCAGCGAGAAGCGCGCACGCTCGGAGCAGGGTACTTCCACCGTGCGCACGTGCTCGGCGCTGCCGGGCTCGGCGTAGACCATCTTGATGGCCTTGGCGCCGAGATTCCGCCGCACGATCGCGCGCTTGCCAGCGCGCAGCGCAGGCTTGTACACGTAGAACTCATCCGGATTGACCGTGCCCTGCACAACGGTTTCGCCCAGGCCGTAGGCGCTGGTGATGAACACCACGTCGCGAAAGCCCGACTCCGTGTCGAGCGTGAACATGACGCCGCTCGCGCCCAGGTCGCTCCGCGCCATGTACTGCACACCGACGGACAGTGCCACCAGCGCGTGATCGAAGCGCTGGTGCACGCGATAGGCAATCGCCCGATCGGTGAACAGCGAGGCATATACCTGGTGCATCGCTGCGAGCAGCGCGGCTTCGCCGCGGACATTGAGAAAAGTTTCCTGCTGTCCGGCGAACGACGCCTCGGGCAGGTCTTCCGCCGTGGCCGAAGAGCGCACCGCGACGGCGATGCCGCGGCCCTGGTCCATCTCGCGCCAGCGCGCCAGCACCGCCTGCTGCAGCGCGGGCGCGAACGGCGTCTCCAGGATCCACTTGCGGATGCGTGCGCCACTCGCGGCCAGCGCGGTGACATCGTCTACGTCGAGCGTGACAAGTTCGGCATTGATGCGCGCCGCCAGCCCGCCCTGAGCGAGAAAGTCGCGGTACCCGCTGGCCGTGGTCGCAAAGCCGCGCGGCACGCGCACGCCCAGTTGCGTGAGCGAGCCCAGCATTTCGCCGATCGAAGCGTTCTTGCCGCCGACCCGCTCGATATCAGCGAGGCCCACCTCGTCGAAAGACAGGACGTATTCGCTCACCGGGTATTTCCATGGCGTGACGGGGCGCTTATTGTCCCTCATTTCACGGCATGGGACACTGCTGACGGCGCGCGGCACATATAGTTAACAGGGGCGGGCAGCTTGAACAAACGCACGGTGTTCTTCGTCTCCGACCAGACCGGCGTGACCGCCGAGACCATGGGCCACAGCCTGCTCACACAATTCGACGGCGCGCAGTACCAATCGCATACGCTGCCATTCATTGCGACTGCGGCGCAGGCCGAAGAGGTCGTGCAACGCATCGATGAGGCCGGACGCGATTCCGGATTGCGGCCGATCGTATTCGCGACGCTGGTCGACGACGCGGTGCGCGCCGTGGTGCAGCGGGCCAACGCGCTGGTGCTCGATTTCTTCGCGGCCTTCCTCGGGCCGCTGGAAGCCGAGCTCGCCATGCCCTCGGCCCATGCCAGCGGCCGCGCGCACGGCATGTCGGACCTGGCGGCCTACACGGCGCGCATCAACGCGACCAATTTTGCGCTCGCCAATGACGATGGATCCGGTGCGCGCGATTACGCCGCGGCGGACGTGGTGCTGCTGGGCGTATCACGCTCTGGCAAGACGCCGACCTGCCTGTACCTGGCGCTGCAGTACGGTGTGTACGCCGCCAACTACCCGCTGGCGGATGAAGACCTGGAATCCGGCGAGCTGCCGGCTGTGCTGCAGCCGCACCGGGACAAACTGTTCGGATTGACGATCCGGGCGGACCGCCTGCAGCAGATCCGCCACGAGCGGCGCCCGGACAGCCGCTACGCCTCGCTCCCGCAGGTGCAGGCGGAACTGCGTGCGGCGCTGTTCCTGTACGCGCGCATCGGCTTGCCGTATCTGGACACCACCGAATGCAGCATCGAGGAGATCGCGAGCCGGATACTCGAGCGCAAGCGCCTCGAGCGGCGCGTGCGCCTCTGATGCGCACAGCGAACCGCGCAGCGCGAACAGTGCGCCGCTAACGCCCGGTGAAGCGCGGCTCGCGTTTTTGCAGAAACGCCGCGACGCCCTCGCGGAAATCCTCACTGTCGATGCACTGCGACTGCGCCGCAACTTCGCTGCGGTAGCTGTGCGCGAATTCAGCGCCGCCGGCCTCGCGCAGCAGCCGCTTGCTGTGCTGCAGTGCGAGCGGTGCGCGTTGCGCGAGCCGCCCGGCCCACTGCAACGCGGTTTCTACGGCCGTGCCCTTGGCCACGACGCGATTCACCAGGCCCAGTTCGTGGCAGCGCGCCGCCGGCACGCGCGTGCAGTCGACGGCGAATTCGTACGCGCGGCGGGCGCCGATCTGGCGTTCGAGCAGCCAGTTGATGCCGCCATCGGGAACCAGCCCGATATTGTGGAATGGCAGGGTGAAATAGCCATCCTCGGCCATGACCACGAGGTCGCTGGCCAGCACGAAGGCGCAGCCGATGCCGGCGACCAGTCCTTCGACCGCGGCGATGACCGGTTTGGGCATCTCCATGATCGCGCGGATCCCCAATCCATATTCATCGTTCAACTGCCGGCTCACCTCATCGCCATCGGCCTTGCCGGCGCCCATGGCCTTGAGATCCGCGCCGGCGCTGAATGCGCGCCCGGCGCCGGTGAGCACCACCGACCGCACCTGCGCGTCGGAGGCGGCGCGCTGCAGCGCTGCGGCGAGCTGCACGCGCAGCGCGCCATCGAAGGCATTGAGCGCCTCGGGCCGATTGAGCGTGATCAGCGCGACCGGACCGCGCAGCTCGTAACATGCAGCCTGGGGTGCATCGTTCATGAGCGTCCCTTGAGTTCCCGCAGGCTGGGCACGAAGAAATCAGGTGTCAGGTCGACATCGGCCACGCCCGGCGGAGCATAGGCCGAAAGGTCGGTGATGCCGTGCGCTGCCAGCAGTTCATCGTCGATATAGAAATTGCCGGTCGTGATGTGCGCATCGCTCGTCAGGATCAGGTACGCGGCATCGGCCATGATGGCACTCGACCGCAACGGCCCCACTGGCAGGTTTACCTTCAGCATGGCCATCGCGGCGGTATCGATCGCAGTGCGCGGCCACAACGCGTTGACGCCAATGCGGCCGCGGTATTCGCCGGCCACGCCCAGCACGACCATGCTCATGCCGAATTTGGCCATCGTGTAGGCCACGTGCGGCGCGAACCACTTCTCCTGCATCGACAGCGGCGGCGACAGCATCAGTACATGCGGATTCGCGGCCTTGAGCAGGTGTGGCAGCGTCTGCTGGGTGACAAGGAAAGTGCCGCGGGCATTGACGCCGTGCATCAGGTCGAAGCGCTTCATCGGCGTCGCCAGCGTCGGAGTCAGGCTGATCGCGCTGGCGTTGTTGACGCAAATATCGATGCCGCCGAAGCGGGCTACGGTGGCGGCAACCGCGGCCCCGACTTGCGCCTCGTCGCGGATGTCGCACACCAGCGCCAGCGCCTGGCCTCCCGCGGCCTCGATCTCAGCGGCGGCGGTGTGAATCGTGCCGGGCAGGCTGGGATGGGGTTTGTCGGTCTTGGCGGCGATGGCGATGTTGGCGCCGTCGCGCGCCGCGCGCAGCGCAATCGCCAGGCCGATGCCGCGCGAGGCGCCGCTGATGAACATCGTCTTGCCGTGCAGCGAGCCCATTGTTCGGGGTGCCCCCTCGAAAACCCCGATTATACGCGCCGCTGGCGCGGCAGTAGCGCGACGGCTGGAATTGCTTCGTGGCCTGCGGCCCGCTATGGCAGACTTTGCAGCCTCCACAAACCTGAAGTCTGGCGGGGATCCTCCAATGAGCAAGACAGCGAGCGCGGGCGCGCGATTCAGGGCAGCGGTGCGCGAGGAGCAGCCGCTCCAGCTGGTCGGCGCCATCAATGCCTACGCGGCGCGCATGGCCGAGGCGGTCGGGTTCCGCGCGCTGTACCTGTCGGGTGGCGGCGTCGCGGCCAACTCGCTCGGCATGCCGGATCTGGGCTTGAGCAATCCGGAAGACGTGCTCACCGATATCCGGCGCATCACCGATGCGAGCTCGGCGCCGCTCCTGGTCGATGCGGACACCGGCTGGGGTAGCGCGTTCAACATCGCGCGCACCGTGCGTGCCTTCACCAAGGCCGGCGCGGCCGGATTGCACATCGAGGACCAGGTGCAGGCCAAGCGCTGCGGCCATCGTCCGGGCAAGGAGATCGTGTCGTTGATGGAAATGGTCGATCGCGTCAAGGCCGCGGTCGATGCGCGCACCGATGAGAGCTTCGTCATCATGGCGCGCACCGACGCGCTGGCCGCCGAAGGAATTGAACGCGCGATCGAACGCTCGCTGGCCTGCATCGAAGCAGGCGCCGACATGATCTTCCCGGAGGCAGTGACCGAAATCGCGATGTACAAGCGCATCAAGGATGCGGTGCGCGTGCCGATTCTCGCCAACATCACCGAATTTGGCCAGACGCCGCTGTACACGCGCGATGAATTGGGCGCCGTCGGCGTCGACATCGTGCTGTATTGCTGTTCGGCCTACCGCGCGATGAATGCCGCGGCGCTGAAGACTTACGAGATCATCCGCCGCACCGGCAGCCAGCGCGAGGCACTGCCCATGATGCAGACGCGCGACGAACTGTATCGCTACCTCGATTACCACGCTTACGAGCGCAAGCTCGATGAGCTGTTTGCCGCCGGCAGGAGCTGAACGCCGCGATGAGTGATCAGGCCGTGAACGTGGGCAACAGGCCCAAGAAATCGGTGGCCCTGTCCGGGGTCGTCGCCGGCAATACCGCGTTGTGCACCGTCGGCCGCACCGGCAACGACCTGCATTATCGCGGCTATGACATTCTCGAAATCGCTGAGTCTTGTCAGTTCGAGGAGATTGCGTTCCTGCTGGTGCACGGCAAGCTGCCCAACCGCGCCGAGCTCGACGCCTATCGGCGCAGACTGCGGGGCCAGCGCGGGTTGCCATCCGCATTGCGCAGCGTGCTGGAACTGCTGCCGGTCACCGCGCACCCGATGGATGTGATGCGCACCGCAGTCTCGACCTTAGGTTGCCTAGAGCCCGAGCAGGCGGGCCACGATCCTGAAGGCGCGCGCGGCCTGATCGACCGATTGGTCGCCTGCCTGCCTTCGGCGCTGTGCTACTGGCATCACTTCGTGCATGGCGGGCGGCGCATCGAAGTGGAGACCGACGACGAAACGGTCGGCGGTCATTTCCTGCACCTGCTGCACCAGCGGCCGGCGCCGCCCGAATGGGTGCGCGCAATGCACACCTCGCTGATCCTGTACGCCGAGCACGAATTCAATGCCAGCACTTTTGCCGCGCGCGTCATCGCCGGCACGGGCGCCGATGTGTACTCGGCAATCACCGGAGCGATTGGTGCGCTGCGCGGCCCGAAACACGGTGGCGCCAACGAAGTCGCGCTCGAAATCCAGCAGCGTTACCGCGATCCGGACCAGGCCGATGCCGACATCCGCGCGCGCGTCGCGCGGCGCGAGGTCGTGATCGGCTTCGGGCACCCGGTGTATACGATTTCCGATCCGCGCAATGAAGTCATCAAGCGCGTGGCGCGCCGGCTGGTCGAGCAATCGGGCGATGCGCGCCTGTTCCGCATTGCCGAGCGGCTCGAGTCTGTCATGGCCGAGATCAAGCACATGTTCCCGAATCTCGACTGGTTCAGCGCCGTCAGCTACAGCGCCATGGGCGTGCCATCCTCGATGTTCACGCCGCTGTTCGTGATCGCCCGCACCACCGGTTGGGGCGCGCACATCATCGAGCAGCGTGAGGACGGCAAGATCATCCGCCCGAGCGCCAACTACACGGGACCTGAGCAGGTGCCGTTCGTGCCGCTCGCGCAACGTCCCTGAGGCCATGAGCGGGCACGACTTCAAGTCCACGCAGCGGCCGGATCCGGACGCGCTGCTTATCGATATCGCCCGCTACGCGCGCGATGCTGTGATCGACAGCGAACTCGCGTACCACACGGCGCGTTTCTGCCTGCAGGATTCGCTCGCCTGCGCTTTCCAGGCATTGGACTACCCGGCCTGCACCAAGCTGCTCGGACCGGTGGTGCCAGGTGCGACGCTGGCCGGAGGCGCGCGCGTGCCGGGTCTCGATTTTGAGCTCGATCCGGTGCAGGCGGCTTTTAATATCGGCACGCTGGTGCGTTGGCTCGACTTCAACGACACCTGGCTGGCGGCGGAGTGGGGCCATCCGTCCGACAATCTGGGCGCGATCCTCGCGGTGGCCGATTACCGTTCGCGCCGCGCGACCAACGGTGGCGGCGCGCTGACAGTGCGCGAGCTGTTGACCGCGATGATCAAGGCGCACGAGATCCAGGGCGTGCTGGCGCTCGAGAACAGCTTCAACCGCGTCGGGCTCGATCATGTGCTGCTGGTGCGCGTGGCCTCGACCGCGGTCGCCACCTCGATGCTGGGCGGAAGCCTGGAGCAGGTCTGCAATGCGGTTTCGAACGCCTGGATCGACGGTGGCGCGTTGCGCACCTATCGCCACGCGCCCAACACCGGTTCGCGCAAGAGCTGGGCGGCCGGTGATGCCACGGCGCGATCGGTGCGTCATGCGTTGATCGCGCTGACCGGCGAAATGGGTTATCCCTCGGCGCTGACCGCCAGGGGCTGGGGTTTCCAGGATGTACTGTTCAAGGG
>PMNQ01000245.1 GCA_003162555.1 Gammaproteobacteria bacterium | reverse complement strand
GCGGCCTTGCCGCCGTTCTTCATTGCCGCGAGCAACGCCCAGCTGCCCAGCGCGTTGAGCAGTCCGCCTGCGACCACGTACGCGATGCTGCGCGACGGATACTGGAACATCGACGGCCCGCTGTAAATGAACGGCATCAGCAGCATGAATCCCACGATCAACCACACCAGCGCGGATTCGGCCGAGACGCGGTCCGTGGAAAGTTTCTGCAGGAAGCCGACGATGCCGAAGCAGGCCAGCGCGAGAATCGTGTACAGCAACCAGGGCGCGAACAACTGCGCCGCGGCGCCCTTCGCGTCGGGCGCTGCATGTTGGGGCCAGGCGAATAGCGCGATCGCCGCTACGCTGAGAGCAAGCCCCAACCACTGGCGGTGCGTCAGCCGTTCACGCAGCAGGAATACGGCGAGTGCGCAGGTCACGAGCGGATACAGTGCGGTGGTCACGGATACGACTGCAGTGTTGCCACCAGTACGGTAAGCGGCGAGCAGGAACAGGATTCCGATGCCGGTGATGCTGCCGTTCAGCAGTGAATAGACCACGCCGCGGCGGTCCTGCGGACCGCGCACCGTGCCGGCCACGAGCAGGATCAGCGCCAGCGGCAGCATTCCCAGCGTCTGCAGGAACAGCGCTGGCGCGTCCGGAATCGCAAGCGACCCGAGCTTGAGCAGCAGCGCCCAGGCGGCCCAGCCAATGATCGTAAGCAGTGAATACCAGAACCAGCGCGCGCCCATTCCTTCGCGCAACGTGGTCATGGGTATTGGGTGCGAACAGGCCCTGGTCAGGCGGCGAGGTAGTGAGGCGCTACGCCAAACAGGACGGTCGCCGGCCGGTCGGAGAGATTCCGGTACTGGTGGCGCGTGCCCTGTGGCAGGTAGAAACCATCGCCCGTCTTCAGTTCGTACCACGGCGAGGAATCCGCCGCGGCCACGCTGAGTGTGAGTACGCCATCGAGCACATACAGGCTCTCATCGCCGCCGTGCATTTCGGGATCTGTGACCTGGCCCGGCAGCAATTGAATCTTGCCGACGGTGAGCTGGTCGGTGCTGACGAGCAGGCCGGTCAGCGCCGATTGCTCGCGTCCTTCCATGCGCCACAGCAGGTCGGCATCGCGCACTACAGTGAAGCTCGCGCTGCGCGCCATTTCCACGCGCGCCATCGGCCATTGGCCGAGCCACTGGTCCTGCGTGTAGCGGTTCGCCGTCAGATTTGGCTTCGTCTTTGCGTACGCGCTCGAGCTACCCGTCGATGGCGGCGGTGCAAAGAACTCCAGCACGCGCAGCGGTTCGGTGCCGCAGTTGAAGCCGTGGTGCCAGGTATCGCGCCGGAAGAACGCGGCCTCGCCCGCGTTTAGGCGCTGCACTTCCCCGCTCTCTGGATTCGCGAGCGCCAGCGTGCCAGAGAGCACGTAGTAGAGCTCGTCGGCCGCGAAAATCGTGCGGTGCGCGTCCGAGTGGCGAAATGCCCCGCCCGTCGGCAGTGCGAACACCAGCTGATGAATCTTGCTGCTGGAGACGTAGATCCAGTCCAGGACCTGGCCTGATGCCGCATCACCCCATAGATGACGTGTTACCTGCTCAAATGGCAGCGCTGTAGGCTTGTCGAACGTGGGTCGCGGAGATGCAGCCATAAATGCAGTGCGGGCGCTCAGGCGCGCTTGTGTACGCCGCGCCGGAAATTATCCAGCATGTGGTCGCAGGTGCGCATCGCAAACGCGATGATCGGCATGGTCGTGGTCTTGTCGTTGTTGCCGGGAAAAATGCTGGCGTCGCAGATGTACAGGTTCGGGACGTCGTGCGCCTGCGCCCATTTGTTGGTGACCGAAGTCTTCGGATCGTTCCCCATGCGGCACACGCCGGTTTCGTGCAGGCTGGTGCCGGGCCGGTTCGGTTCGCCGTCAACGCCCCACATTTCGCCGCCGGCGGCCTTGAACAGATCCGCCATGACCTGCTTCGAGTGCTCCCACATCATGAGTTCATTCGGGCCCCAGCGAAAATTGAAGCGCAGCTGCGGGATGCCGTAGATGTCTTTGCGCTCGGGATCGAGATCGACATAGTTGTTGGGGCTCGGGAGCGTGGGTATCTGCACCAGCGCGCCGATGGTCGCCGGATAGTAATGCTTGATGCCGCGCTTGAATTCCGAACCGAAGCCCTCGACGTGGTTGTAGTGCCACGGGAACTCATCGCAGCCGCCGCCCATATAGATAGAGTAGCCGCGGATAAATTTCTCGGCGCGCGGATTGTCGATGTTCTGCCAGCGCGGCATCCATGCGACGGTCGAGTTGGCGATGTTGTCCGGCATGCTCGGTTGGCCGAGCAGTTGCGGCAGGTAACCGTAGCCCGGGCTGCCGTACAGGTGATCGGTGAGGTTCTTGCCGAGCTGGCCGCTGGAATTGGCGATGCCGGTGGGCCANNACCTTCGCGTAGACCTCGACTTCACGGTGCGTCGCGCGATCGACATAGGCCACGCCCTTCGCGTGGCCGTTTTCGTCCACCAGTACGCTGCGCACCAGCGCGTCGGTGACGAGCGAAAGATTCTTCGACTGTTCCGCGTCCGGAATCGTGTACCAGGTCGGCGAGAAGAACGAGCCCGCGTCGCACCCCTGGCTGCAGTTGCCGCAGTAATGGCAGGCCGGATGGCCGTTGTGCGCGACGGTGAGCTGCGCGCAGCGATCCGGCAGATACGGCACGCCGATTTTTTCCGCCGCCTTCTGGATGATGTAGTCGTAGCAGCGCCAGGTCATCGGCGGCAGGTATTCGCCGTCCGGATTGCTCGGGCGGTTTTGCGCCGTGCTGGCGACGCCCATGTAGCGCTCGGCCTTGCTGAACCAGGGCGCGATCTCGGCGTAGTCAACCGGCCAGTCGACGCCAGCGCCGTCGAGGCTCGCAGCCTTGAAGTCGATGTCGCCGTAGCGACAGGACGAACGTCCCCAGAAGTTCGCCTTGCCGCCGGTGCCCTTGCAGCGCTTCCAGTACCAGTCGGTGCCGGCGCCGTTCGAGTAGGCGATGTCGTGTTCCCACAGGTGCGAGCCTTCGTTGTACTCGCTCTCCTCGACCGAGTAGCGCTCCTGGTGCGCGCGGCCCTTGAGTGCCAGCGGATCGCCGAAGCCGCGGTACTTGAGATCGTAGACCTGGCGGTGCATGCGGTAATCGGTGGCAGGCTGCGTGCGCGGCCCGGAATTCAGCGCCAGCACCTTGAGGCCGCCTTCGCACAGCATTTTCATGGCGGTGCCGCCGCCGGCACCGGTACCCACGACGATAACGTCAAAGATGTGAGGTTTAGCAATCATGTCGCGGGCTTGAGGTGCAGATGTTCGGGATCATCCGGATGCGGGCAGCCCGGCGGCTTGGGCCAGGAGCTGCGTAGCCCCGGGAATCCGAGCGCTTCGAGGCCGACGCGAGAAGTGTAGTAACCGGTGACCGTGTAGTCGCGCAGCAGCCGGAAGAAGTCGCGCCCCTCTTCGGTGGCACTGGTGTGCTTGTCCTTGTAGGCGATCGCACTGAGCAGGGCCAGTTGCTGTGCAGGCTCGCAGTCCATGAACGCGTGCCCGTAGTCGTACTGGCAGCGCGCGTTGAGCCAACCTAAGCCCTCGAGCCATTGCGCCTGGAGCTCCGAACCCATCTTCATCGCGGAATCGCGCGGCGGTTCACTGTGGCCGGCGCCGCTGATCGGCACACGATTCGCGACCATGAAGTCGATGAACTCGGCGACGCCCGCTTCGCGCGCGCCCGGCGTGTCATCCGTCGGGATGATCAGCTCGGCGAGATGTTCAACCAGCTTGTAATGCTGCGCGTTGAAGAACAGCGGCCTGTACGATCCCGTTGCTACGGGCGCCTCTTCCGCAGCACCGGCAAAGGCCCAGTTGCGGAATCCCGGGAAAGTCGCCGCCACTGAAGCGATGCCGAGCAGGCGGATGACTTCACGGCGTGCAACGGTCTGTCCGGCCAATGGCGCCCCCGCATTCATTGTTATAGCTGGCTCCGGATGTTTGTAGCATCGGCGCGGCGGAAGTGTCAAACGAGCCGGGGCACCTGCTACATTTGCCGGTGCGCACGGCAGCGGCAGTGGGTCTTTGAGGAATGGCCATGAAGCATGATCACGCTGGAATCCGCGAGTGGTTGGCCCCGCTGCTGGTAGTGCTGGCAGGCGTGTTGGCCGCGAGCGCGGCACCCGCTGGAGCGGCGGCAGTCGAACTGCAATCCGGCTCGCTGCGCATGCAGGTCAGCGCGATTGCCGACGACATGCTGCGCGTGCGCATCACAGCGAGCGGCGAATTTCCGGAGGATGCCTCCTGGGTCGTGCCCGCGGAGATTCGCCACGCGAGCGTGCCGGTGCAGCCGTGGTCGGGGCCCGATGCCGTAGGGTTCAAGACCGCAGTATTGTCGGTGCGCGTCGAGCGCAGCACGCTACGGCTCATCGTCAGCGACCTGGCCGGCCACGAAATCTCGGCCGACACGCCACAGCGCGCCATCGAAGCGCAGGGTGCCGGCTTTGTGCTGCGCAAGCAGATCACGCCCGATCAGCACTTCTTCGGCCTCGGCGACAAGACGGGCCCGCTCGACCGGCGCGGCCAGGCTTTCGTCAACTGGAACACCGATAGCTACGGATTCCAGGAATCCACGGATCCTATCTATAAGAGTGTGCCGTTCTTCATCGCCACCGGCGGCGCCGGAGGCAGCTACGGGATCTTCCTCGACAACACCTGGCGCAGCGGGTTCGATTTCGGCAAGCAGGATGCGGACACGCTCGCAATTGGCGCCGCGGGCGGGCCGATCGACTACTACCTGATCTACGGTCCGCAGCTCAAGCGTGTCATCGAGCGCTACACCGACCTCAGTGGCAAAGCGCCGCTCGCGCCACTGTGGTCGCTCGGCTTCCAGCAATCACGCTTCAGTTATATGAGCGCGGACGAAGTGCGTGCGCTGGCCACGCGCTTTCGCACCGAGCGCATTCCGGCGGATGCCATCTGGCTGGACATCGACTACCAGGATCGTTATCGCCCGTTCACCACGAACCAGAAAACCTTTCCCGATCTCGCTGCGTTGAGCGCGGCGCTGCGCAAGCAGGCATTCCGGCTGGTGGCCATCACGGATCTGCATATCGCAAACGTGGCGGGCCAGGGTTACGCGCCCTACGACAGTGGCGTCGCCGGTGATCATTTCCTGAAGCGCCCCGATGGTTCGCTGTACGTGGGCTCCGTGTGGCCGGGCCCGGCGGTGTTCCCGGATTTCACGCGCGCCGGGACGCGCGCGTGGTGGGGGAATCTTTTCCAGTCGCAGCTCGCTGCCGGCATCGCCGGTTACTGGAACGACATGAACGAGCCGGCGATTTTCAATACGCCGAGCAAGACCATGCCGCTCGACACCGTGCACCGCATCGATGAGCCCGGCTTCGCGCCGCGAAGCGCCACCCATGCGGAAATCCACAACGTCTATGGCATGGAGAATTCGCGCGCCACTTACGAGGGGCTGCGGCGCCTGGCGCCGGACGAGCGCGCCTACGTGATGACGCGCGCCAGCTTCGCCGGCGGCCAGCGTTACGCGGTCACCTGGACGGGCGACAACAGCTCGAGCTGGAATCACCTGAAGCTTTCCGTTGCCATGCTGCTCAATCTCGGCATGAGCGGCTTCGGTTACAGCGGCGCGGATGTCGGCGGCTACATCGGTGCTCCGAGCGCGGAGCTGCTGACGCGCTGGATAGAACTCGGTGCGTTCATGCCGGTGTTCCGCGATCACTACGGCAAGGGCGATGCGCGCAAGGAGCCCTGGGTCGATGGACCGCGGCACACGGCGATTCGCCGCCATTTCATCGAGGAGCGTTACCGGCTGTTGCCCTACGTCTACGCGGCCGCGGACGAGAACGCGCACAACGGCGCGCCACTGATGCGGCCGGTGTTCTACGATTTCCCGGAGGCGCTGAGCGCGCCCTGCGGACAGGACACCACGTTCATGCTGGGCGAACGACTGCTGGTGGCGCCGCCGCCGGTGCTGGAATCACCAGCGAACTACACCATCTGCCTGCCAGCCGGGCGTTGGTACGACTACTGGACTGGCATGGATGCGGCGACGCTCCCGCAGGCGGCGGGCCGCGCGGGCGAGGCGGGTAGCGCGGTGACGCGCTTAGGTTTCGTGCTCGATGCGACGCCGGGTCTCGACAAGCTGCCGGTGTTCGTGCGCGGCGGCGCGATCCTGCCGCGCCAGCCGCTGACGCAGAGCACGGCGGAGACGCCGGACGGTCCGCTGTCGCTCGATGTGTATCCGGGCGATGACTGCCGCGGTGAGATCTATCAGGACGACGGCCACAGCATGGCCTACACGCGCGGCGAATATTTGCGGCAAAGCCTGCGCTGTGAACAACGCGCTGACGGAATCGCAATCACATTTGAAGAGCGCGCCGGTTCGTTTCAGCCCTGGTGGAAGCAGCTGCGCGTGACGGTGCATGGCTGGCAGGGCGTGGCCACGGCCCAGGTGCAGGATCACGCAGTGCCGGTCAGCGTGAATGCGAAGGCTCAATCGGTCTCGCTGTTGATCGATGATCAGCCGCACGCTGCGCAGCTGTTGATACGTCGCGCCGCCAGCAGCCACTGAGGCGCGCGCGTGCAGCGGGGAAAACTCAGTGCGTCCGGACTGCTGTGGCTCGTGGTGTGCGTCGCGGTCGGCCTCGCCTATGTGCGCCATCATGGCGGCTACCACGGCGGCCAGCGTGATTCCGGCGGTTCCGGCAATTCCGGCGCGGCGCCGGCGATTGCCGGGCAATACGATTATTTCCTGCTGTCGCTGTCCTGGTCGCCGAGTTACTGCCTTACTCACAACGAAGACCGCGCGCAATGCAGCAAGGGCTATGGTTTCGTGTTGCACGGTCTGTGGCCGCAGAACTCGGGCGGCGGTTATCCCGAGAACTGCGCGCCCGACGCGCCTCTCCCGCCCGATGCCGAGGCGCGCGGGCGAACGTTGTTTGCAAGTCCGCGCCTCATGCAGCATGAATGGCAACGCCACGGCAGTTGCAGCGGGCTCGATGCGCTGGCCTACTTCAACACCGCCGACCGTGCGCTCGCCGTCGTGAAGATCCCGGAGGCGTTCGCTGCGCCGCGCACCAGCCTGTCAATGGACGCGGCGGCAATCGCCGCCGAGTTTCGTGCCGCAAATCCGGCCGTGCCGGACAACGGCCTGGTCGTGGCCTGCAATCGCGCTGAACTTTCCGAAGTGCGTGTGTGTCTGAGCAAGACTCTGAAGCCGATCGAGTGCGGCCGCGGTGTGCACGGCAACTGTCCCGACGTCGCGCTGCGCATCCCGGCGGCGCGTTGACTGGAAGGTGCAGAAGTCGATGGTTGACGCGCTACTTCTGTTGCTGACTTTTGCGCTCGGTGCGATGCTGTCACGCGTCAGTCTGTGTGCTGTCGCCGGCGTGCAGCAGGCAATGGTGGCGCGCAATTTCTCGGGACTGCAACGGCTCGCGCTCGCCGCCAGCAGCGCGGGCGTGGTGTTGCTGCTGTTCGCCGGACTGGCGCCGGCCTCCGTGCTGCTGCCGGGCGCGGTGCCGTTCCACGCCGGAGTCATCACTGGCGGATTGTTGCTGGGAATGGGCGCAATGGTCAACGGCGGCTGCTATCTCGGCAGCGTGCTATACCTGGGGTCCGGCAATCTCAATTTTCTCTTTACGCTCGCCGGTATCGGCGCGGGTGCGCGAGTCGCTGAAGCGCTGGCGCTGTTTCCCGCTGGTACAGGCACCGGTCCGCATGCGGCCATGGGTCCGCTGTGGATGGCCGGTGCGATCGGCTTCGCGCTGCTGATCATCGTGCTGATCTGGCGCGCGCGGCCGCCCGGCGTCTGGCTGGCGTTGTGCGCGGGCCTGCTGGCCGGATTGGTGTATGCGCGTCACCCCGGCTGGAGCTACGGTACGGTGATCGACTCGCTCGCGCACGGTCGCCACGCGCTGATGGACTGGACCGCCAACCTGTCGGCGCTGCTGCTGTTCGCAGGCGCTCTGGCCGGCGCATGGCTGGCAGGGAGCTTCCGGTTGCAGAGGCCTGCATGGCGGCGCGCACTGCGCTGCGCCGCCGGGGGTCTGGTCATGGGATTTGGCGCGGCGCTGGTGCCCGGCGGCAACGACACGCTGCTGCTGTGGGCTATTCCAGGGCTGACCGTCTACGGCGCGCTGGCATACTTCCTTATGCTGGCCACCATCGCCGCGGGCTTTGCGCTGCAGGCGCGCCTGACACCCAAGGCACGCTAGACTAGTCGCATGCGATCGACCACCAAGAGCCCTGCCCGGCGCATAGATGGCTTGCGCCTGATAGGTCTGTTCAAGATCTGCAAGGCGTTGCTGCTGCTGGCGACGACCTACGGCCTGTACCGCCTGCTCAATCCCGCGCTGGTCGAGCAACTGCACGACTGGCTCAATACGCTGACCGATACTTTCGAGCGGCGGCTGCTCGAGCGGGCGCTCGACTGGTTCGATTCGCTCGGCTCGGCGCGTATCGGCAGCATACTGCTGGTGACCGCGCTGTACACGGCGGTGCTGCTGACCGAGGGCATTGGCCTGTGGTTGCGCAAGACCTGGGCGGAATGGCTCACGGTCATCGCAACGGCATCGCTCATCCCCTTCGAGTTGTGGCAACTGTTCTTCGGACATCACCACAAGCCCCTCGCCGTGCTCGGCGCCACCACGCTGAACGTCATCATCGTGATCTACCTCGTGTTGCAGTTGCGCAAGGGTCGCCGCGCGCGGCGCCACTCCTCATGAATCCGCGCCTGCGCCGCGTCGTGATCCTGCTGCTGCTGGCCGCGGCCCTGGTCTGGTCGCAGCTGCAACATCGCGCCGGCCACAGCGATGCAGCGCTGGCCGTGTCCGCGGTCGCGCCCGATGTTCTGCACATGGGCACTCTCACGCTCGACCCCTGCGACATCGGCAGGCGCGGCTTCGGCACGCCCACGATGCGCGCCTACTGCACTGGTTTCGAAGTGCCGGAGAATCACGCCGCGCCGGGCGGCCGGCACATTCGCCTGCGGGTCGCGCTGGTACGCGCCGAGGCGGCGCAGGCCGAACCCGACCTGGTGACTTTCCTGGACGGCGGACCGGGCGGTGCGGCCACCGATGACTATCCTTCGATCGCCGGCGCGTTCGAACCCTTGCGCAAGCAGCGCGCGGTGCTGCTCGTCGACCAGCGCGGCACCGGCGGTTCCAACGCGCTCGATTGCGGCGACGAAAAAAACAATTCGGCGACGCCTGCTGCTCCCGCAGTGCCTGCAGCGCCCACGGCGCACACCGCAGAGGTGCTGCGCGCCTGCGTGGCGCGACTGGCGCCCACCGCCGCGCCGCAGTACTACGCCACGACCGATGCGGTCGAAGACCTGGAGCTGGTGCGGCGCGCGCTGGGCAGCCCGCGACTCGATCTGATTGGCGTGTCCTACGGCACGCGCATGGCGCAGCAGTATGCGCGTCGCTATCCGCAGGGCGTGCGCGCGATCGTGCTCGACAGCGCGGTGCCGGATTCGCTCGTGCTTGGCAGCGAGCACGCGAAAAACCTGGAGGACGCACTTGAGGTGCTCTTCAAGAGCTGTA
The DNA here is from genome assembly GCA_003162555.1 of Gammaproteobacteria bacterium. Classification (GTDB taxonomy): domain Bacteria; phylum Pseudomonadota; class Gammaproteobacteria; order Steroidobacterales; family Steroidobacteraceae; genus FEN-1191. The sequence goes on along the minus strand of PMNQ01000245.1, from coordinate 14,584 downwards.
CAGTTGACCGCAGCTGCAGCACGCGCTACGGCGATCCCTATCAGACGCTACGGCGGTTGCTCGCACGGCTCCGTGAGCATCCGCAGCAGCTCACGCTGCGCGATCCCTACACTTTCCAGGTGCAGCAGAAGACCATCGATGCTGGCGCGCTGGTGCAGCTCGTGCGGCTGTACGCGTACAGTCCATATACCGCCGCGCTCCTGCCCTACGTGCTGCAGGAAGCCGATAGCGGTCACTACGAGCCGCTGCTCGGACAGGCCCAGGTCGTGGTCGGCGACGTATCGGACAGCATGACCGGCGGCATGGCCCTGTCGGTGACCTGCGCCGAGGACGCAGATCGGCTGAAGGCCAATCCGGCCGATGCCGGTACGGTGATGGGCAATGCGCTGATCGAATGGCTGCTGGCGGCCTGCCCGCAGTGGCCGCACGGCGCGCGTCCGGCGGATTTCGGTGAGCCGCTCAGCGGCGCGGTGCCGGTGCTGCTGCTGGCGGGCGAGCGCGACCCGGTGACGCCGCCGCGCTACGCCACGCAGATTGCGCGCACACTGCCGCGGGCACGCGTGCTGCAGGTGGCGGGCCAGGGACACGGCCTGGTGTCAGTCGGCTGCATGCCGCGGATCCTCGATGAGTTCCTGCGCAAACTCGACGCTCGCTCGCTCGATGCACACTGCCTCGATCAGTTGGGGCCGACGCCGTTCTTCATCGACGCGAACGGCAGCAATCCATGACGGGGATTTCAAAGTGATCGAGGTTCAGGGACTCCACAAGTCATTCGGCGCCAGGCGCGCCGTCGACAACGTGAGCTTCAGCGCGCGCGACGGCGAGATCACCGGGCTCCTGGGGCCGAACGGCGCGGGCAAGACCACCACGCTGCGCATGCTCTACACGCTGATGAAGCCCGATGCCGGCACCGTGCGGGTCGACGGGCGCGACGCGGTGCTCGAACCGCTGGCGGTGCGGCGCACGATCGGCGTGCTGCCGGATTCGCGCGGCATCTACAAGCGGCTCACCGCGCGCGAGAACATCGAGTATTTCGCCGCGCTCCAGGGCATGGACGCGGAGGCGACGCGCCAGTCCTGCGACACGCTGATCGCGACGCTCGGCATGCAGGAGATCGCAGGCCGGCGCACCGAGGGGTTTTCGCAGGGCGAGCGCGTCAAGACGGCGATCGCGCGCGCACTGGTGCATGCGCCGCGCAACGTGCTGCTCGATGAGCCGACCAACGGGCTCGACGTGATGGCGACGCGGGGCCTGCGCGAGTTCCTGCGCGGGCTGAAAGCCGCGGGACGTTGCGTGTTGCTGTCGACACACCTGATGCAGGAAGTCGCCGCGCTGTGCGACCGCATCGTCATCATCGCGCACGGCCGCGTGGTCGCCGACGGCACGCCTGCGCAGCTGCGCGAGCTGGCTGGCGAGCAGCAGCTCGAGGAAGCCTTCGTCAAGCTCATCGGTGAAACGCCATGAGTGCGACATGGGTGGTTTACTTCAAGGAAATGCGCGAATCCTTGCGCGACCGGCGCGTGCTGATGAACAGCCTGCTGCTCGGGCCGCTGCTCGGACCAGTGCTGTTCCTGGTGCTGATGCGCCTGGTGATTGGACGCGAGCTGGAAAAGGCCGAGCGGCCGCTGCCGGTGGTGGTCATCGGCGCCGAGCGCGCGCCGGAGCTGATCGATGCCATGAAGCAGATGGGTCTGGTGGTCAAGCCGGCCATCGCGGACCCGGAGCTCGCAGTCCGGGAACAGCGTATAGACCTGGCGCTGCGCATCGCGGCCGATTTCGGCGCCGCCTGGCGCGCCGGACGCCCGGCGCAGGTCGAGATCATCTACGACTCTTCGCGCCGCGAGGGTGGGAGCGACGTCGATCGGCTGCGCGGCATGCTCGACAGTTACAGCCATCGGAACGGCGCGCTGCGGCTGTTGGCGCGCGGGCTTGCGCCCAGCATCGCATCGCCGCTGGTGGTGGCAAACCGTGACACCGCGACGCCGCAGGGGCGCGGCGCATTGCTGTTCGCGATGCTGCCGTACATGCTGGTGTTGACCATTTTCATCGGCGGGCTGTGGCTGGCGATCGACTCGACCGCGGGCGAGCGCGAGCGCCAATCGCTCGAACCGCTGCTCGCCAATCCTGTGCCGCGCGATCGCATCCTGCTCGGCAAACTGCTGGCCACCGCGAGCTTCAGCACCGCGAGCCTCACGCTCGGCCTGCTGGCATTTCTGTGCGTGGGTATGTTCATGCCCACCGAGCAACTGGGCATGAGCCTGGCGCTCGGACCGCACTTCTTCGCGATCGCGCTGCCGGTGCTGGTGCCGTTGGTGCTGCTGCTGTGCATCGGCCAGATCCTGATCGCCGCGTTCGCGCGCAGTGTGCGCGAGGCGCAGACCTATCTTGGCATCGCGCAGCTCGTGCCGCTGATCCCCTCGATCGTGCTCAGCGTGTTGCCGGTCAAGGCGCAGTTGTGGATGTACGCCGTGCCGCTGCTCGGCCAGCAGCTCGCGATCATGCGCCTGCTGCGCGCCGAACCGGTGCCAGCGCTGGCGCTGGCGTTGAGCGCGGTGGTAACACTGCTTGCGGCGACGGCCGTGTTCCTGCTGACGCGGCGCGTCTACGATTCGGAACGACTGGCGATCGCGACCTGAGCGCGGCCAGGTCGCGGTCGGCCATGGATTTCGCGAACGCCGTTTCCGCGGCGCCAACAGCTACAGGAGACCTAAGGATGTACAGCCTCATTGCCGGTCTGATCCTGTTCCTCGGCACGCACTCGATCTCGATCGTCGCGCCGCACTGGCGCGACCGGGTCGTGGCGCGCACCGGCGGCGGCGCGTGGCGCGGCATGTACTCGGTGCTCTCGCTGCTCTCGCTGCTCCTGATCATCCACGGTTTCGGTTTGACGCGCGCCGCGCCGATCATCTGGTACCGGCCTGCCGCGTGGACGCACGGCGTGGTGCGCGTACTGATGCTGCCGGTATTTCCGTTGCTGCTGGCGGCCTATTTTCCGGGAAGAATCCAGACTGCCGCGAAGCATCCGATGCTCGCGGCGGTCAAGCTGTGGGCATTCGCGCACCTGCTCGCGAACGGCACCGCGGCCGATGTGCTGCTGTTCGGCGGTTTTCTCGCCTGGGCCGTCATCGACCGCATTTCGCTCAAGCGCCGCACGCCGCGCGCGGCGCCGGGCGTGAAGGCTTCGAAATGGAACGATGCCATCGTGGTCGTCGCCGGGCTGGCGCTGTATTTTGTGGTTGTGTACTGGGCTCACGAGCGTCTGTTCGGCGTGTCGCCGCTCGCCTGATGTGCGGGCGATTCGTATCGCGCGAGCAGGCCGCCATCGAGCGCGAGTACAACATCCGCGTGTTGAATCCCTTCGAGCGCGTCTACAACGCTGCGCCGTCGATGCAGCTGCCGGTGATTCGTCGCGCCGCCGGCGGCGAACGCGAGGCGCTGTCTTTGCGTTGGGGACTGATCCCACACTGGTGGTCAAGACCCGGACTTCCGACGTCAACGATCAATGCACGTTCCGAGGAAGCCGCGTCGAAGCCGATGTGGCGCAGTGCCGTGCGGCACACACGCTGCCTGGTGCCGGCGCTGGGCTGGTACGAATGGAAAGTGACGCCCGAAGGGAAGGTGCCGTACTTCATCCACGCGCCCGCGATGGCCGGTTTGTGCTTCGCCGGGCTGTGGTCCGAGTGGCGGAACCCGAGCGGCGACATGCAGCCCAGCTTCGCAATCCTGACCCGCGCCGCATCCAGGCAGATGACGGCTGTCCACGACCGCATGCCGGTCGTGTTGCCCGAGGCGGACTGGGCGGAGTGGCTCTCCGACTGGCCCGCCGACCATACCCAACGGCTCGCCGAGAAAGTTGATAACTCATTGAGTGAATTCGAGTTTTATGCGGTCAGCCGCTACGTGAACGCGCCACGAAATCAGGGGGAGCGCTGCATCGAGCCGGCGGCCGCCTGAAGGCCATAACGGTAATCTGGAGCGCGTAGAATGCGGCCCCTCGCGCTTGGTGCCGCCCGGGGTGGAGCCTGGTGAAACCTGCGGCCGGGTTGCTGAGTCTAACGGGGACCGGGGGCACGGGATGCGCCTGTCCCTTACGGAACTGGAGCCGTACATGAACGAAGAGACCCGTGGCTGGCGCCGTCTGCGCTCGCCCTCCCGTGGAATGCTATTCGGGGCCGCCGCCGTTGTAGTGATCGCGATCTTCGTAGTCGCGAAGCTCGGCCACTCGTCCGCCGATGCCATGTCCAAGGATCAGAACGCGCCGCCGCTGGTTACCGTGGTGGTGCCCGCGCTCGGCAACGTGACCGCGACAGTGTCTCTGACCGGCCAGATCAGCGCGCAGAACGACATGCCGATCGGCGTCGAGGGCGACGGCGGCCGCATCAGCGCCGTGCTGGTCGAGCCCGGCGATCACGTGCACCGTGGACAGGTGCTCGCGAGGCTGAATCCGCTGACCGCGCAGTCGCAGGTCGACGGTGCGGAAGCAACGGTCGATGAGCTGCGCGCCAACGCGGCCACGGCGCAGGCCGAATATGCACGCGCCGAAGGGGCGCGCGATTCCTTTTCCGCCGAAGAATTCGATCGCCGCCGCACCGCGGCGCTGACCGCGAAAGCCAAGGCCAAGGCCGCCGAAGCGCAGCTCTCCGAAGCGCACACGCGCTGGCAGCGAACCTCGGTCGTGGCGCCGAGCGATGGCATCGTGCTGACGCGCGCGGCCGAAGTCGGCCAGATCGCGTTGCCGGGCGCCGCGCCGCTGTTTCGCCTGGCGCGTGACGGCGAGATTGAAATGCGCGGCCAGGTCGCCGAGCAGGACATGCCGCGACTCAAGGTCGGGCAGATTGCGCTGGTGCGCCTCGAAGGCGTGGCGCAGCCATTCGCCGGCAAGGTCTGGCAGATTGGCGCGGTCATTGACACGGTGACGCGCCAGGGAACGGTGCGCATCTCGCTGCCGGCGGCCGACCAGAATCTGCGGCCGGGCGCGTTTGCGCGCGCCGACGTGCAGGCCGGTGCGACCGTCGGCGTGGTCCTGCCGCAGACCGCGGTGCTGAGCGATGAGCAGGGCAGCTACACGCTCATCGTCGGCGCCGACGACAAGGTCGTGCGGCGCGCGGTCACGGTCGCCGGCGCGCATTCGGAAGGACTGCTGATCAGCAGCGGACTCACCGGCAACGAACGCGTGGTCGCGATCGCCGGCGCATTCCTGCGTACTGGCGAGGCGGTGCAGGTGGCGCCGGGCAATCTCGCCAGCGGCGGTGGCAGTGGTGGCGGCGGCGCTGATGCCAATGGCAAGCGCAACGCGACCTCTGGCGCTGCCAATGCCGTGGTGAGCGCGCCGTGAGGCGCATCTCCGCCTGGGCGATCACGCACCCGGTTTTCCCGCTGGTGCTGTTCGCGGTGCTGACGGTGTTCGGCGTCGTCGCCTTCATTCGCATGCCGGTCACGCTGAATCCCGATGTGTCCGCGCCCTTCGTGCACGTGCTGATCGGCGTACCGGGCTCTGCGCCTTCGGAGATCGAGACCCAGGTATTGCAGAAAGTGGAAGGGTCGGTCTCGAAGATCGGCAACGTCAAGAACATCGTCTCGCGCGCCACCGAAGGCATGGCGATGGTGTTCGTGGAATTCCAGATCGGCACGCCGGTCGATCGCGCGACTACTGATGTGCGCGATGCCGTGGCGCGCGTGCGCTCCGAGCTGCCGTCCGGAATCATGGAGCCGAACATCGGCCGCGAGGAAATCGACGGCGGTCCGATCGTCTACTACGCGGTCAGCACCACCGGCATGACCGAGGAACAGCTCTCCTGGTTCGTCGACGACACGATCAACAAGCGGCTGCTGGCCGTGCGCGGCGTGGCGCAGGTCAATCGTTCGGGCGGCGTCAACCGCGAGATGCGCGTCGACCTGGATCCGGCGCGCATGCAGTCCTTCGGCATCACCGCAGCCGAGGTCAACGATCAGCTGCGGCAGGTGAACATCGACGCGGCCGGCGGACGCGCGCAGGTCGGCGGGAGCGAACAGTCGATCCGCGTGCTCGGCAGTGCGCGCACCGCGACACTGCTGGCCGATACCCGGTTCACGCTGCTCGATGGCCGCGTGGTGCGGCTCGGCGATATCGCCGACGTGCGCGACGGCATCGCCGAAGTACGTTCGATCTCGCGGCTGGATGGCCGGCCGGCGACCACCTTCGGGGTCATGAAAGCCAAGGGCGCCTCGGATGTCGACACGCTCAAGCGCGTGCAGGATGAGCTGGGCAAGATCACCACCGAGAATCCCAGCATTCACATCAAACAGGTTTTCACCACGGTCGATTTCACCAAGCAGCAATACCAGGCCTCGATTGAGGCGCTGATCGAGGGCGCGCTGCTGGCGGTGGCGATCGTGTACCTGTTCCTGCGCGACTGGCGCGCGACCGGCATCGCCGCGCTGGCGATTCCGCTGGCCGCGCTCCCCACCTTCGCGTTCATGCAGTGGTTCGGCTTCACGCTCAACCAGATGAGCCTGCTGGCGCTTTGCCTGATCACCGGCGTGCTGGTCGACGACGCGATCGTCGAAATAGAAAACATCACGCGCCACATGAAGATGGGCAAGAGCGGCTACCGCGCCGCGATGGACGCCGCTGACGAGATTGGCCTGGCGGTGGTGGCCTGTTCGATGGCGATCATCGCGGTGTTCCTGCCGGTGAGTTTCATGGGCGGACTGGTCGGGCAGTTCTTCATCCAGTTCGGCTTCACGGTGGCGGTGGCGGTGTTCCTGTCGCTGGTGGTGGCGCGGCTGATCACCCCGCTGCTGGCGGCCTACACGCTCAAGCCTCACGCGGGACTGCGCAGCGCCGACGGACCCATCATGGAGTGGTACCTCAAGACGCTGCGCTGGACGGTCAAGAATCGCTGGAAGACGATCGGCGCCGGCTTCGTGTACGTCGTGATCTCGCTCTTTGGGCTGGCGATGGTGCCGACGGCTTTCTTCCCGGACAGCGACAGCTCATCCTCGGTGCTCAAGGTGGAGTTGCCGCCCGGCGTGCTGCTCAGCCAGACCGCGCAGGCCTCGGCGGCCGCGTACCAGATCCTGCGTCGCCGTCCCGAAGTGAAATCCATCGTCGAGTCGGTGGGCGAGGATGATGACGGCGAAGTGCGCTCGGGCAATATCTTCGTCCAGCTGGTGAAACCCGCTGAGCGCAAGCTCAGCCAGAAGGAATTCGAGGCGCAGCTCACCAAGGAACTGCGCGTCATTCCGGACGCGCGCCTGACCTTCCAGAGCCAGTCGGATGGCGGCGGGCGTGATCTGACACTGTTCGTCGTCGGCAGCAACCCGGAGCTGGTCGAGCAGACCGCGCATACCGCGATCGACCAGATGCGCACGCTGAAGGAATTGCGCGACCCGCGCATCAACGGCGACATGGCGCGCCCCGAGCTGGTGATTCATCCGCGGCTTGATCTCGCGGCGCAGCTTGGCGTCACGGTGGCGAGCATCAGCGATACCGTGCGCGTCGCCACGCTCGGCGAGATCGAGCAGAACGAAGCGAAATTCTCGCTGGCCGACCGGCAGATCCCGATCCGCGTCAGCCTGGTGGAGTCGGCGCGCAGCAACCTGTCAACGCTCGAGAACCTGCCAGTGCGAACGGCAAGCGGTGCAACGGTGCCGCTCAAAGCGGTTGCCGATATTGGGTTTGGCCAGGGCCCGTCGAAGATCCGCCGCTACAACCAGCAGCGCCGTCTCTCGCTTGAGGCCGACCTGAACCATACCGAGCTTGGCCCGGCGATGGACAAGATCCGTGGCCTGCCCATTTACAAGAACCTGCCGCCCGGCGTGCAGATCGTGGAGGTAGGCCAGGCGCAGTACATGGGGGAACTGATCACGGGCTTCCTGCTGGCGATTGTCGCGGGAGTCATGCTGGTGTTTGCCGTGCTGGTGCTGCTGTTCGCACGCCTGTTCCAGCCAGTCACGATCATGGCCGCGCTGTTTTTATCCTTCGGTGGAACTGCCGTCGCTCTCGCCCTTACCGGCAGCCCCATGTCCATCGGCACGTTCCTCGGCATCCTGATGCTGATGGGCCTGGTCGCCAAGAACTCGATCCTGCTGGTGGAATTCGCGATCGAGGAAATGCGCGCCGGCAAGGATCGCCTGACCGCGCTGCTCGAGGCCGGCCACAAGCGCGCGCGGCCGATCGTCATGACTTCGGTGGCCATGATCGCCGGCATGTTGCCGCTCGCACTCGGTCTCGCCGGCGACGCCGCGCTGCAGGGCCAGATGGCGATCGCGGTGATCGGTGGGTTGATCACTTCAACCGCACTGGCCCTGATCATGGTGCCCGCCGGCTTTACCGTGATGGACGATTTCGAGCGCTGGCTGGGCCGCAAGCTCGGGCATCGCCTCGTCAATGAAGCAGCCGCCGGCAGCCCGATCGACCCGGGGACTGCCCCGGCTGCCTGAAGTTCTGCCGGCGGTGTGACGCAGCTCCTTAAGTGAAGTGAATCGCCTGCCGATATCCTCGGGGCGATGAACAACAAGCCTGCAGCCGCCACGCCGCCGGACGGGCCGTCACATTCCGATGACAGCCCGGGATTCGCGTTCGTGCGCGAGCTGGCGGTCTCGTTGTCGCACGGGCCGGTCGAGCTGCCGAGCTTCCCGGAGGTGGCGCTGCGCGTGCAACAGGTGCTGGCCGACGACGCGGTCAGCACGGAGATGGTGGTGCGCCTCGTCGGCGCCGAGCCGATGCTCGCAGCGCGGGTCGTGAGCCTGGCGAATTCCGCGGCCATGAACCCTTCCAGCCAGCCGATCACCGATCTGCGCACGGCCGTGTCGCGCATGGGCTTCGACAGCCTGCGCGCGGCGGCGGTCAGCTTCGCGATGGCGCAGCTGGGCTCACGCGCCGAGTACGCCAACATCGAGGAGCAACTCGCGAGTAACTGGCGCGAGAGCGTGAGCTTTGCATCGACCGCCTGCGTGGTCGCGCGCCGCAGCCAGCGCGCGAGCGCCGACACGGCCTTGTTCGCGGCGCTCGTGGCCGGCGTCGGCAAGGTCTACATCCTGACGCGTGCCAGCCGCCATCCGGAGTTGTTCGCCGACGCCGCCGGCTACCAGGCAATCGTCAGGAACTGGCATATCAACATCGCGCGCGCCCTGCTCGAAAGCTGGCACGTCGCCGACGAGGTCATCGAGTCGGTGCAGGCCTATGAGCACCGCAACGAGGAAACACGGCCGGGACCACCGCTCGCCGACGTGCTGGCCTGTGCCTCATTGATCAGCCGTCACCTGGATTCGCCCGAGAAGCTGGCCGCGGCGCTTCCCGGCGCGCGCGCCGCGCAACGCCTTGGACTGGCCAAAGCGGAGTCGGGTCCGATCCTGGCCGATGCAGCCAGCGAGCTCGCGACGCTCAACGCAGCGCTGGGACGCTAGATTCCGCGCGCTGGCCAAAGGCAGCGCGCGGCCGTTAGTGGCGCGAGTGCGCCTCGATCCAGTTCTGCGCTTCCTCGTTGACCTCGCGCGCCTCGCGGCCGGCGGTCGCAATCGGCGGGCCGATCACGACGCGTATCGTGCCGGGCTTCTTGTACAGGCCGCGGCGCGGCCAGTAATAGCCCGCGTCGTGCGCCACGGGCACGATCATCCGGCCGTTCTCCGCGGCCAGCAGCGCGCCGCTCACGCCGTAGCGGCGCGTCTCACCCGGCGGCATGCGCGTGCCCTCGGGGAAGATCACGATCCATTCGCCTTCCGCGAGCCGCGCCTTGCCCTGCTCGAGCACGCTCTGCACCGCGCTCTTGCCGGCGCCGCGGTTGATCGCGATGCAGTGCATGAGCCGCAGCGCCCAGCCGAGGAAAGGCACCCAGGTGAGTTCGCGCTTTAGCACCCACACGTGGTGTGGCACCAGCACCACCTGCGCGAAGGTTTCCCAGGCGGATGAATGCTTGATCAGCGCCACGTGATTGCCGGCCGGCAGATTCTCGGCGCCCTCGATGCGGTAGTCGAGGCGGCAGACGACGCGCAACACGGTCAGCAGCACGCCGCCCCAGGCGCGCGCCATCGGAAAACGCGCGCGAAACGGTAGCAGCGGGCCCACGAAAGTGAACATCACGGCGTAGAGGCCGGTCCACACGAACAGGAAGATCGTGAAAAAGAACGAAGCCAGCCACTGCATGAGCAGGCGCTAGCCGGGCAGTCGCGACAGGTCGGCGATGCGCGTGAACAGCGCACGCAGTTCGCCCAGCAGCGCGAGGCGGTTGTTGCGCAGGCGCGCGTCCGGATCATTGACCATGACGCCATCGAAGAACGCGTCGATCCCGGGCCGGAGCTGCGCCAGCACCGTGAACGCGCCACGATAATCGCTGCGCGCGAGCGCGGCCTCGACTGTCGGCCGATGTTTAATCAGCGCGGCATGCAGTGCCAACTCTGCTCCTGGTTGCAGCAGCGAAGCATCGATCGTGGCCGGCACACCAGCGGTCGATTTCTTCAGGATATTGGCGATACGCCGGTTGGCGGCCGCGAGACTCGCAGCCGCGGGGAGCGCGAGAAAACTCACCAGCGCGGCGGTGCGCGCATCGGCATCCAGGAGCGAACGCGGTGCGGTCGCGAGCACGGCATCGAACACTTCGGTGGTGACGGCGCTCGCGGCGTCTTCGAGATACTGCGCGCGGAGCCGCTCCATCACGTAGCCGTAGACCTCGTCGGCGACCGCGGCAGCGCGCGGCGAGAGATCGGCGACCGGCTGCGCGGCGAGCGACTGTTCAATGAGCGCGCGCAGGTCGAAATCGAGCGCGCGCTCGCGCGCCAGGCGCAGCACGCCGATCGCCGCGCGCCGCAGGCCGAAGGGATCGCGCGTGCCGCTGGGCTTCTGTCCGATCGCGAAGATGCCGCAGAGCGTGTCGATGCGATCAGCCAGTGCGAGCGCCATGCCGGTGGGCGTCGCAGGCAGCACGTCGCCCGCGCCGCGCGGCAGATAGTGCTCGCGGATCGCGGTGGCGACTTCGGCATCCTCGCCGTCGGCCTGCGCGTAGTAGGCGCCCATCACGCCCTGCAGTTCCGGGAACTCGCCGACCATGGCGCTGAGCAGATCGCACTTGGCAAGCTGCGCGGCGCGCGCCACGCGCTTGAGGTCCGCGCCGCAGGTCGAGGCCAGGCTCGCCGCGAGCGCGGACACGCGCCGCAGCTTGTCGCCGATCGAACCGAGCTGCGCCTGGTAAGTGACGCGGTCGAGTGCCTCGATGCGCGCGGACAGCGGCGTGCGCCGGTCCTGCTCCCAGAAGAATGCGGCGTCGGCGAGGCGCGGGCGCACCACGCGTTCGTTGCCGCTGCGCACGACGGCGGGCTCGCGGCTCTCGATGTTGCTCACGGTGATGAACCAGGGCAACAGAGTGCCATGCGCGTCCTCCACCGCAAAATAGCGCTGATGGTCCTGGAGCGTCGCGATGAGCACTTCACGCGGCAGTGAGAGAAAGCGCTCATCGAACCGCCCGGCCATCGCGACCGGCCACTCGACCAATGCGGTGACTTCATCCAGCAGTTCGTCGTTGAAGATCGCGCGGCCGTTGGCCTGCGTCGCGGCTTCGTCGACTTGTGAGCGAATACGTTCGCGGCGCGCGGCGAAGCTGGCAATGACCTTGCCGCGCGTCAGCAGCGTCCTTTCATAGCCCGCTGGCGTGCGCAGCGGCAGTTCGCGCGGCGCATGAAAGCGATGCCCGCGCGTGGCGCGTCCCGCCACGGTCTCGAGGATCGTGGCCGGTACGGTGTCATTGCCATACAGCATCACCAGCCAATGCACCGGGCGCACGAACTGCGCCTCGCCCGCACCCCAGCGCATGCGTTTCGGTATCGGCAGCGCGTCGAGCGCTGCGGTCACGATGCCAGCGAGCACAGTGATGGTCGCCGCACCGGGTTTCGTGCCGCCGTACCACAGGTATTCGTTGTCCTTGTCATCGCGCTCGCGGCCGAGCGCTTCAAGCGCCACGCCGCAGCTCGCGGCGAAGGCCTGCGCCGCCCGCGTCGGCGCGCCACTTGCGTCGAAGGCGGCACGCAGCGGTGGGCCACGTCGGCGGATCGACTGGTCCGGTTGCTGCGCGGCGAGGTAANNGCACGCGCACGGCCAGCCGGCGCGGGGTCGCGAAGGATTCGATCTTGCCGTGGCGCAGGCCGGCAGCCTTGAGGCCGGCCGCAATTCCGTCGCGCAGCGCAGCCTCGAGCTGCCCCAGTGCCTTGGGCGGCAGCTCTTCGGTGCCGAGCTCGAACAGGAAATCACGGCGCTCGATTTTCACGACTTCGTTTGCGGAGGCGTTTGTGGCGCCGTTTTTGTCGACGCTGCTCATGCGGGCGTTTTTGTGCCGCCAGCGCCAGCCAGCAGCGGAAATCCAAGCGCCTCGCGGCTGGCGTAGTAGGCCTGCGCGACGCCGCGCGCCAGCGTGCGCACGCGAAGAATAAAGCGCGCGCGCTCGGTGACCGAGATGGCGCGGCGCGCATCCAGCAGGTTGAAAGTGTGCGAGGCCTTGAGCACCTGCTCGTATGCGGGGAGCGCGAGCGGCACCGCGAGCAGCGCGTTGCAGGCCGCCTCGTATTCGTCGAAGTGGCGGAACAGTACCGCCGTGTCGGCGTGCTCGAAGTTGTACTTCGATTGCTCCACCTCGTTCTGGTGGAATACGTCGCGGTAGCTCACGCGCCCATGCGGTCCGTCGGTCCAGACGATATCGAACACGCTCTCGACATTCTGCAGATACATCGCGAGGCGCTCGAGCCCGTAAGTGATCTCGCCGCTCACCGGACGGCAGTCGAGGCCGCCGACCTGCTGGAAGTAGGTGAACTGGCTGATCTCCATGCCGTTCAGCCACACCTCCCAGCCCAATCCCCAGGCGCCGAGCGTCGGCGACTCCCAGTTGTCCTCGACGAAACGGATATCGTTGACGAGCGGATCGAAACCAACGGCCTTCAGGCTCCCGAGATAGAGCTCGAGCAAGTCCGCGGGCGATGGCTTGATCAACACCTGGAACTGGTAGTAGTGCTGCAGCCGGAATGGATTGTCGCCATAGCGGCCATCGGTCGGCCGACGCGACGGCTGCACGTACGCGGCGGCCCAGGGCTCGGGCCCGATCGCGCGCAGGAAAGTGGCGGTGTGAAATGTGCCGGCGCCGACTTCCATGTCGTAGGGCTGCAGGATCACGCAGCCTAAGTTCGCCCAGTACCGCTGCAGCGAGAAAATCAGCTCCTGGAATGTGGCCGGCCTGGGGCCGATCCTGCCGGTTTTCATGAAGTGCTGACCCGCCCGAGCGCCGCTAAGGAACTGGCGCGCGAGTATACAGAAGGAGTGCCGGCCGGCCGCAGGCCAGCAACCTTAGCCATGTGCCCATGCACAACAACGGTGCGCAAGTCGCATTTACGCCCTATAATAGTGCAAATGGGCGCCGAAGGGCGGCTAGTGCGCGCATAACTCCATGATCTGATGAGTAAATCCCATTGACGGTGGGATGGCACAGCCCCTGCATTGAGCTGGGGCCCGGGGCACGCGATTTATTCCAACGGAGGCGATATGACACCGACCGATGTAGTGAAGCTGATCAAGGAAAAGGAAGTGAAGTTTGCCGACCTGCGCTTCACTGACACACGTGGCAAGGAACAGCACGTCACGATTCCATCAGGCTACGTGAATCCGGAATTCTTCGTCGAAGGCAAGATGTTCGACGGCTCCTCGATCGGTGGCTGGAAGGGCATCAACGAGTCGGACATGATCCTGCTGCCGGACGCTTCCACCGCGGTGATCGACCCGTTCTTCGCCGACTCGACCGTCAACATCCGTTGCGACATCATCGAGCCGGCCACGATGCAGGGCTATGAGCGCGATCCNNTCCACCGGCATTGCCGACGGCGCACTGTTTGGTCCCGAGAACGAATTCTTCATCTTCGACAGCGCGCGCTGGCACAACGACATGCATGGCTGCGGCTATACGATCGACTCGGTGCAAGGCGCGTGGAATTCCAACACCGCCTACCCGGAAGGCAACATGGGCCATCGGCCCGGCGTGAAAGGCGGATATTTTCCGGTGCCGCCGGTCGATGGCTTCCAGGACATCCGCGCGGCGATGTGCAAGGCGCTCGAGGAGATGGGCCTCAAGGTCGAGGTGCATCACCACGAAGTGGCGACGGGCGGGCAGAGCGAAATCGGCGTCGGTGCCGGCGGCCTGGTAAAAAAGGCCGACGAAGTGCAGATCCTCAAGNNGGCAAGACCGCGACCTTCATGCCCAAGCCCCTGGTCGGCGACAACGGCTCAGGCATGCACGTGCATCAATCGCTGCAGAAGGCCGGCGTCGCGCTGTTCGCGGGCGACAAGTACGGCGGCCTGTCCGAGACGGCGCTCTACTACATCGGCGGCATCATTAAGCACGCCAAGGCGATCAACGCCTTCACCAACCCGGGCACCAACAGTTACAAGCGCCTGGTGCCGGGCTTCGAAGCGCCGGTGATGCTGGCGTACTCGGCCCGCAACCGGAGCGCGTCGATCCGTATTCCATGGGTGTCGAACCCGAAGGCGCGCCGCATCGAAGTGCGCTTCCCGGATTCGGCCGCGAACCCGTACTTCGCGTTCGCCTCCATGATGATGGCCGGGCTCGACGGCATC
>PMNQ01000259.1 GCA_003162555.1 Gammaproteobacteria bacterium | reverse complement strand
GTTTCCGAATCCCTACATCACGCCCGGGCTGTGTTTCCGCTTCCATTACTTCGCGATGCGCAAGCTCCACTTCATGCAGCGCGCCCGCGCGCTGGTGGCCTTTCCCGGTGGCTTCGGCACTCTGGACGAGCTGTTCGAGGCACTGACGTTGCTGCAGACTGGCAAGATGGATATGGTGCCGGTGGTGCTGGTGGGCGAGCAGTACTGGCGCCGCGTGATCGACATTCCATTCCTGGTGGCTGAAGGCGTCATCGATCCCGCGGACGCCGGGCTGTTCTGGTTCGCCGAGGACGCCGCCTCGATCTGGCACAGCATCGTCGCGTGGTACCGCAAAAACGGCGATGACATTTTTGGCAGCGGCGGAGCGGCATGATGGAACTGTCTTTTCACGGCGCTGACCGCGACGTCACCGGCTCCTGCCACCTGCTGGAGTGCGCCGGCAAACGCCTGTTGATCGACTGCGGCATGTTCCAGGGCGGCCGCGAACTCCAGGATGAAAACTCGGCGCCGCTGGGCTTCGATGCCGCGGCCATTGATTTCCTGCTGCTGACGCACGCGCATCTGGATCACTGCGGCCGGCTGCCGCTGCTGGCGAAGCGCGGCTTCCGCGGAGAAATCATCGCTACGTCTGCGACGCGCGAACTGGCGCAGATCGTCATGCAGGATGCCGCCCACATGGCCGAGGACGATGCGGCCTGGCAGGCGCGCCGCGCCGGCGGGCCGGCAGCGCCGCTCTACACCCAGACCGATGTCGTATCTGCCATGGCCCGCTTTGGCCGCGTCGCGGCGTACGGCGCCGAGATCGAACTCGCGCCCGGCTTGCGCGTCAGTTTCCACGATGCCGGGCACATCCTCGGTTCGGCGCATGTGCTGGTGCAGGTGACGGAAAACGGCCGCGCGCGCCGCGTGCTGTTCTCGGGCGATATCGGCGGCGCGGGCCGCCCGATCATCCGTGATCCCGATCCGCCAGCGGCCGAAATTGTGCTGATGGAGACGACCTACGGCGACCGGAACCATCGCTCGACGGCCGAGTCCGTCATCGAACTGGTCGGCGTCATCGCCGCCACGATTACGCGCGGCGGCAACGTGGTGATTCCGAGCTTTGCGCTCGAGCGAAGCCAGGAGATCCTGTATGCACTGCGCGCGGCGATTGTCTCCGGCGCGCTACCGCCGCAGCTGCCGGTGTACCTCGATTCGCCGATGGCCGTGTCGGCCACCGAGATATACCGCAAGCATCCCGAATGCTACGACGCCGAGGCCGCGGCGTTGATGGCCGGTGGCACCGACCTGTTCGGTTTCCCGGGGTTGCGCCTGGTGCGCGCTTCAAGCGATTCAATTGCCATCAATCGCATCGTCGGCGGATCAGTAATCATAGCAGGCTCCGGCATGTGCACCGGCGGGCGCGTGCGCCATCACCTGGTGCACAACCTGCCGCGCGCCGACGCCAGCATCGTGTTCGTCGGCTATGCGGCCAATGGCACGCCGGCCCGCCGTATCATCGACGGCGCCCGCAGCATCGTGCTGTTCGGCGAAGAGGTGCCGGTGCGCGCACAGGTCCATACCATCAACGGTTTTTCAGCACACGCCGATCAGGGCGAGTTGCTGCGCTGGCATGCGCGCGTCGGCGGCGCCGAGCGCACGGTGCTGGTGCACGGCGAGCAGGGCGCGATGAGCGCGTTTGCGGCGCTGTTGCCGGGTGTGCCGGTCGCGATGCCCGGTCCAGGCGACCGGTTGACGCTGTGAGCGCGCCCACACGCCGGGTCGCTGCTGCGACCGCAGTGGCAGTGGCATTGGCGTCCGCGCTGGCTGCGCCGGCGCGCGCGGAATGGCTGTCGCGCACTGTCGACGGCACGATGGGCACGCGCATCGTCGTCGAGCTGTGGTCGGATGATCATGCCGCCGGTGAACAGGCGATCGATGCCGTGATGGCCGAGATGCGCCACATCGACACCACCATGAGCACCTACAAGCCCGACAGCGAGATCTCGCGTGTCAATGCGCATGCAGCTACGGGACCGGTGAAGATCAGCAGCGAGCTGTTCGGCCTGCTCGAGACCGCGCTCGAGTATTCACGCATCACCGACGGCGCCTTCGACATCACCTATGCCAGCGTCGGCTTCATGTACGATTTCCGCGCGCACCACCGGCCCACCGAACAGCAGATCGACGCCGCGCTCCCGGCGGTGAACTATCACCACGTGCTGCTCGATCGGGCCACGCGCACGGTGCGATTTTCGCAGGCGGGCGTGCGCATCGACCTGGGCGGCATTGCCAAGGGCTACTCGGTCGACCGCGGCATCGAGATCCTGCAGAGGCGCGGCATCCACCACGCCATGGTCCAGGCGGGCGGCGACAGCCGCATCATCGGCGACCGTTTCGGCAAGCCCTGGATCGTCGGCATCCGTCATCCCGACCGCAGGGACGAGGTCATCGCGCGCCTGCCGTTGGTCGATACCGCCATCTCGACCTCGGGCGACTACGAGCGCTATTTCGACGAGAACGGCGTGCGCTATCACCACATCATCGATCCGCGCACCGGGCATTCGGCCAGCGCGGTGCGCAGCGCCACCGTGCTGGCGCCGACTGCGACCCGCACCGACGGCCTGTCGAAGACCGCCTTCGTGCTGGGTGCCGAGGCGGCCATCGCGATCTACGAGCGCCTCGGCGACGTCGATGCCATCATCGTCAAGCCGGACGGCAAAGTGCTCTACACGAAGGGGCTCGCGCCGCCGCAGGCCGCGCAGCCGCCGGCAAATTCCCAACCGGATAAAAAGTAGGAGACCGCCTTGCGCCTCGAAGACATGCGTCGCAGCGACAACGTCGAAGACCGGCGCGGGTTCACACCGGCCCATGGCGTAGGTATCGGACTGGGCACCGTAGTACTACTGATCGTCGGCTACTTCATGGGCGTGAGTCCGAGCACGATGCTGAATCTCATCGGTGCCGGCGAGTCGGTGACGCAGGGCGCCGCGGGTGCGCAGCAACAGGGCGTGGCCGGACGTCCGCACGATCCGCAGGGAGATTTCGCGGCAGCGGTGCTGGGCGAGACCGAGGACGTCTGGTCGAAATACTTCGCCGCCGCGGGCCAGAAGTACACGCCGCCGACGCTGGTGCTGTTCAATGGCGAAGTGGCCTCGGCCTGCGGCGAAGCGAGCACCGCCTCCGGTCCGTTCTATTGCCCGGGTGACCAGAAGGTCTACATCGATCTGGATTTCTTCGGCCAGCTCGCCAGCGAATTCGGCGCGCCGGGTGATTTCGCGCGTGCCTACGTGCTGGCGCATGAGGTCGGTCACCACGTGCAGAACCTGCTGGGCCTGACGCACGGATCGGCACGTCCCGGCGCCAATGGCGGCTCAGTGGCGATCGAGTTGCAGGCCGATTGCCTGGCCGGCGTATGGGCCATGCAGGATCAGCGCATCATCGAGCCGGGCGAGGTGCAGCAGGCGCTGGCCGCAGCGGCCGCGGTCGGCGATGACACGCTGCAGCGGCGCACGCAGGGCCGTGTCGTGCCCGACACATTCACGCACGGAACCTCAGCGCAGCGGCAGCAATGGTTCGAGCGCGGTTTCCAGGGCGGCAAGATCGAGAGCTGCGACACGCAATCCGCGTCGCAGCTCTAGAGCTCTAGGGCTTGGCGGGCTGCGCGGCGGGCGCAGGCGTAGCCGCGGCAGCGGCGGCCATCTTGGCCTTGTAGGCGCGCACTTCCACGTTGAACTGGTCGGCGATCTTTTGCAGCTTGTCGGCCACTTCGTTCTGGCGATCGGTGTATTCGGTGGCGATCTTGATCTTCTGATCGTCCTTCAACGCTTCGCCGGCGGCCGCGATCTTGGCGTCCTGTTCGGCTTTCAGGCAATCGACAAACTGCTGGACCACGGCATCAGCATCCTTGATGGCGTGCTGCGTCGCGAGCATGTCGGCAATGGCCGCCTTGGAGCCGTCGGGAATGTTGATTGAAATCTTCGGCGGAACGCAGTCGGCAAAGGCGGGTGCCGCAGCCACAGTTGCGAGCAGCGCCACGGGCAACAGGAATTTCATCAAAGTGCTTCCTCTGTAATCGGATTGGAGTCGCAAGCAGCGGAATTCCCCTGCAGGGGCGCATGTTAAGATCCCCAAGCCGCCAAT
The DNA here is from genome assembly GCA_003162555.1 of Gammaproteobacteria bacterium. Taxonomy (GTDB): domain Bacteria; phylum Pseudomonadota; class Gammaproteobacteria; order Steroidobacterales; family Steroidobacteraceae; genus FEN-1191. The sequence goes on along the minus strand of PMNQ01000259.1, from coordinate 15,525 downwards.
GCCAACCCTGTCTGCCGCCCTGGCGGCAAAGGTGCGGGATTTCTCCCAGGGGACCGGGCCAGGCAGGCCAGTTTCAGGGCTTATTCAAGACCATGGCCATCAAACCCATACTGCGTATCGGCGATCCGCGGCTGCTGCTGACTAGCGAGCCGGTGCGCGAATTCGGCTCTCCCTCGCTGCTGGCGCTGATCGCGGACATGGAAGACACGATGCGTGCCGCCAATGGCGCCGGCCTGGCCGCCCCGCAGATCGCGGTGGCACTGCGAGTGGTGATTTTCGGGGGCGGTCCGACGCCGCGTTATCCCGACGCCGAGGCCGTGCCCTACACGGTGCTCGTCAATCCCAAGTTGCGCGCGTTGCGCGGCGGCCGCGAATCGGAGTGGGAAGGGTGCCTGTCAGTGCCGGGCATGCGCGGGCTGGTGCCGCGCTACCGGCGCCTGCGTTACCGTGGCTTCGATCAGTGGGGCCGGCCGATCGACCGGAGCGTTGCGGATTTCCACGCGCGCGTGGTGCAGCACGAGGTCGATCACCTGGACGGCGTGTTGTACCCGACGCGCATCAAGGACCTGCGCAAGTTCGGCTTCGTCGAGGAATTGTTTCCCGGGCAGCAGTTGCAGGACGACTAGGCCGCGGGGCTAGCCCTTGCCCTCGATGGTCTGGGCGAGCGCCGCGAAGCCGCGGTCGCGCGCCACGTCGGCCGCAGTGGCCCGCTTGCCGTTGCGCAGCGCCGTGCTGGCGCCGCCCGCAAGCAGCGCCTTCACGGCCGGCGCATTGCCGGCACGGCTTGCGACCATCAGCGCCGTATCGCCGTCCTGGTTCTGCTGGTTGATCGACGGCGAATGCTGCAGGAGCGACTGCACGAGGGCCTCGCTCCCGCGCGGTGCGGCCAGGATCAACGGCGTGTCGCCACGGCCAGTCCTGGCGTCGGCGCGTGCATGCGCCTGCAGCAGCATCGAGACCAGCGGCTCATGGCCCGCGCGGATCGCGCACATCAGTGGCGTGAGTCCGTCCCGGTCGCCGGCGTTCACGTCGCCACTGGCTGCCAGCAGCGATTGCGTCACCTGCGCAGCGCCGGCACGCGCAGCGCGCCACAATGGTGTTTCACCCTGACGGTCGGCAAGGCCTACGGCGGCTCCTTTGCCCAGCAGCAGCCTGACCAATGAATCATTGCCGGTACTGGCGGCGGCCAGCAGCGGAGTTTCGCCGCGGTAATCGGCTGCATCAACCCGCGCTCCCGCCGCGAGCAGTGTCTGCACGACTTCGAGCCTGCCGGCGCGTGCTGCCGCCAGCAGGGGTGGCGATTCCGTCTCGGCATGCGTGTCGGCATTGATGCCGCCGGCCAGCAATGCGCCTACCACGCTGGCCTCACCGCGCGTGGCCGCCAGCACCAGCACCGTACGGCCGCGCTGGTCGGCCAGGCGTGGGTTCGCGTGCGCGGCGAGCAGTGCCCGGATGCTCGTTTCGGCGCCCGCGTGCATCGCGATGTGCAACAGCGTGTCACCCTGCGCGGAGCGGCTGTCGGGATCAGCGCCGGCGGCGAGCAACTTCTGCACGCCATCAACGTCATCGCGCGCGACCGCCAGCGCAATCGCCGGCCAGCCGCGGTAGATATCGCCCGGCCGAGCGGCGTCGAACCTGCCCGCGCTGCTTTGCCGGCTGGCGTGCGTGACCAGGGTCTTCGCGCCGAGCGCGCGCAGCTGGGCCGCGGCCTGGTCGGCGTCCACGGTAAGAGCGGTGTCGAGCGCGCTGTAATTGCGGCTGTCTGTTGCGGTCAGCGTCGCACCGGCCCTGGCCAGCGTGGCGATGGCGGCCGCGCGATCGGCGTGCGCCGCGTAAAACAGTGCGGTGCGCTGCTGGTTGTCGGCGGCGTTGACAGATGCGCCGCGCGCCAGCAGCAGCGCCAGCACTCCTGGGTCAGCGAGTTGCGCGGCGAGCATCAGCGGCGTGACGCCAAAGTTGTCGGCGCGATTCACCTCGCTCCCGTTGTCGATCAGGAACTGCACGGATGGCAGCATGCCAGCCGCAGCGGCATGCGCCAGTACGGTGGCACCGAAAGCATCGCGCAGGCCCGACACCCCGTTGCCGAGCGAACGCAGGCAGGCAAGATCGCCATTGCGCGCGCTGTAGATCGCGAGTTCCATCCGCAGCGTAGCGTCGTTCATGCCGGCCCACTCGGGGCTGAGCGGCATGCGCGCTGCGCGCTCATCCTCGATCGCGGCCGGATATCCGAGCGTCGCGGCCTTGTGCAGCAGGGTCTGAGCCTCGGCTGGCTGCACGCCAGGCTGACCGGCCAGCAGTGCCGCCAGTACGTAGGCGGCCGTCGCGTTGTCCTGCGCCGCACTCTTCGTCAGCCAGGATTGCGCCGCTGCCCGATCGACGGCCGTACCAACGCCGTTGAGGTTCACGAGGCCGAGCAGCAGCTGCGCCCCGGCGTCGCCCGCTTCGGCTCGCTGCCGGAGCATTGCAATGGCATGGGCAAAATCGCGCGTCCGCAGCGCCGTCTTTGCACCGTCGAGTGGATCGGGCGCCGCGGGTGCCGCCAGCGTTGCGCCGCTGGCCGCAAGCATTGCAGACAGCATGGCCGCCAAAGCCGGCCGTGCCAGGCGGGCGCGCCTCGCGCCGGACATCAGGCCGTACCGTACTTGGTATCGACGCGGATGCCGACCTTGGTGAGGAACTCGTTGGGCAGCACGCCACCGGCACTGACGATGACGGCATTGTTGCGAATTTCGAGTTTGTTGCCACCCTGCTCGAGGATTACCAGATCGTCGTGGATGTGGCTGACATTCGAGGACAGCAGCAACTTCAGATTGCCGCGGTCGGCCGCTGCCTCAACGCGCTTTCGATTCTTCGGCTTGGCGCGGCCGAAGGCGTCGCCGCGATAGGAGAGCGTGACTTGCGTGTTGCCGACCTCGGCAACGCTCGCTGCCGCTTCAAGCGCGCTGTCGCCGCCGCCAACCACGAGCACTTGCTGGCCACTGTACTGATCAGGGTCAATCAGCCGATAAACGACCTTCGGCAGGTCTTCGCCCGGCACCGCGAGTTTGCGCGGCGTGCCGCGGCGGCCAATCGCCAACAGCACGTTGGCAGCGCGGTATGCGCCCTTCGTGGTGCGTACAATGAACGCGTCGCCGTCCTTTTCCACCGCCTCGACCCGCTCGTTGGTCTGTATGCGCAGCTCGTGCTGCTGCATGATTTCAGTCCACTTGCCCAGCAGCGCCTCCTTGGAGGTCTGGCGGAAATGGAAGTGGCCGACCAGCGGCAATTCCACCGGGGCCGTCATCACCAGCTTGCCGCGTGGGTATTTGTAGACGCAGCCACCGAGCGAATCCTGTTCGACGCAGCGGTAGCTGAGCTTGAGCGACTTGGCTGTGAGCGCGGCGGCCATGCCCGCGGGTCCCGCGCCAACGATCAGGACATCCAGGCGCTTGGTCGGGGCGGTATTGCCGCGCTTGGCGATGGCCTGCACGGCCTGCACGCCCTGATTGAGCGCATTGCGTATCAGCCCCATGCCGCCCAGTTCGCCGGCGATGAACACCCCGGGTACGTTGGTCTCGAAATTCGGATTGAGCACGGGCAGGTCGATGCCGCGCGTTTCGGTGCCAAACACCAGCGTGATCGCGTCCACCGGGCAGGCAGCCTTGCAGGCGCCATGGCCGATGCACTCGGTCGGCGCCACCAGGTGCGCCTTGTTGTCGATCAGGCCGAGTACCGTGTGCTCTGGATATTCCGGGCAGGCGCGCACGCAGGCGCCGCAGCCGAGGCAGCGGGTGAGGTCGATGACCGGATGCAGCGAGGCCGGTTCGAGCAGGCCCGCTACGCTGGCTTCCTCATGCACCTCACGGCTCTGCTTTTCCGCGCGGAAATGCCGACGTCCGTACCACAGCAGGGTGGCCAGCAGCGGCGCGGCGTAGATGGCGACAAGGCTGTTATCCATGCGATTGATTCAACCGGCCCAACGTATTGTGGGGCACATCTGGCGCAGACTAACGTACATCGTGCAAGGCTTCCGTGAGTCGCCGCACGTGTCAACATGTCGCCGATTTGTGAACTGTCCCGCACTGGCGACAGCGTGACGCTACAGAGCCAGCCGCTACAATGGCGTGACAGTAGGCCGTGGCGGTACGCGCAGGGCATGCCCAAAACACCTTATTTAAAATTAGCATGAATTCTGTTAACAGGTACTTCTTTGCCGCCGGTGTATTTGCGGCAGTGGCAATGCTGTTTGTGCTGTACCCATGAATTCTGTTAACACGTTCTTCTTTGCCGCAGGCGTCCTCGCGACTGTGGCGACGCTGTTCGTGCTTTATCCATGGCTTGCGGGCAGGGCGCGTAGCGGGCTGCTCGCTGCGCTGCCGCGCTGGGTGCCGCTGGCCGGCGCTGCCGCCCTTGCCGTCGTGCTGGCCGTTTACGTGGCGCTGGGCACGCCGCAACTCAACGACCAGGATGCCACCCCCGGCAATACTCCGGTCGCCGCAGCGAGGGCGATGGCCGCGGGTGCAGGCGCAACGGTGGCTCCGCAGCAGGCCGCCGGCGCGATGGACAGTGCGGTGGCGGGCCTGGAGAGGCGGCTCGCGGCCGGTGGCGGGAGTGACGGCGATTGGGAGTTACTGGCGAAATCCTACGAGTTCCTGGCCAGGCCTGACGACGCCGCGCTGGCGCGCCAAAAGCGTCTGCCGCCGGGCGCTGGCGCGGCTGCTGCCGGAGCCGCACCCGCGAGCGCCGCGATGGCCCAAAGCGCCGCGCCGCGGCCTTTGCCGCTGTCCGCCGCCGCGGCCCGCCTGGTGTCAGCCGCCAATGCCGCACGCAGCAAGCACGATTTCACCGCTGCGCGCGACCTGTACGCACGGCTCGCTGCCCGCAATGAAATGAACGCCGACACCTGGGCCGACTATGCCGACGTTACCGCTTCGGTGAATGGCCGCTCGCTGCTGGGACAGCCGGCGACCTACCTCGCCAATGCACTGCGCCTTGATCCGCAGCATCCAAAGGCCCTGTGGCTGCAGGCGAGCATGGAGCACGAGGCACGCCAGTACCAGGCGGCCGTGGGCAGCTGGCAGCGGTTGCTGGCGGCCCTGGGCTCCGGTTCACCCGATGCGAAGGTCATTGCCGCCAATCTGACCGAAGACCAGCGTCTCGCGGGCGCGGGCCAGGGCACGAGCGTGGCAGTGGCCGCAGCGGCGGGCGCAGTCATCGTGCGCGGCGAGATCGTCGTAGCCGATGTACTCAAGGGCAGGATTCCTTCCGGACTGACGCTTTTCGTCGTCGCCAAGTCTGTGAGTTCCCCCGGTCCGCCCGTGGCGATCTGGCGCACCACTACAGGCAGCTGGCCGGTCAGCTTCCAGCTCGACGATTCGCAGGCGATGCTGCCCATGCGCAAGCTGTCCACCGCGGGCCTGGTGACGATTGAGGCGCGCACCTCGCGCACCGGCCAGGCCATGCCTGCGCCGGGTGATTTCCAGGGTGTCAGCGCGCAGCTCGACCCGAGTTCGGGCAAGCCGGTGCGCGTCGTGATCCAAAAGGTAATTGGCTGACTCATGGCCCTGGTCGCACGCCATGTCACGCCTGTCCGAACCTTCGCGTTCGTGGTGGTCGCAGCGCTGATCTGGGGCTTCACGGGCCACCTCAACCGGTATATCACGCCCGAGAGGGGTCTCGGGTACTGGCTGGGCATCGTCGGTGGCTCAATGATGCTGGTGCTGCTGATGTATCCGGCTCGCAAGCGTGCTTCTTGGCTGCGAATCTTCGGCGGCGTCGGCGGCTGGTTCAAGGCGCATATGACGCTTGGCGTGCTCGGACCACTGCTGGTGCTGTTTCATTCCAATTTTTCGCTGGGCGCCACCAACAGCAATGTGGCGCTGTTCTGCATGCTGTCGGTCTCGGGCAGCGGGCTGGTCGGGCGCTACATTTATACGCGCGTGTACAGGGGTTGGGACATGCACGCCACTTCGCTCGAGGAGCTGAAGGCCAATGCCCAGCTGCTGCGCGAACAGACTTCCGCGGTGCCGATGCTGCCCAATTTCCTCACGGCAATCGAGACCGAGGAACAGCGATTGTTCCGGCCCGCAAAGTCGCACCTGGGTTCGCTGCTGTACCCGATCACCATTGGCCTGCGTTCGGTGCTGGCCCGTTGGCGGTTGGAACGTCAGGTCCAACGCATGGTGCTCGAGGGAGCGCGCCAGTCGCCCGCGCTGGCCGCGCACGGGAAGCGGCTCACCGCGACCGCGATGGGCTATGCCAGCCGACGTCTCGATGCCGCACGACGCGTGCGCGAGCATCGCATGTATGTCAGGTTGTTCTCGCTCTGGCATTTTGCGCACGTGCCGGCCTTCATCATGACGCTCGTGGCCGGCATAGCGCATGTGATTTCAGTCAGCGTGTACTGACGCACTGGTGACTGCCAGTGCGGCGCGCAGGAGGACGGTGGTTCGTGTACATGACGGCAACAGCAAGTCTGGCGGGAGCTGCGGCTGCGCATGCCACTTCCGTGGAGAAGCTGTTGATGCCCGGACCGGTTGCCACTGCGCACGCCAAGATCGAGGACACCTGCAGCAACTGCCACGACCGCACCGACCGCAGCCGCCAGAGCGCGCTGTGCCTCGACTGCCACAAGGACATTGCCGCCGACGTGCGCGACCACCACGGCTTCCATGGCCGCATGCCGAATGCCGGCGCCGGCAAATGCACCGGCTGCCACACCGAGCACATCGGTCGGGCCGGTGACATCGTGCGCCTGAACAAGCTCGAGTTTGACCACGAGCACACGGAATTTTCGCTCGCCGGCGCGCATCGCACGCTGGCCTGCGAGAGCTGCCACAAGCCGGGTGAGGCCTATCGCAAGGCGCAACCTGCCTGCCTCAGCTGCCACAAAAAGGACGACTACCACCAGGGCCAGCTGGCCTCGAGCTGTGGCGATTGCCACAACATGGACAACTGGACTGGCGCGCATTTCGACCACAACAAGACCGCCTTCGCGCTCTCCGGTGCTCACGTGGCCGTGAGCTGCGGCGGGTGCCATCTTGGCGGCCGCTACAAGCCGACGCCGAAAACCTGCATCGGCTGCCATGCCACGGACGACGCGCATCGCGGCGAGCGCGGCGAAGACTGCGGCAAATGCCACACCACCGCAGCCTGGAAGGACGCCAGGTTCGATCACGAGAAGGAAACGGGCTTCGCGCTGCTCGGGCACCACTCAAAGATCGACTGCGCTGGCTGCCATCGCAGCGGCAACTTCAAGGACAAGATCCCGAAGGACTGCTACGGCTGCCACAAGGCGGACGACTCGCACGCCGGGCGCTTCGGCGGCAAGTGCGACAGCTGCCATGGCAATGATGAATGGCGGCCGGTGAAATACGACCATCTGGCCAGGACGAGATTCGCGCTGCTCGGCGTCCACGCGAAACTCGACTGTCACGTGTGCCACACCGCCAATGTCGAGACGCAGAGGCTCGGTACCCAGTGCGTCGCCTGCCATCGGGCTGCGAATCCGCACGGCGCGAAATTCGCCACCGCCTGCGATACCTGCCACGGACAGCAGGACTGGCGCAGCGATATCAGCTTTGATCACGATCTCACGAGCTTTCCGCTGCTCGGCCTGCATATCGTCGTGAGCTGTGCGCAGTGCCATCGCACGCAGGCCTTCGGCGACGCCGGATCACGTTGCATCGATTGCCACAGGAAGGATGACGTGCACAAGGGAGGCCTGGGCGACAAGTGCGACGCTTGCCACACGCCCAATGGCTGGCCCTCATGGGTTTTTGATCATCTCAAGCAGACGGGCTTCGCACTCACGGGAGCGCATTCAAAAATCAAATGCGCCGACTGTCACCGCAAGCCGGCCGCCGAGGTGAAGCTCTCGCAGGACTGCGTTGCGTGCCATCAAAAGGATGACATCCATGCGGGCCAGTTCGGCCGGCAGTGCCAGCGCTGCCATGGCACGGTGACTTTCCAGGGCGGACGCGCGAGGTAACTACCCCGTGAACATATCAAACAGATTTCTATTCCTGCGGCGCGGCGCGCCGCTGCTGCGCTGCTGGCTGGCCTGTGCGCTGGCCGCCGCCCTGCAGCTGGCGCCCACTGGCGCCACGCATGCCGCCGACCGCACGCCTTTCGATCACCTGACCACGGGCTTCGAGCTGCTGGGCCAGCATCGTGACCTGCCGTGCGAATCCTGCCACGTCAATGCGATCTTCAAGGGCACACCGAAGGATTGCGCCGCCTGCCACGGCGTAGGTACCGCGGTGCGCGCCACGGCGAAACCCGTGAACCACATACTGAGTTCGAATCGCTGCGAGGCGTGCCATACGCCGGTAGCCTGGAACCCGGCAGTGAATTTCGATCACGCGGAGGTACGAGGCGCCTGTTCGAGCTGTCACAACAATGTGCAGGCACAGGGCAAGGGCCCCGGACACATCGATACCTCACTGGAATGCAACCTGTGCCACACCACGATCGGCTGGGCGGGCGCGGTGTTCAATCACACCAACGTCACCACGGGATGTTCGAGTTGCCACAACGGTGTGGGCGCCAAGGGTCCACCCGCGACGCACATTCCAACCGGGGTATCGCCCAACCAGGCTGATCCGGGCAACGCGCCTTGCGAGGCCTGCCATACGCCGACCAACTATGTGAGCTTTGCCGGCACCGCGATGAACCATCCGGCGGTGATTCCGCCGCTCCTGTGCGCCGATTGCCACGAAAAGGGCATGTCATTCTTCGGGGTGACCATCGTCACGCGGCCGGTCACGGTCAAGGGCGTCGCTCACCCGACAACGGGCGAGTGCGGGAGCTGCCATACATCGACGGTCTCGTTCGCGCTCGGCAACCTGCAGCCGGCCGGCCACATCCCGACCACGCAGCCGTGCACCTTGTGCCACCAGAATCCGGCCGACTACACGCAGAAGATCATGGATCACACCGGGATCAGCGGTGGCTGTGCGCTCTGCCACGCCGCGGGCCTGAGCTTCCCAAAAATGGCGCCGCTGGTGCTGGTCACGACGCCGGCCAACCATGTGGCGTTTGCGGGCGCCGCCTGCGAAAGCTGCCACTCGAAGACGAATTTCACTTCACCTGGCGGCTTTTCGTTTACCAATGCCAGCGGTACTGCGCCGCCGGCCATGGTGCACGCGACCGTCGCCAGCCTGGCATGTTCGAGCTGTCACGGCACCGGACTCAGCTTCATCGGCATGCCGCCGACAGTCACGTTGCCCGCCGTGCACGTACCGCTTTCCGGTGCTGAATGCGGTGCCTGCCATCTGACCGATACGTTCAGGTTCGCGAATCAGAGCGGCACCGCGCCACCATCCATGGTGCACACCGCGGTCGCGGGCATCAAATGTTCCAGTTGCCACGAGAATACGAAGACGGGCTGGCCAGGCGTGCCGCCCACTGTGCTGCGGCCACTCACCGAATCCAACGGCGCCACCCACCCGGTGAGTGGGGAGTGTTCGGACTGTCATCAGTCAACAACCACATTCAAGGGTGCGGGAAATTTTCCGGCAAACCACATTCCGCTGACGAATGGCACAAGCTCCAATTGCAGCACCTGCCACACGGATGCCAGCAATTTCGCCACCTACTCGATGGCTGCGGCAGGCCATGCGCTGGTCAGCGGCGTCTGCTCCACGTGTCATGCGGCGGGGAAGAGCTTCGCCAACATGGCGCCGCCGACGCTGGTCCAGCCGCCGGCAAACCACGTGCCCTTCGGAACAGCCGCGTGCGAAAGCTGTCACTCCAATAGCAGTTTTGCGACGGGCGGTTTCAGGTTCGGCAATGCCAGCGGTACGGCGCCGCCAGCGATGGTGCACTCCGCCGTAGCCAGCGCGGCCTGCGGCAGTTGCCACGGGCTCGGCCAGAGCTGGGTCGGAGCACCGCCGACCGTGGTAGAGCCGGCCAATCACATTCCCATTGGCAATGTGGTCTGCACCAGTTGCCACACCGCAGGCAACTACGCGAGTTTCGTGATTCCAAACGCGGTGCCGCCGATGAACCATGCCGGGTTCACCAGCGGTTGCGTGTCCTGCCATGGTGCGGGCAAGACCGACGTGGGCGTGAATCCCAAGGTCACGGTGAAGCTGCCCGCCAACCACATTCCCACCGGCAATACCGCCTGCGAAGGCTGCCATTCGAACAGCAACTTCAACAGCTTTGTGTTCAGCAATGCCAGTGGCACCGCGCCGCCATCGATGGTGCACACCGTCGTGACCTCGATCGTGTGTTCGACCTGCCACGAGAAAGGCAAGACCGACATCGGCACGCCGGCCACCAAGGTGCGTCCCGCCCTCAAGGCCGATGGCACGGCGCACGTAACCGCAGGTGAGTGCTCGACCTGCCATTTCAGCACGACGTCGTTCAAGGGCGCGGCCGATTTGCCCGCGGGTCACATACCGCTGCCAGCGGCCGACAACAGCAATTGCGCCCTGTGTCATCTCGATGCGTCCACTTACAGCACGGCGACGATGAACCACGTCAACATCGCCAGCGGATGCGCACAGTGCCACGCGGCCAACCTCAAGTTCGCCGGCAGCTGGACTACGCCGCTGGTGGCGCCGCCAGCCAACCACGTGCCCTTCGGTACTGCGGCCTGCGAGAGCTGTCATTCGAAAACGAATTTCACCGTGCCGGGCGGATTCAAGTTCACCAACGCCAGCGGCACGGCGCCTCCTTCGATGGTGCACGCCGCAGTGTCCAGCGCGACCTGCGGCAGCTGCCACGGGCTGGGCCTGAGCTGGGTCGGCACACCGTCGACTGTGGTGGAGCCGGCCAAGCATATTCCGATCGGCAGCACCGCCTGCACGAATTGCCACACGGCCGGCAACTACACGACGTTTGTTATCGCGAATGCCGTGCCGCCGATGAACCACGCCGGATTCTCGAGTGGCTGCGCGACCTGCCACGGTGCGGGAAAGACCGACGTCGGCAAAACGCCCAAGGTCACGGTAACCCTGCCCGCAAACCATGTGCCCGTCGCCGGTGTCGCCTGCGAGGGTTGTCATTCAAACAGCAGCTTCAGCAGTTTCGCTTTCACCAATGCGAGTGGCACGGCTCCATCGGCGATGGTGCACAGCCTGGTCACCGGGACGGCTTGTTCCACGTGCCATGAGAAGGGCAAGAGCTGGATCGGAACGCCCGCGACCAAGGTTCGACCGGCGTTGAAGGCCGATGGTACCGCGCACGCCGCGACTGGTGAGTGCTCGACCTGCCATTTCAATACGACGAGCTTCAAGGGCGCGACCGACCTGCCGGCCAACCACATCCCACTGCCAGCTGCAGACGCCAACAACTGCTCGCTGTGCCATACGACCGGCGACTACAGCCTGTACGTCATGAACCACGTGAACATCAGCAGCAACTGCATGCAGTGCCATGCCTATGGCCTGAGCTTCGCGAACATGGCGGCGCCGACGCTCAAACAGCCGCCTGCGGGCGCGACCGGGCATATCCCGACGAATCCGCCCAATGCCACCACGCAGAACTTCGCCTGCGAACTGTGCCACCTGCCGACTGTATTCACGAGTTTCGCCGGCACCGTGATGAAGCACGCGGTGGTGCGCGGCATGACCTGCATGAGCTGCCACGAGCTCGGCATGAAATGGAAGACCAACAGTGGCGTCCGGCTGTGGGTGCGCGACGGCAGCGATCATCACGCGGGCCAGGATTGCGGAGGTTCCGGCTGTCATTCCACGCGTGACAAGTACGCGGCACGCGGCGCGTCCGCAGCCAGCGCGGCTCAGAAGAGCGGTGCGGTCAGCACGGCACCGGCGCTGAGCGCAGCCGCGTCGGTAGGTGGCGGGGCCGTCGGCTTCAGCCACCGCCGTGTGGCCGGCACGGCTTGCGTGAGCTGCCATGGCCCGACCAGCGGCATCGGCAAGAGCGCGGACCACATGGCAACCAGCGACCGTTGCGAGAGCTGCCATATGACCATCGCCTGGCTGCCGGTCACGCGTGTCGACCACATGCAGGTGCAGGGCAGCTGCGCCAGCTGCCACAACGGTGTGACCGCGACCGGCAAGGGCGGTAACCATATCGCGAGCGGCAGCAGCTGCGAGACCTGCCATACGACCAACGCGTGGTCGCCGGCGCGCTTCGATCACATCAGCATTGCCGCACACACCTGCAGGAGCTGCCACGATTCCATCCACGCGACCGGGTTGCCCGCGAATCATGTGCCCACCAGCGCGCAGTGCGATACCTGCCATGGCACGCTCGGCTGGAAGCCGGCGCGGCTTGATCACACGACTCTGACGGCGACATGCGCGAGCTGCCACGACAACCGCATCGCACTGGGCGTGACACCGACACACATGGTCACGGCGCGTGATTGCGCCACCTGCCATAGCTATCCGGACTGGTCAGTCCTGCACTTCGTGCACACCACTGCCGCGTATCCGGGCGACCATCGCACGGCGCTGGCCTGCGCGGCCTGCCACACGTCGAACACTGATCAGATTCCCTGGGTCGCCCCTGCGGATGCTGGCAGCTGCGGCGGCTGCCACGCGAGGGATTTCCGCCCGGACCTGCACCCCAAGTCGCTGGATGGCCTGAAATACACGGCCAACGAACTGCGCAACTGCACCGGCGCCTGCCACGTGTACAAGGACGCGACGCTGGGCACGATCGCAAAGCCGATGCCAGGACCGTATCACCGGGTGATGGATGCCGCGTTCAAGCACTAGCGCCGCAGTCGCGTCGCTGGGCTTTGTACTGATTTCCTCGCTGGGCTTCAGCCCGTCGGCGCTGGCGCAGATCACCGGCGCCGGACCCGGGCGCTTCGTCGATGTCATCGAAGTCGAGGACCACGACGATCAGGCCGACGTGGTGGTGCAGTTCACGTGCTCGCTGCGTTACATCATGCACCAGCCCGCAGCCGAGTCGAAGGAGCTGCGCATCCAGCTGCAGCCGCTGGGTGACTGTCAGCTCGCCCCAGGCACGCAGATCCTGGGCGAGCTGCCGCCGATTTCGGGCGGCGCACACATCATCGATGCGGCACGGGTGGAATCCGACGTGCCCGGACAGATCACGCTGGTGTTCGATTTCCGCAAGGGCGAGCGCTACGTGCTGGCTCAGGGCGTCGATCCGCGCGGGCTGCGCGTGCGATTGATCGATCGTGCCCGCGGCCGCGGCAAGGTGATGATCAACGAGCCGGCAGGACCAGTGACGACCTACGCGGTCAACCTGGAGTCGCAGCCCAAGGATTTCCCGCCCGAGGCCCTGCAGCTGGCGCGCGACCGGCTGCACGCGCCGGTATTTGTCAGCCAGGCGCTGGTGGACGAGCAGACCTGGTATCGGCTGCGCGCGGGTCCGTACGACAAGCGCAGCGACGCGGACCGCATGCTCAACCTGGCGCTGAGCGACTATCCGCGCGCCTGGCTGGCGATTGGCGACGAGACGACATCGGCGGCCGGCGGCAGCGGAGGCGAAGTGCTGCCCGCGGTCGAGAGGATCGGCGCGGATCCCGCCCTTGATCCGGCCGCCCTTGCGACTCTGGTGGCCGACGCACGCGCCGCCATGGCGGCGCGCAACTATCCGGCGGCGATCACGGCGCTGACCAGGCTGCAACGGCAGCCCGAGTTTCCGCAGCGCGCCGCAATGCAGGAATTGCTGGGCCTGGCGCGCGAGCGCTCGGGGCAGCTGGCGCATGCCAAGGCGGAATACGAAGAGTACCTGCGACGCTATCCTGCCGGTGAGGCGGCCGAGCGCATCACGCGGCGACTGGTCACGCTTCGTGCTGCATCGACCAGTGCGCGCACCGGCACCGGCGGTGGCAGCGCGGCAGCCGGGGGCTGGAGCGTCAACGGCGGCGTTGCGCAGATGTACCGCTATGATGGCACCACCGTCAGCAACACGGCCAGCCCCGGCTCTGCGGTGGTCCCCAACGGCAGCCAGACGCAGCAGCAGAATTCGCTCTACAGCGATGTCGATGTGCTGGCGAAACGGCGCGGCGAGCGCTTCGACATGACCGTGCGCATCAGCGCGGGTTATGCCAAGAATTTTGCCGGCAGTTCCGCGACCAGCGCCGACGATTCCACCAAGCGGATCAGTGTGGCTTCGTTCGAATTGGCCGACCGCCAGTGGGGGCTGTTGACGCGCGTTGGCCGCCAGTCGCAGAACAGCGGCGGCGTGCTGGGCACTTTCGACGGCGCTTTTGCCTCGTGGCAGATGCTGCCATCGCTGGGCCTGAACGTGGCGGCAGGGTATCCCGTGGAGCGGACCAACGGCGGCATCCAGCGGCAGCGCAGTTTCTGGGCCTTGGCCATTCCGTATGCACGCCCGGGTGCGCACTGGGACGCCAGCGTGTTCTTCGCGCAGCAGCGTTTCGATGGACTGACCGACCGGCGCGGCACCGGCTTCGAGGCGCGCCTGCTCCTGCCACGCAGCTCGCTGACCGTGCTGTATGACTATGACGTGTATTTCAAATCACTGAACGCCGCGGCGTTGCTGGGAACCGTGCAGTTGCCGGATCGGTGGAGCCTGAGCTTCGACGCCGAGCAGCGCAATGCGCCGGTGATTTCGCTGCGCAATGCGCTGATCGGCCAGAATGCCACGAGCATCACCGATCTGCAGACGGTGTTCACGGATGACGAGATTCTGCAGTACGCGCGCGATCGCACGGCGGTCTCGTCCAACTACAGCCTGACGGCCACGCGGCCGCTGGGGCAACGTTTCCAGTTTTCTGCAACCGTCGACGCCGCGAAGATCGCTGCCACGCCGGCCTCGGGCGGGGTGCCTGCGCAGCCGGGCACCGGCCTGACCCTGGCGTACCAGGCACAGATCTATGGCTCAAATCTCTGGCGCACCGGCGATTTCAATGTTCTGAGCGTGGCCTACGCAGATACCGAGACCGGCAAGATCGCCACGCTGGCCGCGACGACACGCGTTCCTGTCGGCGGCGACTGGCGCCTGGGCCCGCGACTGACGATCGATCATCGCCAGCTGGCGAGCGACGGCAGCACCGAGCTGTCGTTTCTGCCCTCGGTGCTGCTCGATTACCAGCACGGGCGACGCCTGCTGCAATTCGAGGCCGGCGGACAGCTTGGCAAGCGCGACTCCATACTGCAGACGCAGAATACAAAGCGCTACTATGTGAGCCTGGCTTACCGCATCGGATTCTGATGACTACGCGCAAAGGATCGCTGGGCGCCCTGTGGCTGGTGGCGCTGCTCGTCGCCATCAGCCAGGCGCCGGTCTGGGGTTGGCTCTCGGCGAAGGTCGTGGGCCTGCTCGTCACCGCCGTGGTCGTCGCGGGTGTCTGGCTGGTGGTCGAGATCCGCTCGAAGTCCCCGATGATCGACATGCGGATGATGCGGCTGCACGCCGTGTGGACCACGAACCTCGTCGGCCTGCTCGTCGGCGTCGGGATGTACGCCACCTTCGCGTTCCTCCCCGAGTTCGTGCAGACGCCGGCGTCTGCCGGGTACGGCTTCGGAGCGAGCATCACCAAGTCGGGGCTGATCCTGCTGCCGTCCGGGATCGCGATGTTCGTCCTCGGGATCCTGTCCGGACGCCTCTCGGCACGCTTCGGGCCCA
>PMNQ01000032.1 GCA_003162555.1 Gammaproteobacteria bacterium | reverse complement strand
CCGAGCAGGCTCAGCAGGATCACCGGTATCAAGCCGAAGCCTGCAACGATGGCGACCAGCACCTTGAGCCAGTTCAGGTTCGCGTGCGCGAGGCTCAGCGCCTGGTATAGCGGGTCGGGAACGTTTAGCAGGTGGTAGTCGGCAATGCCCGTGACAGCCAGGCTCACGGCGACATACAGCGCCGTGCAGATCAGCAGCGAGAGCCCTAAGCTCAGTGGCATCGTGCGCTGCGGGTTCTTCGCTTCCTCGGCCAGCGTCGAGACGCCGTCAAAACCGATATAGGCGAAGAAGATCACNNAGGATCGCCAGCACCTTGGCCACGACGATGACTGAGTTGACCATGGCCGATTTCTGCGTGCCGGCAATCAGCAGCGCAGTGCAGGCCAGGGTGACCAGAACCGCCGGCAGGTTGATCCAGGCGCCAGTGAGCGAGATATGGTCGTGCGCATCGGCCATCAGCGGCGCATTCGACAACACCGCCGGAATATGGATTCCCAGATCGCCAATGGACGAAGTCACGTAGCCCGACCAGCTGATCGCGACCAGCGAGGCCGAGAACAGGTACTCGAACATGATGCACCAGCCGATGATCCACGCGATCAGCTCACCGAAGGTCGCGTAGGCATAGGAATAGGCGCTGCCGGCCACCGGCACNNTCGACGCTTGCCAGTATGAAACACAGCGTCACGGCCGGACCTGCGCGCAGCGCGGCCACCGTGCCGGTCAGCACGAAGATGCCGGCGCCGACGGTGTTGCCGACCCCGAATGCGGTCAGGTTCAGGACGCCGAGCGTGCGCAGCAGCGCCGGACGGTCACCCCCGTGCGCCTCCCGCTTCAGCGTCTCGATCGACTTGCGCGACCATGCCCCCATTGGGACAAGCCTAGCAGGTGTGCGCTCAGGACGCCCGGGCGAGCGTTGCGGCGTCCCGCGCCAGGGCTTCGATCTGCGCCCAGTCGCCAGCCTTCACGGCCGCGGCAGGCGTGACCCAGGACCCGCCGACACAGGCGACATTTTTCAGCTGCAGATAACGCGGTGCGCTCTCGCGCGTGATGCCGCCGGTCGGACAGAACACGACGTCCGCGAATACTGGCGCGAAGGATGCGAGCATGGCCGTTCCGCCGGCCGGTTCGGCCGGGAAAAACTTCAGCGCGGTGTAACCGGCGGCGCGCGCCGCAATCAGTTCGGACGCCGTGGCGATGCCGGGGAGGAGGGGTATGCCGGAGTGCCGGCCGGCCACAGCCAGTTCTTCGGTCAGTCCGGGCGTGACAGCGAATTGTGCGCCAACCGCGACGACGCGCGAAAAATCTTCCGGCACGGTGAGCGTGCCCGCGCCGACGATGGCTTCGGGCACGGCCTTGCGCATGGCGCTGATCGCCGCCAGTCCCGCGGCGGTTCGCAGCGTGACCTCCAGCACCGTCAGTCCGCCGGCGCACAGCGCCCGTGCGAGCGGCACCGCGTCCGATTCACGCTCGATCGTCAGCACCGGGATCACCGGCGCGCGCGCCATGATGGCTCTCATCTGCATGGGATGCTCACTTGCACTCAATGGACTGATGGCGAGGTACGCTCACGCGGCTGGAGTGGCGATGCCGCCGCCCTGTTCGGCCGTGGCGGCCTGCGAGCGGAACATCTCGAACAGTTCGCGCCCCATGCCCCACTGGCCGTTGGCAGGCGGCATTTCGACGGCACGCTGCGCCCAGGTCTCGGCGTTGACCAGCGCTTCCAGCGTGCCGGTATTGCTGTCGAGCCGCACGAGATCGCCATCGCGCAGCTTGCCGAGCGGTCCACCGCAATGCACTTCCGGCGACACGTGGATGGCCGCGGGCACGGAACCGGAGGCGCCCGACATGCGCCCGTCGGTGATCAGCGCCNNCGATTCAATTCACCGGCCTTGAATGCCGCAGTGACGGCCTCCTGCGTACTAAAAATTCGTGCCGGCGCTTCCACGGTACGGCGGTCAGGTTTGACTGCCGATACCTTGATCACGGCGCGGCCGAGGTTGCCCTGCAGGAGTTTCAATCCGCCATCAGCGCTGAACGGATCGCTCACCGGACGCAGCACNNGTTCGGATAGACGCGCGCGATCAACGGCACGACCGCCGAGAGCGCGTTGAAATCGTCCCAGTCAATGACCACGCCGGCAGCGCGCGCCATCGCAACCAGATGGATGGTGTGATTGGTCGAACCGCCGGTCGCCAGCAGACCCACGATGCCGTTGACGATCGCGCGCTCATCGACGATCTGCGCGAGCGGGCGGTAATCGTTGCCATGGATCCACAACTGCGCCNNCGGTCGAGCTTGCCTTCCGCATGTGCCTGGCGGATGCGGGCTTTTTCCTGGTTCGGCAGGCCCGAGGTCATGGGGCCTGCAGGCACGAATATTGTTGGGAGCGCACCAAAGCTCAAGGCACCAATCAGCAATCCAGGCACGATTTTGTCGCATACGCCGAGGCACAGCGTCGCATCGAACATGCCGTGCGANNGTGTCGCGCGAGAACAGGCTCAGCTCCATGCCGGGCAGGCCCTGCGTGACGCCGTCGCACATCGCGGGCACCCCGCCTGCGACCTGTGCGGTGGCGCCGGCCTCGCGCGCCGCTGCGCGGATCAGGGCGGGATAGCGCTCGAAGGGCTGGTGCGCCGAGAGCATGTCGTTGTAGGCGGTGACGATGCCGATATTCGGCCACTTCATCTGCCGCAGCGCCTGCTTGTCGGCGGGTGGCGCGGCCGCAAAGCCATGCGCCAGGTTCGTGCAGCTCAGGCGTGCGCGCGCACTGCCGTCACGTCCGGCCTGGCTCATGCGTTCGAGGTATTCGCGGCGGCTGTCGTGGCTGCGTGCGCGAATGCGTTCGGTGACTGCGCTGACGGCGGCCTGCAGTGGAGGAGGTTGGTTCACTGGAAGTAGTAAAACTCCATAAACGCCCTTTGGCAAGCCCCGCTTGCCATAATCCACAATACCTCATAACAACCTAAATCGACAATCAAAAGTCCCTTTGCAAGCGTCCACTACGGGATATATAGTAGTTTAACTACATGACTAGACCGGCAGCGGGCCAGAGGTGCGAAGTGCAGACGCTAGACCCATTTGAAATCGTGCTGTTCGGTGGTACCGGCGACCTGGCGATGCGCAAGCTCATCCCGGCGCTGTTCCAGCGCTTTGTGGCCGGGCAGATCGATGCGAAGTCGCACATCCTGGCGGCAGCCAGCAGCGCGCTGACGCGTGAGGCTTATGTGCAGCGGGCGCTGGAGCATTGCCGCGAGCACGTGGGGGCGCCTGATTTCACCGAGGCGCGCTGGACTGAATTCGCAACTTGCCTCGACTACCAGCAGATAGACGCCACGCGCCTCGAGGATTTCAAGGCGCTCAAGACCCGGATTGCACCGCGCGATGCGCAGATTCGCGTGTGGTTCCTGTCCACTTCGCCCAGCCTGTACATCGCCACTGCCGCCAACATGGCGGCTGCTGGCGTCGTGACGCCCAACTCGCGCGTGGTGCTGGAAAAACCGCTCGGCACCGATCGCGCCTCGGCGGCGCGCATCAACGAGCAGGTGGCCCTGAGCTTCGCCGAGAACCAGATCTATCGCATCGATCATTACCTCGGCAAGGAACCGGTGCAGAACCTGCTGGCGCTGCGCTTCGGCAACGCGTTTTTTGAGCCGCTGTGGCGCCGCGGCCGCATCAGCCACGTGCAGATCACGGTGGCCGAGCAGCTCGGCGTCGAAGGCCGCGCGAAGTTCTACGACGAGACCGGTGCGCTGCGCGACATGGTGCAGAACCACATGCTGCAGCTGCTGTGCATCCTGGCGATGGAGCCGCCCGCGAGTTCCGATGCCGACACGGTGCGCGATGAGAAACTCAAGGTGCTGCGTGCGCTGCGGCCGATCAATGGCGAGACCGTCGATGTAAAGACCGTGCGCGGCCAGTACAAGGCCGGCAACATCGAAGGCGAGAGCGTGCCGGGCTACGCTGATGAGCCGGGCGTGCCTGAGGGCAGCCAGACCGAAACCTTCGTGGCCATCAAGGCCGAGATCGACAACTGGCGTTGGGCGGGCGTGCCGTTCTACCTGCGCACCGGCAAGCGATTGCAGCAGTCGCTGGCCGAGATTGCCATAACCTTCGATGACGTGCCTTTGTCGATATTCCAGAACCGCACGCAGGATTCGCCGAACCAGCTCGTCATCCGCCTGCAGCCGGACGAGAGCATCACGCTGACGATTCTCGCCAAAGCGCCTGGCGATGCGATGCGCCTGCGCCCGGTGAATCTCGCGCTGGACCTCGGCGAGAGCTTCAAGGAGCGCCCGCTGTCGGCCTACGAACGATTGCTGATGGATGTCGTCCGGGGCAACCTGACGCTGTTCATGCGCCGCGACGAACTCGACACAGCCTGGGCCTGGATCGATCCGATCCGCGCCGGCTGGGCGCAGACCGGCAACCCGCCGAAGACCTACACCGCAGGCACCTGGGGCCCCGCGGCGGCCACGGCGCTGATCGGGCGCGATGGCTATGCCTGGCGCGATGAAACCTGAAGCGCGCCTGCTGCGCAGCGCCGATGGCGCAGCGCAGGCGACGCTGCTGGCTGGTGCCATCGCCTCCGAGCTGGCCGCCGCGCTGACCCGCCGCGCGTCCGCCAGCCTCGTGGTTTCGGGTGGCCGCACGCCGGAGGCGATGTTCGCGCAGCTCGCGCGCCACGACATCGAGTGGAACCGAGTACAAATCACGCTCGCCGATGAGCGTTGGGTCAGCGCTGCGGATCCGGCCAGCAACGAGGCNNCATCAAAGCAATGGCTCAACCGTTTGACGTGGTCGTACTGGGTATGGGCGATGATGGCCATACCGCTTCGCTGTTTCCCGGCAGCACAGGTCTCAGTGCCGCACTCGACGCGGCAGCGGCTCCAGCCTGCGTAGCGATGCAACCGTTGGCGGCGCCGCACCCACGCCTGTCGCTCAATCTTGCCGCGCTGCTGCGCGCCCGCCGCATCTGCATCCAGATCAGCGGCGCACGCAAGTGGGAGGTGTACCAGCAGGCGCTGGCGGACGGGCCTGCCGACGAACTGCCGATGCGCGCGATCCTGCGCCAGACCCTGGTGCCGGTGGATGTGTACTGGTGCCCAGAACATCCTACGGCAGCTTCGATATGAACTTGCCTAGACACAACGTGGCGGCGCCGGCGAATGAGGGCGGTTGGCTCAAGTTCCTGATGAGTGCGCGCGAGCGCCTGCCGGCCGCTGAGCGGCGCGTCGCCGACCTGGTGCTCGAACGCCCGCACGAATTGCTGCAGCTCTCGCTGTCCGCAGTGGCGAGCCGGGCNNAGCCGGGCGCAGGTCAGCGAGCCGACCGTGATCCGCTGCTGCCGCTCGCTGGGCTGCAATGGCTTCGCCGATTTCAAGATGCGCATGGCGCAGAGCCTGGCCAGCGGTCAGCTGTTCATGCACTCGGATGTGAGTCCGGGGGACTCCGTGGCCGAGATGGCCGCCAAGGTGTTCGGCAAGGCGGCGCGCACACTCCTGCAGGTGCGCAGCCAGCTCGATCCTGCGCGGCTCGAGACCGCGATCGCGCTGCTGTGCGGCGCACGACGCGTGGAATGCTATGGCCTCGGCAGTTCCGGCATCGTGGCCGCCGACGCGCAGCACAAGCTGTTCCGTCTTGGATTTCCATCGGTGGCTTATTCCGACGCCCATGTGCATGGCATGGCCGCGACCATGCTGCGGCCAGGCGATGTGGTGCTGGCCTTTTCCGCCAGCGGCCGCACCGTCGATCTGATCTCGAGCGTCGATCTGGCGCGCGAATCGGGCGCGGACGTCATCGGCATCACGGCGCTCGGCGCGCCACTGGCCGCGCGTTGCACGGTGGCGCTGGAGTTGCTCGTCGATGAGGATACGGATATCTATACGCCGATGACCACGCGGCTCGCGCAGCTCACCGTCGTCGACACGCTGGTGGTCGGCATGGCGCTGCGCCAGGGTCCGGAACTGCTGACGCGCCTGCAGCGCGCCAAGGACAGCCTGCGCAGCAAGCGCGTGCGCGGCTTCGAGTAAACGATTAGCGAATCCAAGGGCGAGGAGAGCGGGCATGTCGAAAGCAATCAGGCTGTACGAACACGGTGGCGCCGACCGCCTGCGCTGGGAAGATTATCCCGTGCCCGCTCCGGGCAAGGGAGAGGTGCTGGTCCGGCACAGCGCCATCGGCGTGAATTACTACGATATCTACGTGCGCTCCGGGCTCTATCCGCAGGCGCTGCCGACTGGACTTGGCAACGAGGCCGCCGGAATCGTCGCCGCCCTCGGTAAGGGCGTACGCGGTTTCCGGATTGGCGATCGCGTGGCCTATGAAGGTGCTGGTGGCGCCTATGCGGAGGAGCGCGTGATTGCGGTGGACAAACTGGTGAAGCTGCCGCGCGACATCTCTGCAGAGCAAGCGGCGGCCGTCCTGCTCAAGGGCCTGACAGCCTGGTACCTGCTGCGACGCGTGTACCCGGTCAGGCGTGGCAAGGTCGTGCTGGTGACCGCGGCCGCAGGCGGTGTGGGAATGATCTTGTGCCAGTGGGCGCGTGCGCTCGGTGCCATCGTGATAGGCGTCGTGGGAAGCGAGGCGAAGGCGGCGTTGGCAAAGCGGGCGGGTTGCCGGCACGTGATCGTTGGCTATGAGGGCATGGCAGCAAAAGTTCGTTCATATACGAAAGGCAAGGGCGTCGACGTGGTCTATGACGGCGTCGGCAAGACTACGTTTCCGGGNNAGCCTCAAGCCGCTGCACCTGATGGTCAGTTTCGGCAACGCCTCGGGCGCAGTGCCGCCAGTGTCGCCGCTGGAGCTGATGCGCCACGGATCCCTGTTCCTGACACGCCCGACATCCGCCGATTACCTGCGCGATCCCGCCACGCGCCAGCGCGCGGCGCGTGAGTTGTTTGCGCTGATCAGGCGCCGGAAGATCAGGGTGCTGATTGGGCAGCGCTATGCCTTGCGGGACGCAGCGCTGGCGCATGCCGAGCTCGAATCGCGTCGCACCACCGGCTCGATCGTGCTGCTGCCCTAGCGAGGCTCAGCGCCGCAGCTGCGATTCGTGCGCGCAGAACCACTCATAGGTTGTGCGCAGGCCTGCTTCCAGATCCGTGCTCGCGCGCCAGCCCAGCGCGTGCAGGCGCCCGACATCGAGGAGCTTGCGCGGCGTGCCGTCCGGCTTGCTGGTGTCGAACACCAGTTCGCCACGGAAACCCACGGTCTTGCCCACCAGTGCGGCCAGCTCGCGGATCGTGACATCCGTGCCAGTGCCGACGTTGACCGGCCCAGCCTCCGAATAATTTCCCGTCAGGAACACCACGGCGTCAGCCAGATCATCGACGTACATGAATTCCCGGCGCGGCGTGCCGGTGCCCCANNTTGATGCCGGCGATCTTGGCGATCGCGTACCACTCGTTGGTGGGTTCTAGCGGACCGGTCAGCAGGCTGTCTTCGTTCAGCGGCTGTGGCGCGAGCTTTGGATAGATGCAGCTCGAACCGAGAAAGGTCAGCTTGCGTGCGCCGTGCCGGTACGCCGCATCGATGACGTTGTTCTGTACCTCGAGGTTGTCGCGGATGAACTCGGCCGGATAGGTGTCGTTGGCGTGGATGCCGCCCACATGCGCGGCGGCCATGATCACGACTTCGGGCCGGTGCGCCGCGTACC
The DNA here is from genome assembly GCA_003162555.1 of Gammaproteobacteria bacterium. GTDB lineage: Bacteria > Pseudomonadota > Gammaproteobacteria > Steroidobacterales > Steroidobacteraceae > FEN-1191. Next base: position 4,984 of record PMNQ01000032.1, on the reverse strand, counting down.
ACTGTTCCACGGCGGCCTGGCGCGTCAGATCCAGTTCAGCGCGCGTGGCCAGCAGCAGGTTGCCGTAGCCCAGCGCCCGGAGTCTGCGCACGACGGCGGAGCCCACCAGCCCGAGGTGGCCCGCGACATGGATGCGCGCGTCGTTATTCATGATGCCGGTAGGTCTTGAATCCTTCGCGCGCGATCAGCGCGTCGCGCCTCGCATGTTCGAGGTCGCCCAGCACCATGTCCTTCACCAGCTGCGCGAAGCCCACGGTCGCGCGCCAACCCAGTTGCCGCTGCGCCTTGGACGGATCGCCGAGCAACGTTTCGACCTCGGCGGGGCGGAAGTAGCGCGGATCCACTGCGACTACCTTTTTGCCACTGCTGGCATCGATCCCGTGTTCTTCGACGCCCTTGCCACGCCACTCGATCTTCATGCCCAGATGCGAGCCAGCAAGCGTGACGAATTCACGCACTGAATGCTGCTCGCCGGTGGCGATGACGAAGTCCTCGGGCTGATCCTGCTGCAGCATCAGCCATTGGGCGACGACAAAGTCCTGCGCGTGTCCCCAGTCGCGGAGTGAATCCATGTTGCCCAGGTACAGGCAATCCTGCAGGTTCAGCGAGATGCGCGTCAGTGCGCGCGTGATCTTGCGCGTGACGAAGGTTTCGCCGCGCAGCGGTGATTCGTGGTTGAACAGGATGCCGTTGCAGGCGTACAGGCCGTAGGCCTCGCGGTAGTTGACCGTGATCCAGTAGGCGTAGACCTTGGCCGCGCCATAGGGCGAGCGCGGATAGAACGGCGTCGTCTCGCGCTGCGGAGTCTCATGCACCTTGCCGAACATCTCGGAGGTGGAGGCCTGGTAGAAACGCGTCTTGCGCTCCAGTCCAAGGATGCGGATCGCCTCGAGCAGCCGCAGTGCTCCGAGAGCATCGGCGTTGGCCGTGTATTCAGGCGTTTCGAAAGACACGGCCACGTGGCTCTGGGCCGCGAGATTGTAGATCTCGTCCGGCTGCACCTGCTGCACGATGCGGATCAGGTTGGTCGCATCGGTCATGTCGCCATAGTGCAGCCGCAGGCGCACATTGCTCTCGTGCGGATCCTGATACAGGTGATCGATGCGGTCGGTATTGAAGCTGGAGGCGCGCCGCTTGATACCGTGCACCTCGTAACCCTTGCCGAGCAGAAACTCGGCCAGGTAGGCACCGTCCTGGCCGGTGATCCCGGTAATCAGCGCTGTCTTGCTCAAGTCCGATCCTCGCTTTGTCAAATACGCGCGCGATTTTACGTCGAGACTCACCCGGCGAGAGGGATTAGTTGCACAATATCCGTTCCAAAATGAGCATCCGCTGTCAATTGGCCGCAATCTGCGCTCTGGCCGCTTCGGTCGCCGGGGGCTTGGGGCATGCCGGCGAGCCGGGCGCCGATGCCGCGCGCCTCGCCAGCCAGGAAGCCGGACTGCGCATGTTGCTGGCGCCCACGGGAGCGACAGTCGTGCATGGCGAAAGCGCCGTGGAGCTGCATATTCCAATCCGACTCGCCTTTGTCGCGGACCGCGCTGAATTGCTGCCGGCCGGCACCGCGATGCTCGACGCCGTGGCCCGCTCGCTCCGTGAGTACAAGCGTACACAGGTCGTGGTCGCCGTCTACACGGACGCGATCGGCGACAGCGAATCCAACCGGCAGCAGGCGCAGGCGCGGGCCGGCGTGGTGGTGGCCTACCTGCAGATCAAGGGCGTGGCACCCGAGCGGCTGGTCGCCCGCGGCGTCGGCGAAGCCGAGCAGTTGCCGGCGCCGAATACGCCCGAGGGGCGTGATCTGAACCGGCGCCTGGAAATGACGATTACGGCTTTGTCTTCATGACGCCCATCCGCTAGGCTTGCGCGCTTTCCCAACAGGGTCAGGAACTTAATTCAATGAGAGTCACCATCTTTGGGTCCGGGTATGTCGGTCTGGTTACCGGGGCGTGCCTCGCCGAGGCCGGCAACCATGTGGTGTGCGTTGACATCGACGAAAAGAAAGTAGCCCGCCTGAACGAGGGCGAGGTGCCCATCCATGAGCCCGGGCTGGACGCGCTGATCCGGCGCAATCGCGACAGCGGCCGCCTCGAGTTCACGACTGACGCCGCGCGCGGGGTCGATCACGGCCTGTTCCAGTTGATTGCCGTTGGCACGCCGCCCGACGAGGACGGGTCCGCCGATCTGCGCCATGTCCTGAGTGTCGCCCGCACCATCGGTGAGCGCCTGGAGCGCTATGCGATCGTGGTCACCAAGTCGACTGTGCCGGTCGGCACAGCGGACAAGGTCCGTGACCAGGTCACCGCTGCGCTGGCGCAGCGCAACTCCAAGGTCGAATTCGACGTCGTGTCGAACCCGGAATTCCTCAAGGAAGGCGCCGCCATCCAGGATTTCATGAAGCCCGACCGCGTGGTGGTAGGCACGGACAATCCGCGCACCACCGAACTGCTGCGTGCGCTGTACGACCCGTTTACGCGCAATCACGATCGCCTGCTGGTCATGGATATCCGCTCGGCGGAGCTGACCAAGTACGCTGCGAACGCCATGCTTGCGACCAAGATCAGTTTCATGAATGAGCTCGCCAACATTGCCGAGCGAGTCGGCGCCGATATCGAGCGGGTCCGCATCGGCATTGGTTCCGATCCGCGCATCGGTTATGGATTCATCTACCCCGGCACCGGCTACGGTGGTTCGTGCTTCCCCAAGGACGTGAAAGCCCTGATCCGCTCGGCGCGTGATGTGGGCTACAGCACCGAAATTCTGCACGCCGTCGAATCGGTCAACGATCGGCAGAAATCGCTGCTGGTGCGCAAGCTCCGCCAGGTGCTGGGCGGCACAGTCGCCGGCCGTACGGTGGCGCTGTGGGGCCTGGCTTTCAAACCCAATACCGACGACATGCGCGAGGCGCCGAGCCGCGTGATCATCGATGAACTCATCGCCGGCGGGGCCAGCGTGTGCGCCTACGATCCCATCGCCAATGAGGAGGCGGCCAGGCTCTACGCGGGCCAGGCGAAGTTCAAGGTCAACAGTGATGCCTATGGGGCTGTCAAAGGCGCCGATGCGCTGTTGATCGTCACCGAGTGGCAGGAATTCCGCAGCCCCGACTTCGATCGGCTGAAGGAGCTGCTGGCGGCGCCACGGATATTCGACGGGCGCAATCTCTACGACCCGGCGTTGCTGGCGCGGCTCGGCTTCGAGTATTTCGGCATCGGCCGCGGCAAGACGGTCGTGGCGGATTGATGTTGCAATGACGGCGGCTGCCACGCTGATTCCCGTAGTGCTTTCGGGCGGTTCGGGCACGCGTCTGTGGCCACTGTCACGCGAACTGTACCCAAAGCAACTGCTGCCACTGCTCGGCGCGCACACGATGCTGCAGGACACGATGCTGCGGCTTGCCGGTCTGAATGCTGAAGCTCCCCTCGTCGTCTGCAATGAGGCGCACCGCTTCCTGGTCGCCGAACAGCTGCGCGTCATTGGTACTGCGGCCCAGGACATCCTGCTCGAACCGGCAGGTCGCAACACCGCCCCCGCCATCGCACTGGCCGCACTCGCTGCCGAGGCCGCTGGCAAGGGCGAGGCGCTGTTGCTGGTGCTGCCCGCCGACCACGTGATCCGCGATATCGCGGCGTTCCAGGGGGCCGTGCAGGCCGCCGCGGTCGCTGCGCAGGCCGGGCGGCTGGTCACCTTCGGCATCGTTCCGCAAACCCCGGAGACCGGCTACGGCTACATCCACCGCGGCGCGGCGCTGCCGGCCGGCGGCGGCTGGCGCATCGACCGCTTTGTCGAGAAGCCGGAGCGCGCGCGCGCCGAGGAATTTCTGGCCAGCGGCGACTACTACTGGAACAGCGGCATGTTCGTGTTCAGCGCCCGCCGCTATCTCGAAGAGCTGCGCCGTTACGCTCCCGATATTGCCGCTGCCTGCGAGCGCTCGTTCGGCGCTGCGAAGCGCGACCTCGAATTCACGCGCGTCGATGCGGCCGCGTTTACTGCCTGCCCGAGCAAGTCGATCGACTTCGCCGTGATGGAGAAGACCACCGAGGCGGTGGTGATACCGCTCGATGCCGGCTGGAGCGACGTCGGTTCCTGGTCCTCGCTCCACGATGCCAGCAAACAGGATGCTGACGGCAATGTGATCCGCGGCGACGTGCTGGCCGAGGAGACCACCAACAGCTACCTGTATGCCAGCAGCCGGCTGCTGGCGGTTATCGGACTGGACAATCACGTCGTGATCGAGACCAAGGATGCCGTGTTGGTGGCGTCGCGCGATCAGGTGCAGAACGTCAAATCGCTCGTGAACCGCATCAAGAGTGCCGGCCGCGGCGAACACGCCCTGCATCGCGAAGTTTTTCGGCCCTGGGGCAGCTATGACAGCCTCGAGAGCGGGGAACGCTTTCAGGTCAAGCGCCTGACGGTAATTCCCGGTGGCGTGTTATCGCTGCAGATGCACCGTCAGCGCGCCGAGCATTGGGTGGTGGTGGCCGGGACCGCGCGCATCACCCGCGGCGACGAAGTGTTCCTGCTCGAGGAAAATCAATCCACGTATATTCCCGTCGGTGTCCGCCACCGCATCGAAAATCCGGGCAAGGTCCCGCTGCGCATCATCGAAGTGCAGTCGGGCGGGTACCTTGGCGAGGACGATATCGTGCGCTTCGAAGATCAATACGGGCGCGAGGGCACGACGCAGTAGCACGAGGAACCGCACCATGACCGAACTGACCTGCTTCAAGGCCTATGACATCCGCGGCCGCATTCCCACCGAACTCAACGAACAGCTGGCTTACCAGATAGGCCAGTCGTACGCGGCGTTTGTGAAGCCAAAAAACGTGGCGGTGGGGCGCGACATACGCGCGACCAGCCTGACGCTTTCGGCGGCGTTGATACGCGGGCTCAACGATTCGGGCGTCAACGTGACCGACATCGGCCTGTGCGGCACGGAAGGCGTGTATTTCGCGACTTTCGCCAAGGCGCTGGACGGCGGCATCAT
>PMNQ01000160.1 GCA_003162555.1 Gammaproteobacteria bacterium | reverse complement strand
AAGATCGACGGCAGCTTCGTGCGCGACGTGCTCAAGGACCCGAAGGCCGAGTCCACCATCCAGGCGATCGCGCAGCTGGCGCGCGCCATGTCGCTGATCACCGTGGCGGAGTACGTCGAGACCGACGAGATCCGCATTCGCATCGCCCAGCTCGGCGTCGACTACGGCCAGGGTTTCGCCATCGGCCAGCCGGTGCCGATCAACGACGTGCTCGAGCAGCTCCCGTTGTATGCCGCGGTCACCCACGGCACCGTAGAGAGCATCGACCTCAGCGAGGACCCGCCGACAGCGCAGGCCGTGTAGTATTCCGGCGCATGAGCCTGGCGCGAAACAAACCCGGATGGCGGTTGGGGCTGGTCCTGGGGACCGGCGCAGTGCTCGGCTTCGTGTCGGCCTCGATCCTGCGCACAAACACCAACGCGACCGCGGACCGCTCCGCCACCATGCCGCTGTCCACGCAAGACGCGCGCCTGTTCGCCGAAGTGCTGCAGCGTGTGCGCGAGGGCTACGTCGATCCGGTCGATGAACACGCGCTGATGCGCCAGGCGGCGCAGGGGCTGGTCGCGTCGCTCGATTCACATTCCACGCTGCTCGATGCGGCTGACTATGCGCAGCTGCAGGCCGCCACCAACGGCAGCTATGCCGGCATCGGCGTCGAAGTCGAAGGCGCCGCCCGGGCCTTGCGCGTCGTACGTTGCATCGCCGCGTCGCCTGCGGCGCGCGCGGGTCTCAAGGCCGGGGACCTGATCGTGCGCATCGACGGCCGCGAAGTGAGCGCTGCGAACATCGATGCGGCCGCCGCGCAGCTGCGTGGTCCTGCCGGCGGTGCGGTGCACCTGACAGTGCGTCGCGGCGCCGCTACTGGCACTCTTTTGAATTTTCAGCTGATACGTTCGCAGGTCGAGCTCGCGAGCACCGAATCCGAAAGCCTGGCGCCGGGCTACGGGTATCTGCGCATCCGCGAATTCACGTACTCGACCGCCGCTGAAGTCAGCGCCGCGATCAGGCAACTACGCGCACAGGCAGGCGGGCGACTCCGGGGTCTGCTGATAGATCTGCGCGACAATCCGGGCGGAGTGCTTGAAGCCGCCGGCGCGGTCGCTGACGATTTTCTGGAGCGCGGCACGATCGTCAGCGCGGATGGACGCCTTGCAGATGCACGCTTCCGCATGGTGGCGACGCCCGGCGATCTGATCGACGGCGCACCGATCGCGATGCTGGTCAACGGCAATTCCGCCTCGGCCGCGGAAATCCTCGCCGCCGCGCTGCGCCAGAACGACCGCGCGCTGCTGCTCGGTGCGCGCACCTACGGCAAGGGCACGGTGCAGACCGTCATGCCGTTGTCCGACGGGCGGGCGCTGAAGCTCACGACCGCACGCTATTACACGCCGGCGGGCGATTCGATCAACGGCATCGGCATCGAACCCGATCGGGTGCTGGGCGGCGCGCAGCAACCGCCGGCGGGCGTGGACGCTGCCGGCCGGCCGCCGACGCTCGCGCGCCGCGATGGCCCGGTGGCGATTGCGCTGGCCGAGCTGCGCCGCGACTCCACGCGACTCACGCGCAACTAATGACGCGCGCGACCGTTAAAGTGAACAGACCCAGTCCCTCCCGATGAGCACGCTGCAGTTCCTTGTTGACCTGGTGCTGCATCTCGACCGTCATCTGGTCGAGCTGCTGGCGCACTACGACCTGTGGATCTACGCGCTGCTATTCGCGGTGATCTTTTGCCAGACCGGCCTGGTGGTGGCTCCCTTCCTGCCCGGCGACTCGCTGCTGTTCGGGGCCGGCGCGCTCAGCGCCGTCGACACCAGCGGCACGCTGCACCTGTCCTGGCTGCTGCTGCTGCTCGGCGTGGCCGCGATTGCCGGCAACAGCCTCAATTACTGGATTGGCAGGAGGGTCGGCCGCCGCGCCTTCGATGGCCGCAGCCGATGGCTGCGGGTCGAACACCTGCAGCGCGCCGAAAGCTTTTTCCAGCGTCATGGCGGCGTGGCGATCGTGCTGTCGCTGTTCATGCCAGTGGTGCGCAGCTTCACGCCCTTTGTCGCCGGCGTCGGCCGCATGCCGGCAGCGCGCTTCCAGCTTTTCAACGTGCTGGGTGGGGCCGGCTGGGTCACCCTGTTCTTGTGCGGCGGATTCCTGTTTGGCAATCTGCCCGTGGTGAAGGAGAATTTCGGTTTGGTGACATTACTGATCATTGCGGTTTCGCTGACGCCGTTCGCGTGGATGCTATGGCGCGAGCGCGGCGCGGCAGGCGGACCTGACTCAAACCGCCGCGGTGGCCGGACAGGTAACCATAATGGCTGAGCGCACGCGCGGCTACGCGCACCGCATCGACGTGAACGCGCCAGTCGACATGGTCTGGCGCGGGCTCATCGAGCCAAAAATGATTTCGCTCTGGTACGGGCCGGGCGCGCGCGTAACGGCGAAATCCGGCGGCAGCTACTACGTGCGCGCCGATCGCGACCTGGAGCGCGAGGCGCACATCGACGTGTTTGAACCCAACCGCCGCCTGCGCCTGATCTACATGCCGCCGCCGGGCCTGCCGGCGAGCGATGCGGTGATCATCGATGATTTCATTCTCGACACCGAACAGGAAGTCGCGGTGCTGCGGCTGCTGGGTTCGGGTTTTCCGATGGACGAGAGCTGGGATCCCTACTACCAGCGGCTGCGCGGCGGCTGGAGCCAGGCGCTGGCACGGCTGAAAATCGCGGTCGAGCGGCAGGCCAAGGTGAAACCGAAGTGACCCGCTTCGTGCTGCGCGCCGCGGTCGCGGCACTGGGTCTGTGGCTGGCCAGCCGCTGGGTCGACGGCATTCATTTCGCCGACCCGAACGCATTGATCATTGCGGCGCTGCTGCTCGGCCTGGTCAACGCGCTGGTGCGCCCGCTGGTATTGCTGCTGACGCTGCCGCTGACCGTGCTGAGCCTCGGCCTGTTCATATTCGTCATCAACGCGGCGATGCTCGAGCTGGTGGCCTGGCTGCTGCAGCCGCGTTTCATGCTGAGCGGCTTCCGCGCGGCTCTCCTCGGCGCGATCGTGCTGGGACTTGCGGGCGTCGTGGGCTCCTGGTTCATCGGCCCGCGGCCGCGGGTCAGGCTGATCGTCAGGCGCGGCGGAGACGGGCCGCCCAGCGATACAACAGGAATGTAACGAGCGCGAAGGCGCCGGCGCCGATCCACACCGCGGCGCCATTGGCGTACTCGTCGCCGACCAGCGCCAGTGGAAATTCCCGGCCGGAAAACGCGACAATCCCGGCAATCACCACGCCGACCAAGCCTTCGCCGACGATCATGCCGGAGGCCAGCAGCACGCCGAGTTGCCTGGTGGCTTCGGGCCGCGTGCCGCGTGCGGCGCGCCGGTCGAAATACCAGCCCACCACGGCGCCAACCACAACCATGAGCGTGCTCTGGGTCGGCAGGTAGATGCCAAGCCCTACCGCCAAAGGAGAAAGGTGGGCTGACTTGGTCACGCGCCGCAAGGTTTCGTCGATGATGATGATCAGCACGCCGACCACCATGCCGATGCGGATCAGGCTCCAGTCGACGTTGTTCTGGATCACGCCCTGCGCGAGCGCCGAGATCAGTCCCGCCTGCGGCGCCGGCAGCGGATGGGCGCGCACCGGCCCTGGCGCGCCCACGAATCCGTAAGCGTGGTTCAGCAGGTCGAGGATCGGCGGGATGATCGCCGCGCCGGCGATGACGCCGATCACCAATGCGACCTGCTGCTTCCAGGGCGTGGCATCGACGAGCTGGCCGGTCTTCAGATCCTGCAGATTGTTGTTGGCGATGGTCGCGACGGCGAACACGATCGACGTCACGAACAGCGCGTAGGCCACCAGCGATTTGTACGCGCTCGCCGGCACGCTGGCACGCACGCCGAACACGAGCAGCAGCGCTGCGCCGATCACCACCAGGATGCCGATGCCTGAGAGCGGGCTGTTCGACGAGCCGATCAGGCCGGCCATGTAGCCGCAGACCGCGGACACGAAGAAACTCATGATTGCGATGTACACGATCCCGGCCGTCACCAGCAGCAGCATGTGATCGCCGAGGCCGCTGCTGACGCTGAAGTTCGCGAGCAGAAAGCCGATCGGCACCATGCACGCGAGCGTGATCAGCGCGACGGTGCCGATCGGGATGTCCTGCTCGGTGCGCGGCAGCAGCGCCGCGTTCCCGGCCGCGCGCGCGCGCGAGGCCGCGATCGCGGAGCTGAGTCCCGCGGCGACCGGTTTGAAAAGTTTCGCCAGCGTCCACACGGCGGAGACACCGATCGCACCGGCGCCCACGAAGCGCACCTGGTGGCTCCAGGTCGCGTTCGCCAGCTTCGCGATCGCGTCGCCATCCGGCGCCAGGCCTGGCGCCAGCGACGACATCAACGCGGAGAAATGCGGTACGCCCCAGGCCCAGCCGATCAGTGCGCCCAGTCCCATCGCCAGTCCGACCCACAGGCCGACCAGGTGCCCGACCGCGAACAGCGCGAAGGACAAAAAGAGATCGAAGCCGGTGACGCCGCGCTCGCCGACACGGAAATAGCGCACCACGTCGCTGGCAAACACACGCGTGGCCACGATCACCGCAAACACAGAAGAGACGATCGAGCCCCAGACCACTGCGCGCAGGCCGTCGCGGCTTTCTTCAACGGCGGCCGCATCCGCGTGCTCGCCGCCGCCTACCTTCAGCACTTCGGCGCAGGCCACGCCCTCCGGGTACGGCAGGTCTGATTGCGTCACCAGCGCGCGCCGCAGCGGAATCGAATACATCACGCCGAGTATTCCGCCCAGCGCGCAGATCGCGGTCGACACCCAGTAGGGAAAGCCCGACCACCAGCCGATGATCACGAAGCCCGGCAGCACGAAGATGATCGAGGTGAGCGTGCCGGCCGCGGAGGCCACCGTCTGCACGATGTTGTTCTCCTGCACGGTCATGCCCTTGAATCCGCGCAGCACCGCCATCGAGATCACCGCCGCCGGGATCGAGGTGGCGAAGGTGAGCCCGGCCTTCAGGCCGAAAAACACGTTCGCCGCCGAGAACGCCACTGTGATCAGCACGCCGAGGATGAGACCGCGCACGGTGAGCTCGGCGCGCACGATTGGCGCCGTCGCAGCTGGGTTCGCCATCATTCGTTCTCCCCGGGTTCTGGTTTTTTTGCTTTGGCGCGGCTGCGCTCCATCAGCCGCGCGAACAGGATCCCGCCCTCATAGAGCGCGTACATCGGCAGCGCCATGACGGTCTGCGATATCGCGTCCGGCGGCGTCAGGATCGCCGCGATGATGAATACCGCGATCAGCACGTAGCCGCGGATCTGCGTGAGCTTCTCGAGCGGCACGATGCCCATCAATACCAGCAGCACCACCGCCACCGGCACCTCGAAGGCGATGCCGAACGAGAACAGCAGCACCAGCACGAACTCCATGTACATGGAGATGTCGGCCATCAGCTCGACGCCACGCGGCGCGGTATTGACGAAGAAATTGAAGATCAGCGGGAAAACGACGAAGTATGCGAAGGCGATACCGACGTAGAACAGGATCACCGCCGAGACCAGCAGCGGCACCGCGAAGCCTTTTTCGTGACGGTACAGGCCGGGTGCGATGAAGGCCCACAGCTCGTACAGCACGTACGGCATCGCCACCACCAGTGCGGCGACGAAGGCGAGCTTCAGCGGCGCGGTGAACGGCGCGGTGATGCTGGTCGAGATCAGTACGCTGTGTGGCGGCAATTGCTGCAGCAGCGGATGCGAGAGCCACTCGAACAGGTGGTTCGAATAGAACGCGAACGGGATGAAGACGATGATGACCGCGAGGAAGGCACGCATCAGCCGCGTGCGCAGCTCAAGCAGATGCGAGATCAGCGTGCCTTCCAGGAGCGGTTCACTCTCGCCGGTCATGCGGCGCGTCGATCGAGCTGAGCGACTCAGGCGGAGGCGCGGGCGGCGTTTCGCCATGCGGGGAATCGGGCGGTGGAATCCATGGATCCGCGGGGCCGGCTCGTGGAACCACAGACGGTGGCGACGTTTCCGTCGGCGATGCCGCCGCTGGCGGTGATTGCGGTGATTGCGGTGTCGACGACGACTGCGGCGGTGTCTGCAGGTTCACCTTGAGTCCGTCGGTTTCGGTTTCGAGCTGGTCGCGGAACTGCCGGGCCATCGCGCGTGCGCGGCCGGCCCAGCGGCCGATGGTGTGGGCTACGGCTGGCAGCTTGTCGGGTCCAAGTACCACCAACGCCAAGCCGAAGATCAGCAGGATCTTCGAGAAGCCGATGTCGAACATCGTCAGGCTCGCCTAAGCGTCAGGCAACCATCAAGCGCGCCGATCGTCCTGGCGCGGGCTGTTGGCGCCGCCGCCGCTCTCCGGGAATTCGGCATCCTTGCCCGTGGGCGGGAGCTGCTTCTGGGCGAGCTGCTCTTCCTGCTCACCTTCGTTCATCGACTTCTTGAATCCGCGGACGGCGGCGCCCAGGTCCGAACCGATGGTGCGCAGTTTCTTGGTGCCGAACACCAGCAGCACAACTGCCAGGATGATCAGCAGGTGGCGGGGTGAAAACAGATCCATAACGTCCTCCGGACCTAAGCCCTTGATGCCAGAACCTCAACCAGAACCTCAATAATAGGCGAACTGGCCCCCAAGCCGTGAACGCTGCTCCGGCAGTCTGCCGCGCGTCACGCTTTTGGACCCGATTCCAGCCAGAAAGTCACCGGACCGTCGTTGGTCAGGGACACCCCCATGTGGGCCCCGAACTCGCCGCTGGCCACCTCACCGTGCGCCGCCCGGGCGGCCTCCAGCAACTGCCCGTACAGCTCGCGCGCCAGCGCCGGCTCGGCGGCCGTCGAAAAGCCCGGCCGGTTACCCGAGGAGGTGTCGGCTGCGAGCGTGAACTGGGGCACGAGCAGCAGTCCGCCACCCGTGTCGCGCAGCGAGCGGTTCATGCGTCCGGCCTCATCGGCGAACACGCGATAGTCGAGCACCCGTTCGAGCAGCCGCGTGCCCTGAGCCGCGCCGTCGCCGCGCTCGATGCCGATCAGGGCCAGGAGCCCGGCGCCGATCGAGCCGCAGATGCGGTCATCGACCGTGACGCGGGCGCTCGTCACGCGCTGGATCAGGGCGATCATGCAGTGGCAAATCCGCTGGTGAATCCGTACACTTTGCCGCCATTTTACGGCGCGGCGCGCCAGCCTAGTTCCCTAGTTTGCGGAGTCCGATTATGCCTTCGATGTCGTATCAGTGGGTCAGGCTCGTCGCGGTCACCCTGGCGCTGACGCTGGCCGGACCTACGCAGGCTGCCGGCGACGCCGAGCGCGGCAAGCTGATCGGTTACACCTGCCTCGGGTGTCATGGCATCGAGAACTACAAGAACGTCTATCCGACCTACAACGTGCCCAAGCTCGTCGGCCAGCATGCCGAGTACATCGTCGCGGCGCTGAAGAGCTACCGCGGCAAGCAGCGCTCGCACGGCACGATGTATGCCCAGGCCAGCTCGCTCAGTGACCAGGACATGGACGACGTCGCCGCCTACCTGGCCGGCGCCGTGCTGCCGGCAGGAGCACCAGCGACGGGCACTGCACCCCAAAAAGTCAGCGAACTGTGCTCGGCCTGCCACGGCGCCAACGGCGTCGGCATCACCGGCGACTACCCGACGCTGGCGGGCCAGCACGCCGATTACCTTGCGCGTGCGCTGATCGAATACCAGAAGGGCGATCGCAAGAATCCGATCATGGGACCGTTCGCCAGCCAGCTTTCGGCGGCAGATGTGAAGGCGATCGCCGATTACTACGCCGGGCAGCGTCCCGCGCTACAGACCGTTAAGCGGAAGAGTTGGCTCTAGCTCCCGAGACGCAAGCGCAGGAATTGCGCGATCACGCGCTGCGCGGCCGCCTGGCCCTCCTCCCCGCTCAAGCTGCCGCCGAGATCGCGCGGCGCGACGAAC
>PMNQ01000209.1 GCA_003162555.1 Gammaproteobacteria bacterium | reverse complement strand
TGCCGCGCGACTTGGACATTTTCTGCCCGTTGATGGTGAGGAAGCCGTGCACGTTGACGCCGGTCGGACGCCGGTAGCCGGCTCCGTGCAGCACCGCGGGCCAGAACAGGTTGTGAAAGTAGCTGATGTCCTTGCCGATGAAGTGGTACAGCTCGCTATCTGTTTCCGAAGTCCAGTAGCGGTCGAAGTCGAGGCCGCGTTGCGCGCGCAGCGCCTCGAAACTGGCGATGTAGCCGATCGGCGCGTCGAACCAGACGTAGAAATATTTGCCGGGGGCGTCGGGCACCTCGAAGCCGAAGTAGGGCGCATCGCGCGAGATGTCCCAGTCCTGCAGGCCGGCCGCGAACCACTCGTCGAGCTTGGCGCGCACCGCGCCGCTCTGCTCGCCCGCGCCCAGCCATTCGCGCAACATGGTCTCGAACGCGCCGAGCCTGAAAAACAGGTGATCCGACTCGCGCCAGACCGGCGCGCTGCCGCTCAAGGTCGAGACCGGATCGATCAGGTCCGCGGGCGTATAGGTCGCGCCGCACACCTCGCAGCTGTCGCCGTACTGATCGGGGCTCTTGCAGACCGGGCAGGTGCCGCGCAGGTAGCGATCCGGCAGGAACATCTGCGCCTGCTCATCGTAGGCCTGGCGTACCGCGCGACGGCTGATGTAGCCGCGGCCGCGCAGCCGCTCGTAGAGTTCGAACGTAAAGCGCCGGTTCTCCGCGCTGTGGGTCGAATGGAAGTGATCGTGCGCCACCAGCAACTCGTGGTAATCGCGCTGGTGCTCGGCAGCCATCGCGGCGATCAGCTGCTCCGGTGGCACGCCCTGCTGCTGGGCGCGGATCATGATCGGCGTGCCGTGCGAATCCTCGGCGCACACGAACAGGCAGTCGTGGCCGCGCAGACGCTGGAAACGCACCCAGATATCGGTCTGCACGGCCTCGATGACATGCCCGAGGTGCAGCGAGCCGTTGGCATACGGCAGCGCATGCGTGACCAGAATCCGGCGGGTCACTAGTGCTGGTCCTTGAACGGCTCGAATTTGGCCTTGTTGATGCCTTTCTTGTAAGCCTCGGCGCCGTTGACCAGTCCCTGATCGAGCAGCTGCTGGATGGCCATGTCCATGGTGCGCATGCCGAGCGCGCCGCCCGACTGCATGACGGTCTCGATCTGGTCGAGCTTGCCCTGGCGGATCAGGTTGGCCGAGGCCGNNCTGCTTGTCGGCGGGAAAGGCGTTGACCATGCGATCGACGGTCGGCGCGGCGCCGTTGGTGTGGAGCGTCGCCATGACCAGGATGCCCATTTCGGCAGCGGTAATCGCGGTGCTCATGGTCTCGAGATCGCGCAACTCGCCAACCAGAATGACNNATCTCGCGCTGGCTGATCAGGCAGTTGTGGCGCGGATGGACGAATTCGATCGGGTCTTCGACCGTGATGATGTGGCCTTTGATGCGCTTGTTGATCTCGTCGATCATCGCAGCGAGCGACGTGGATTTTCCCGAGCCGGTCTTGCCGGTGACCAGGATCAGACCATTGGCGGAGCGGCACAGGTTGTGCACGGCCGGAGGCATCTTCAGCTGCTCGAGCGTCAGGGCGCTGGAGGGAATAGCGCGAAACACCGCGCCCATGCCGGCGATCTGCCGCAGCACGTTGACGCGAAAGCGCCCGTGGCCCGGCAGCGCGTAGGCGAAGTCGGCTCCGTCATGGGCTTCGAAGCGCTCGATCGACTTGCGCGGCATGATTTCGTAGAGCGCCTGCTTCACGAAATCAGGCGTCAGCACCTCGTCACGGAGCGGCGCCAGGTCGCCGTAGCGGCGCACGCGCGGAGGGTCGCCCGCGATCAGGTGCAGGTCCGAGCCCTTGCGCTTGAGGATCTCTTCCAGCAGTGCATCGATCTGTGCCATGGGGTTGAACGGCCCTAGGCAGTCGGCGCCGGCGGCGGCATCGGCGGGCCGTCGAGCTTGCTGATCATGGTCGTGTCGGTCACGAATTTCTGCAGCATGCGTTTCTCGGTTGCATAGCTGTAGGCGTCGTCCGGGTCGATCTCGCGTGCCTGCACCGCGGCCAGCAGCGCCTGGTCGAACATCTGCATGCCGAAATCCTTGCCGGTCTGCAGTTGACTGGGCAGCTGGTGGGTCTGGTCGGTCATGATCAGCTTGGCGATCGCCTTGGTCAGCACCATGATCTCGCAGATCGCGCGCCGGCTGCGCCCGTCGTGCGCCTTGACCAGTATCTGCGTGACCACGGCCAGCAGGCTCTGCGACAGGAAGCTCTTGGTCTGCTCGCGTTCCTCCGCCGGCAGCGCGTCGATCATGCGGTCGATGGTCTTGACGGCGCTGGTGGTGTGAAGCGTGCCGAGCACCAGGTGGCCGGTTTCGGCGGCGGTCATCGCCATGCGTATGGTGTCCGAATCGCGCAGCTCGCCGACCAGGATTACGTCCGGGTCCTCGCGCATGGCGGCGCGCACGCCCTCGGCGAAGCTCGGGATGTGCGTGCCGAGTTCGCGCTGGATCACCTGCGACTGCTTGCTGCGGTGTACGAACTCGATCGGATCCTCGAGGCTGATGATGTTGACCTTGCGGGTGCGGTTGAGCAGATCAATCATCGCGGCCAGCGTGGTCGACTTGCCCGTGCCGGTCGAGCCCGTGACCAGGATCATGCCCTGGTGGTAGTCGCACAGCTTGGTGATCACCGGTGGCAGGCGGAGTGATTCGAGTGTCGGAACCTCGGCCGGGATCGAGCGGAAAGTGGCGCCGACGCCGGTGTCCTTGCGGAACACGTTGACCCGAAAGCGCCCGCCCTCGCCGGAGATATACGAAAAATCGAGATCATTGCCGCGCGCGAAATGCTCGGCCTGGTTCTGCGTGAGGATCTCGGTGACGTAGCTCTCGAGCTCGGCGTCGCGCAGGTCGCGGAACTTGATCGCCACCAGGTCGCCGTGCAGCCGCAGCATCGGCGGGACGCCGACTGCGAGGTGGATATCCGAGCAACCCTGCTGGGTGCCCAGCTTGAGAAAGGCGTCGATGCGTGCCATGGGCTGGCGGCAATGTTACTGGAAACGCTGGAGCGCGGTGCGCAGTTCTTCCATGTTCTGGAACCGCTTGGTCTTGTCGACCGCCATCGCGCGCATGATCAGCTCGCCCAGCTCCTTGGGAAGCGCCGTGTTGATCTCGCAGGGCGCCCGGGCGCGGCCCTGCACGTGCTGGTACATGACCGACATGTGATCGCCGCGGGCGTAGGGCGGCACGCCAGTCAGCATTTCGTACAGCATCACGCCGACGGCGTAGACGTCGGCACGTTCGTCGACTTTCTTGCCGAGGATCTGCTCGGGCGCCATGTACTTCGGGCTGCCGATCACGTAACCGGTCTTGGTCAGCTGCGTGTCGCCCTCGCGGTGGGCGGCGGCGACGCCGAAGTCCACGATCTTGAGCAGCCCCTGGTCATTGATCAGCACGTTGGCGGGCTTCAGGTCGCGATGCACGATGCCGACCTGGTGCGCGACGATCATGCCGGTGCACATGTCGATGCCGAACTGGATGGCACGCTTGAGCGCCACCGGTTTCTCGTTGACGATTTCCGCGCCCAGCGTGTGCGAGGGGAAGTACTCCATCGAGATGGCGTAGTTGCCCTGGATGAACAGGAAGTCGTAAATGCGGATCACGTTCTGGTGCGTGATCTTGCGCGAGTAGCGCAGCTCNNACCACCGTGTCTTCCATCAGCAGCACGGTGCCGAAGGCGCCCTTGCCGATCTTGTCGATGTACTTGTAGCGGCCCTCGACCATGTCGCCGGGCTTGAGCGTGGCGATGTCGAGCCGCTGCGAGGTCGCCTCGGCCGCTTGCTGCTGCAGCGTGGCGGCCACATCTTTCTCGGCGATGAGCAGCGTGCGGGCCGGCGCCGTATTGCCCGAGGCCCTGCCGGCAGTGCGCGGCATCTGGCTGCCTGAATTCGCCGACAGGCTGCGCGAGCCGGAAGCGACGGCCAGCGGCTGCACGCCCGAGGAGAATCGCACCTCCAGTTCGGTCAGCGCGCGCTGCGCGGCCATCGCCACGGTTTGATCGGGCCCCGCCGCCTGCACCTTGATCTGCGCGCTAATCTGGTCGGCCAGCTCTTCGCTCGCCAGCTTGGCGAGCGCGCCGATGGCCTCGACGCGGATCTCCTTCTCGGTGCGGGTCAGGAACGGTACGATCAGGCCGACGTGTTCGGCGCTGCCGATCTTGCCGACCGCCCGCACCACGACCGGCAATGCCTTGGCCGGTGCGCTCTGCAGCATTTCCTGCAGCCGCGGCATCGCCTTGACGCTGCCGATCTCGGCCAGCGCGTCCACGGCGCGCTCGCTGACCCACCAGTCCTTGTCGCGCGTCGCCTCGATCAGCTGCACGATGGCGCGCTCGTCCTTGGTCTGGTTGAGGATCTCGATGGCCGCGCGGCGGATGTCCTCGTCCTTGTCGCGCGCCAGTTCCAGCACCGCGTCGATCACCTTCGGGCCGCCGATCTTGCCGAGCGCGTCGCCGGCGCGCGAACGCACCCACCAGTCGGAATCCTTGATCGCGGCCAGCAGGAATTTCACCGAACCGGCGTTGCCGATCTCGTTGAGCACCTCGACCGCGGAGCGCCGCGCGTATTCGTTCTCGTCCTTGAGCACCGGCACCAGAAAACGCATGGTGTGCGGATCGCGGGCGCGAATGATCAGCTCCACCGCTTTATTCTGGATTTCGATATCCGGATCGCTTAACAACTGGCACACCGGCTCGATTTCCACGGTGGCCTTCATGCGCACCAGGCCGTTGAGTGCCGCCTGCTTGATCAGCTTGTTGGGGTCCTTCAGCAGGCGCTGCAGAGCACGCGCCACTTCCGGTCGATCGAAGCGCGCCAGGATGCTGACGATGTGGGTACGCGCCACGGTGTCCTTGCCTTCGACGCGGCTCAGCAATTCGGGAATCGAGTTTTCGTCAGCAATTTCGGCAATGATCTTGAACAGCGCGGCTTTTTCGGTGGACTCCTGTGCATAAGCCTGATTGAGCAGGTCACGCAGGCCAAAGCGGGCTTTGTGGGCGTTGATCACATCCAGAATGATGGGGCGTGGCATACCGGGGCGGACCAGTTGCTCCAGTAACAAGTTGGGCGGAAAGTTGCGGCTGCTGGACAAGGCCCAGGAAATTGCCGCATTGGTGCGTGCATCACCCGAAATCAGTGCCTCGGTCAGAATCGGAAACGTTTTTTGATCGAGCAACTGGGTCAGGATTTCGACATAGGCCAGGGTTTCCTGCTTGCTTGCAGCGGGCAGCGTTTCCAGAATTTTAGGGATTGCACCCGCGCCCAGCGCCGCCAGTTTTCCAAGCGCCTTCTGCACGNNCCTCCGGCTAGTAATTCGATTATGCCACGGCGTCACCGCCAGCCTGAACTAAAAGCAGTTGTCGGCGCGGCAACTCCTTATCCATACCATCAGGGTTCAGTCGCCTTTGGGTTGACGCCACCGCAGCGGCTGCGATCCGCTACAATTGCGCCCCTTTTATTGGCCAACCGCACCCATGAGCGCCCCCCATCTTTCCAATACTGGCTCAGCAGCGGCGTTGCTGCTAGCTGCCGAATTTATCGAGCCTGAGGCGGGCCTGGCCTTGACCACTACCGGCGCGCAACTGGAATGGCTGGCGCCAACTCGTCTGCGAGTGCAATTAAGTTATCCGCTCGGCGCTGCCGCCCCATCGCTGCAGAAGGCCATGGCTAGCGCCTTGGCTGAGTTCGGCATGATCGAAGTCCA
>PMNQ01000172.1 GCA_003162555.1 Gammaproteobacteria bacterium | reverse complement strand
GCCATACACCAGCAACACCGGCGCCAGCGCGTAGGCAATCATGACGCGCAGTTTTGCAGCCAGCGGCAGGTTGCCGAACCAGCGTTTCATGGATCAGCTCGCAGGCCCTGCAGCTCGCCGACCGGAACCGGTCGGCCGATGTAGTAGCCCTGCGCCAGGTCGCAGNNAGCCGGTGCCAAAATCGTCGATCGACAAGGCGATACCTGCCGCGCGCAGGCGCCGCATGGACGCAGTCGCGTCCTCGAGATTCTTGAGCAACAGGCTTTCGGTGATCTCCAGTTCCAGCCGCGCCGGTGCCACACCGCATTGCTCCAGCGTGCGCAGCACGGCGTCCACGAAACCCGGGCGCAGGAACTGCTGGACTGAAACGTTGACGGCCACGGTGAGGTGGCTGAGGCCTGCCTGGGCCCAGGCCTTCAGCTGCAGGCACGCCTGATCGATGACCCAGTCACCGATGCCAAAAATCAATCCGGATTCCTCGGCCACGGGAATGAAGATATCGGGGGCGATCCAGCCGCGCTCGGCATGCGGCCAGCGCAACAGCGCTTCCACGCCAGTGACGCGACCGGTGGCGAGGTCCAGTTTGGGCTGGTAGTGAAGTTGCAGTCCGTCATTCTCGAATGCGCGCTGCAGCTCACTCTCGAGCTCAAGACGCCCAAGTGATCGAACCGCCATTGTCTGCCCATAAAATGCGTGCACGTTGCGCCCGCGGTCCTTGGCCTGGTACATGGCCATGTCCGCCTTGACGAGCAGGTCTTCGATGTCTGTGCCATCACGCGGGTGCAGCGCGATGCCGATGCTGGGCGTAATCACGAACCGATGGCCATCGCAGTGAAAGGGCTCGGCCAGCGAACTACGGACTTGATCGGCGACGGTGATGGCCTGCTGCTCGTCGTCGAGGCCGGTCAGAAACAGCCCGAACTCATCGCCGCCAAAACGGGCCACCGGGTGGCGGGCATGTCCGGGCCTGGCGCCTTGCGGGGCGACACGTGCGGCAGACCCGACGGTGTGCTTGAGCCGGCGCGCGACTTCCTGCAATAGAGCATCGCCGACGGAATGACCCAGGTTGTCGTTGATGCGTTTGAAACGATCAAGATCCAGGTAAAGCACGGCGGCCAGCTGCCCAGGCTGCCCGGGCGCAAGCAGCGCGCGCGCCGCCTCGCGGACAAACAGCTGGCGGTTGGGCAAACGCGTCAGCGCATCGTAGTAGGCGAGGTACTCGATGCGTGCCTTGGCCTCGCGCCGTTCGGTGGTATCACGAATGACGATCAGCAGCGGCCCATCCGCCTGAGGACGGATCCGCGCTTCAAACCAGCGCCGCTTCGTACCCTGCCGAACCTTGAATTCGGTGCCGACCGCTTCGGCCGCGACATCTCCGCCGACCACCGCGCGGGCTGCCCGGGCCACTACCTCCGGAAACACCTCTTCCAGCGTTTTGCCAACCAGGTTGCGGCCATAGGTGCGTTCGTTGCCGGAGATGTGCTCCACCAGCACGCCGTTGCCGTCCACCATGAAGATCGTATCGGGCAAGGCCTGCAGCAGTGCCCGGTTGCGGCGCTCGCTCTCCCTGAGCGCGTGCAGGTTGTCGAGCGCCCGCAGCATGAACCCCACACGGTGTGGAAGTGTCGGCCAAAGCACTGGTTTGTGGATGAAGTCGGTCGCCCCGGCGTCGTAGGCGCGTGCAATGGATTCGGTGTCGTTGTGGCCCGTGACCATGACGATGGGCACGTCGCGCCCGGAAGCCAGGCTGCGCAGCGTTGCACAGATTTCAAATCCATTGCCACCGGGAAGGTTGACGTCGAGCAGGGTCAGATCGGGTTTGAAGTCCTCGAACGAGCGCATCGCCTGTTGCGCATCGCCGGCGATACGCGTGTCGAAGCCGGCCTGCTGCAGGGCCTCGCTCGCCAACAAGGAAAATACCGGATCATCGTCAATGATCAGCACGCTACGGCGGGGACGGTCCTCGGCCTGCGGTGCCGCGCGGACGGCTGGTGTTGAGCTGCGGGTCATGCGGCACCAAGGTCCAACGGCGATGTGCTCCGGTCTGCGAGGAGCAGGGATTACACCCGATGGTTGTCGGCAGGCCGCCCGACGCTTTCAGGAAAAATGGAAAACTTTCGGTCGCGTGCCGGCGAACCGTGAACCAGGTCACAGTTGGAGCCCTTTCCTGGTTGCCAGATGCGCTACAGGGCGGTGCAAGCTCTAACTGCGTCTCCGACCGACACCCAGCAGCAGACCGCCTATGACGATGGCGCCAACGCCCGCCCACACCGGGACGTTGACGTGCTTGTGCTCGTCGACGGACAGGTGGAGCGAGCCGACGTCGGCCTGGTGAGTCTCGCTGGTATAGTTGAAGCCACCGTAGACCAGTCCCAGTATTCCCGCTGCTATCAGCACGATCGCTGCAATCCGATTGCCATCCATGTTCGTTGCTCCTGAGTTGCCGATGCGCCTACGAGCGTGAACCACCAGAGTAAGAGAACTTCTGGCCCGCCACAGTGGCGTTGTACATCAGGCCGCCCTTGGCGATCGTGAACACGGCCATGCCGTGCGTGTATTCGCCGACGGTGGCGGCGTTGGTCTTGGAGATGCTGCTGCCGGCATCTGCGCCGGTGGTACCCACGCTGACATTCGCTGAAGCCGTAATGGCAATCGCGCCGGCATCGGCACTGAACTCAAAATGTCCCGAGGTGAAATCTTCCAGGGCAGCCTTGTCCTTGAAGAAGATGATTTCGCTGAACGCCTTGCCACCGAGCTGCAAGCCAACGCTCAATTGATTCATTGTGACGCGTCCGATGCGCTTGCCCTGTTCGTAGACGTGGCCTGATCCGTGCGCGGCGCCGATGCCGATTCCACCTTTGCCGATGGTGGGAAACACCGCGTAGCCGTAGCTCTTGTGGAAGTATTCGGAACTCTGGCTCGAATCCCTGAACAGCTTCACGCTATCGCTGTCCGGCACAGCCTGGGCAAATCCCGCCGCGATAGTGAACGCTGCACCGAGCAACAGGATGTTTGACCTGGATGACATGGGCAATTCTCCGAAGGTGAATACAGGCCACGGGGCCATTAGCAACAAATAGTGTCTGCTGGTGCAGGTTGAGTCTGTTCGGTAGTGCACAAAGCGCGACTGCGGTCGTGAATGGTTCTGGCCTCCTAAGTGCGGTAACGCACTGACTGGGCGACCGTAGCGTCCCTACCCTGCCCCACCCGGAACTTCCGGAATCAATGTGCACAACCATGCCCACAGCAACGTGACGCAAAGACTCGCTGAGTCAACGCGCCCGCCCAACGGGCACAACGGAAGCGAAACTGGCAGCAAACGGCGGCTTTCGGCCGGAATCGGTCCGCTGGAAAATCACCTGCTTGCCGCCCTGCCCGCGCTGGATTTCAGCCGCATCGCGTCACAGCTGGAGCGGGTGCCAATGCTCCTGGGCGAAGTGCTGTACGAGCCTGGCGGCATGCAGCAGCACGTCTATTTTCCCACCACGGCGATCATCTCGCTGCATTACACCTTTGAGAACGGCTCTTCTGCGGAAATCGCCGGAGTCGGTAACGAGGGCATGCTGGGCGTGTCGCTGTACATGGGAGGCGATACCACGCCGAGCAGTGCCGTGGTGCAAACGGCTGGACACGGTTACCGGATGTCGGCGCCGCGACTGGTGGAGGAGTTCAACCGCGGTGGCGCGCTGCTGCGCGTGTTGTTGCGCTACAGCCAGGCGCTGCTCACGCAGATGGCGCAGACCGGCGCGTGCAACCGTCACCACTCGGTCTCGCAACAGCTCTGCCGCTGGCTGTTGCTCACGCTCGATCGGCTGCCGACCAACGACCTGGTCATGACGCAGGAACTCATTGCCACCATGCTGGGCGTGCGTCGCGAAAGCGTGACTGGCGCCGCTGGAGTATTGCGGGAAAGCGGCGTCATCAGCTATCGCCGTGGACACATTACGGTTCTCAGCCGCGCCGGGCTGCAGTCCAACGTCTGCGAGTGCTATGAGGTGGTGAGAAGCGAAGTGGACCGGCTGTTGGGCGAGGTGTTGTACCAATGATTGCTGACAGCGCGTCGGATGTTGTCCATGAAATCCGGCGGCAGCAGGATCTGCTGAAGGCGGGAGCCCTGCAGAGCGCGATAATCAACAGCGCCAACTTCTCCATCATTGCCACGGATGAGAAAGGCATCATTCAGCTGTTCAATGTGGGCGCCGAACGCAGTTTGGGTTACACGGCGGCGGAAGTCGTCAACAAGATCAAACCCAGTGACATGCATGACCCGCTGGAAGTGCAGGCACGCGCCGAGGCACTGAGCCTCGAGCTGGCGACACCTATCATGCCCGGCTTCGAGGCGCTGGCCTTCAAAGCCTCGCGTGGCATGGAAGACAGCTACGAACTGACCTACGTGTCCAAGGACGGCAGCCGCTTTCCCGCGGTGGTGTCGATCACGGCGCTGCGCGACGATTACGGCGAATTGATCGGCTACCTGCTGATCGGGGCCGACAACTCGGTGCGCAAACAGTTTGAACTGGAGTTGACCAACGCCAGGGCCGTCGCGGAAAGCGCCAACCAGGCCAAGTCGGAATTTCTCTCCAACATGAGCCATGAATTGCGCTCTCCGCTCAATGCGATCCTGGGTTTCGCGCAACTGCTGGCCTCCGACGCAACGGCGCAGACCGTTGGTCAAAAGGAGAGCACTGGCCAGATTCTTCAGGCCGGCTGGTACCTGCTGGACCTGATCAACGAGATCCTGGATCTGGCGATGATCGAATCCGGCAAACTGCTGCTGTCGCTGGAGCCCATGGCGCTGGATGATGTCATGCTGGAATGCCAGACCATGATCGAACCGCATGCGCAAAAGTCCGGCGTGACCATCAGCTTTCGCGCCATGCCAGGATCTGCTTTCGTACGTGCCGATCGCACCCGAGTGAAGCAGATACTTCTTAATCTGCTGAGCAATGGCATCAAGTACAACCGCGAAGGTGGCACGGTGATTGTCGAGTGCGTGCTGAAATCGCCGGAACGCCTGCGCATCAGTGTTCGGGATACAGGCGCAGGACTGGCCGCCGACAAGCTCAGCCAGCTGTTCCAGCCCTTCAATCGCCTCGGCCAGCAATCCGGCGATGAAGAAGGCACCGGCATTGGCCTGGTGATGACCAAGCGCCTCACCGAACTCATGGGTGGAGTCATCGGCGTCGAGAGCACAGTGGGCGTGGGCAGCGTGTTCTGGGTGGAATTGATCCGCGCCCCCAAACCACAGGACTCCATTCACGCCTGGGATGCGGCGCTTGCGCCAGCGGCGCCCGTGGAAAGCGGTATTGGCGCGCGCACCGTGCTGTACGTGGAAGACAATCCGGCCAACCTCAAGCTGGTGGAGCAAATTATCGCCCGGCGTCCTGACCTGCGGCTGTCGAGCGCCACAGACGCCGAAGCCGGCATCGAACTGGCGCGCACACAGCAACCCGAAGTCATCCTGATGGACATCAATCTGCCAGGAATAAGCGGCGTTCGTGCCCTGCAGATCCTGCGCGAGGATCCGCTGACGCGTCACATTCCGGTGGTGGCCATCAGCGCAAACGCAATGCCTCACGACATCCGCAAGGGTCTGGATGCCGGCTTCTTCCATTACCTGACAAAACCCATCAGAGTGGATGCGTTCATGAAAACGCTCGACGTGGCATTGGAAGCCGCCAGATCTTCGCCGATCGGTGCCGGGCCGCGGAAGGCGCGCACGTGATCAGCGCAGCCGACATCCTGCGTGGCCGGATTCTCATCGTCGACGATCTGGCCGCTAACGTCAGCCTTTTGACAAAGATGCTGAGCGGCGCTGGTTACGTCAACGTGGACTCGACCATGGATCCACGCAAAGTGTGCGGGTTGCATCGCCAGAACCACTACGACCTGATCCTGCTCGATCTGCTCATGCCGGGCATGGATGGATTCGCGGTGCTGGACGCACTCAAGGCGATCGAGGCGGAAAGCTACGTGCCGGTGCTGGTCATCACCGCCCAGCCCGGGCACAAGCTGCGCGCTTTGCAGGCCGGGGCCAAGGATTTCATCAGCAAGCCGATCGACCTGGTCGAAGCCAAGGCACGCATCCACAACATGCTGGAGGTACGCCTGTTGTACCGCCAGATCGAGAAATACAACGCGGTGCTTGAACAGACGGTGAAGGAGCGCACCGCTGAACTGCGCGTCAGCGAAGAACGCTTTCACCGTCTGACCGAGCTGTCGTCTGACTGGTATTGGGAGCAGGACGCAAACGGGTTGTTTACGGAGTCGTCCGGTCGGGCGCTGGCGGTGCTCGGCATTCGCGGTGATGGATCGTCGATGGTCAATTCTGCCGAGGTCGACGGGCCGCGATGGCACGAGCCCGGACGCACCAGCCTCGATGAAAATATTGCTGCTCGCCGGCCATTCCTCGACCTGATATGCGGCAGAACCAACGTCGACGGCACTGAGCAATATTTCCAGGTGAGCGGTGAGCCCATTTTCAGTCAATCTGGCAGGTATACGGGTTATCGCGGCATTGGCATGGAAGTGACCGATCGCCTGCGCGAGCACTGATCTGGCACTGACCCGCCTCCTCCTCAGCGCGCTCTTCGTGCGCTTCCGTACCGACGTGGCGCCAGCAATGCCCCAGGCTGTGGATCTGGTTTCACGCCCCTGGCGGTGCGACCGAAAAAGTTCACATCGCACAAGCGTTCCCACATACATATAGAGAGCAATCATGAAGATCAACAGAGTTCTAATCACCACCGGCCTGACGATATTCGCCATGGCCGCGGCCGGCGCCGCACTGGCTGTCAGCAAGGCTGATATCGACCAGCGCGTCACGACGACCCTTGACCAGTTCCAGGCCATGAACCCCTCGAACAAGTCCCTGGGCAAGAAGTCCGCGGGCATGCTCGTGTTTCCGCTGGTTACCAAGGGCGGCGCTGGCGTCGCCGCCGAATACGGCGAAGGCGTGCTGCAAATCGACGGCAAGACCGTGGGCTATTACAGCGTCGGGGCTGCCTCGGTCGGGCTGACGCTCGGCGTTGCGAAGCATTCCGAAATCATCATGTTCATGACCAAGGACTCGCTCGACAAGTTCACGGCCACCAAGGGCTGGTCGATTGGTGCGGATGCAGGCATCACCGTGGTGGCCTCAAGCGCCAGCGGCGAGTACGACAGCAAGATCGAACAGAAGCCGATTCTCGGTTTCAAGTTCGCGGAGAAGGGATTGCTCGGTGATCTATCGCTCGAAGGCGAAAAGATCTCGCAGATCAAGGACCCCCGCTAAGATGTGAGAAAGGCCCGGCGCATCATGCGCCGGGCCTGCTCCGATCACCGACATGCCTGTGACCCGTGCGGGTTGATCGTTTCCTCAGGCGCCCTTCTGTGAGTTCTTCAGGTCCTGCTTGACGTCGCCGAGCGTCGCCTGCACCTTGCCGAGGTTCTTCTTTACGATGCCTTTGGCCTGCTGCCGGTCGCTGCCGACAACCTTGCCGATGACCTCCTGCACTTTGCCTTCGACTTCCCTGGCTCGGCCCTTGATCTGATCCTTGTTCATGCTCATCACATACTCCTGGATTTGGCGCCTGAAAATAGGCGCGGCCGAAGCCTAGAGCAGACGCCGGGCAGCATCTGTACGCTACGCCACGCTGTCTGCCGCGCTCCTACGCGAAATGAGTTCGATACCGAACTGACCAGACATTCGAGCGCATATAGCGTCACGCGTGTGATGCACAACTCCAATTCGAACACGCCGCGTGAAATGCCAGGGCTGAGGCATTCATGAGTGCCCAGGGTGCGAGCCAACGGCCGGTAGCAGGCGACATGTCTCGGGCAATGGCGCCCGTGGGCAAGTCGCGCGGCGCGCAGCACCACGCCGGCATGGTCCGGAACACTGCTGCTGGGCACAATGCTCAGCCGCACGGTTGCGCGCCGCATTCCCCGTTCACTGCAGTCCAGGCGCCGGTACATCGCAACTGGTCCGTGTGGCTCGATCTGAATAACATCGCGCGGACCTTTCGCGCCGTGGTGTTTAGCCGGAATGCCTACTAGCGACTCGGCTGCGCCCGGGTCGAATCCAGTCCTCACGGTGCTGTAACCAGTCGTCGCCCCAGTGTTCGGCCCAGCGTGGCGGCGCATCAGCGCGCCAGCCACGGAAGAATTCGGGTGGGCGCATGTAGAAGCTCGCGGGGACCTGCAATAGGGCCAGCGGCACGTAATACGGATCCAACAGGTTCCAGGGGCCGTTGTACCAGGCGCTGGAGTACCAGCCATCGTGCGCGTATACCCAGTACTTGTCGTCGTAGTAGAAATAATTCGCGCTCAGCCCCGGCGCGTAGAAGATGGAACATCCGCGTACCGGCGCCAACTGTGGGCAGGCGCGCAGGTTGATGCCGATGCTCCATTCAGCCGCGGCCTGTGCCTCGGCACCAGCCGGCACCGCCAACCCTGCCCATGCCAATTGCGAGCTGTTCATCGCCAGCCGTGCGGCACCGCAGCGGTGCCGACAGTTTCCTGCGGCTGGCGACTGGTGCGGTAGTCTGCAGCCGTCAGCTTGTATTTGACCAACAACCTGTGAAAGCCGGTTCGGTTGCGCCGCGCAAGTCGTGCCGCCCAGCTTACATTTCCGCCGGACACGGTCAGCACGTGCTGCAGGTAGCTTCGAACGAACTCACGCTGCGCCTCCATGAAACTGGGCATCTCGACCATGAGGCCAGCCACCGGCAATCGGGCAGTCCTGACCGGCTTGGCCCAGATTCGCACCGGCGACACATTGCGGTCCATGGCATTGCGGCGCTCGCGATCGACCGCCCCAAACCAGTCGCGTGTGACTGCCATGTCAACGGAGTCGGTCGCAATGGATGGTTGTGTGTCCGAATTCATTGTTGCCGCAGTATTGCGGCGCGCAACCGCCGAATCTGTTCGGTATCGCACAAAGCAACGGAGCGTCGACCGCCAACGCCATCCACTGCGCTGCGACGGCAAGCCGCCGTGGGTGTTCGCTAGCGCACTGAAAGAATGAGCAATACGGCGGACACTCCCGAGACTAAAGCCGATTGCCCGTGCAACCGGCGGACTCGATCGGACTTCAAAGGAGAGATTAGCATGATGCGATTTCAAACATGCCGTGCGCGTGCGCACGGACCGACGGCCACCCTGGCGGCCCTGGGGGGTGCGCTGCTGCTTTCTGCCTGCGCTTCCAGCCCACCCGCGCCGGATGTTGCCTTGAGCGCTGCNNTTGCTGACCAGGCCCACGTCGCCCCCGTCGCCACGCCGGCGCTGGCCGAGGCGCGCAGCAAGCTGGATGCGGCGGACGCCGCCGTCAAAGACCAGCACATGATCCAGGCCGAGCGGCTGGCGCAGGAATCGAAAGTCGACGCTGAACTGGCACTTGCCCAGACCAATGCGGCCAGAGACCAGGCTGTCAACGACGACATGCTCCATAGCACCGACACCCTGTCGGAAGAAATGAAGCGCAACGCAGGAGCAACGCCATGAATCGCACCACTTCAACCACCAACGCCCTGATTGCTGCCGCCATTGCTGCTGCACTGCTGACGGCGTGCGCGACCACGCCGACCGAACCCGATGGCGCCGCGGCACTGCGGGCCAGGCTGACGCAACTGCAGTCGGATCCGCAGTTGACGGGCCGCGCGCCACTGGCCATGGAGCAGGCCAACATCGCGGTCACCGCAGCGGAACAGCCGCAGGCCGACCGGGACGTCACCGCCCATCTGCAATTCATGGCTGATCGTAAGATCTCCATCGCTGATGCCGCCGCGCACAATCAGTGGTCGCTGGACCAGCGCAAGATCATTGCGCAACAGCGCGCCGCCATGCAGTTGCAGGCGCGCACCGCGGAAGCTGACGCTGCTCATCAGCAGGTCGCGGTTGCCAAGCAGGAGGCCGACAACGCGCACCAGGAGACGGCTACTGCCAACCAGGCGTCGGCGGATGCACGGATTGACGCCAATGAGCAAAAGCTGCAGGCGGACGCTGCGCGTGATGCCAGCGCCTTAGCGCAGCGCAATGCGGCGGATCTGCAGCAGCAGCTGACTGACCTGCAGGCCAGGAATACGGATCACGGCATGGTCGTCACGCTCGGCGATTTGCTGTTCACAACCGGAACGGCCAACCTGAACGCCGGCGGCACGACGCACCTGGTAAAACTGGCGGACTTCCTCACGCATCATGAAGAACGCAACGCACAGATCGTTGGCTTTACCGATAGTGTCGGCAGCAACGAGTACAACCAGGGTTTGTCGGAGCGCCGTGCTGATGCCGTGAAGGCCTATCTGGTGAATCGGGGCGTGGCCTCGAGCCGCCTGACTGCCTCGGGTCAGGGTGAGAGTTCTCCGATCGGCGACAACGGCTCGAGCACGGGCCGCGCGCAAAATCGCCGCGTGGAAGTGACGATCGACAACGCTCTGGTATCGGCTCGATAGCAGCGTGAGCGCAGGCCGCAACTGTGATGACGGAGAGCGTGTGGCTGGATTTCAGTGCTGGCCAAGCAGCACGCGCACGTGGTGCACGCCTCCGTCATCGACCAGCTGGATGCACGCCAGGCCAGCCGGAATCATTGTGCCATCGAGCTCGAGGCGCGCGATGCCCTGGCCCGCACGCAGCGGATTGTCGATGAGGATCTCGTAACGCGTCGAGCGGTACCGGTAGATGATTTCGGCAAGTGGCCAATGCGCCGGCAGGCACGGCGCCAGATGCAGGCTCGCGCCCTGCACGCGCATTCCCAGGATCGACTCGATGCCGGCGCGATACATCCAACCCGCCGAACCGGTGTACCAGGTCCAACCGCCGCGGCCGACATGCGGGGGCTGGGAATAGACGTCCGCCGCGACCACATAGGGTTCCACCTTGTAGCGCTGCACATCCGTGCGCGTGCGCGTGCGATTGACGGGATTGAGCAGGGCAAACAGCTCGGCGGCCTCGTTGCCCTGCCCGAGTGCCGCAAACGCCATGACTGACCACAGGGCGCCGTGCGTGTATTGGCCGCCGTTCTCGCGTATGCCAGGCGGATAGGCCTTGACGTAGCCTGGGTCATGCGCGCTTTGATCGAATGGTGGCGTGAACAGCAGTGCCAGCGCGTTGTTGCGGTTCATGAGCTGGCTGTTGACCTCCGCCATGGCGATTCGCACCCGCGCAAAGTCACCAGCGCCAGACAGCACAGCCCAGGATTGCGCGATGGCGTCGATGCGGCATTCCTCGCTCGCGGCAGACCCCAGCGCCGTACCATCGTCATAGTAGGCGCGCCGATACCATTGGCCATCCCAGCCGCTGGCTTCCAGCGCCACGCGCAATGCGGCAGCGTGGCCCTGCCAGCCAGTGCTGCGGGCCAGTTCGTTGCGACTGTGCGCGAGCGGTGCAAACGCGGTCAGCGTGGCGTAGAGAAACCAGCCCAGCCAGACACTTTCGCCCTGACCCCGCTCGCCGACGCGATTGAACCCGTCATTCCAGTCTCCCGTGCCTATCAGCGGCAGGCCATGCTCGCCGAGCTGCAGACTCTGATCCAGGGCGAGCGCGCAGTGCTCGAACAGCGTCGCACTCTCATCCGCGGTCACCGGCTGAAAATAGACCTCATGCTCGCCGGCGAGCAGCGCCTGACCTTCCAGAAAGTAAATCTGCTCGTCGAGCACGGCGGCGTCGCCGGTGGCGAGCACGTATTGCGCCGCGCAGTACGCCAGCCAAACCCTATCGTCGCTGATCCGTGTGCGCACGCCCTGCCCGCTTCCGGGCAACCACCAGTGCTGCACGTCGCCGTCGCGAAACTGGCGGCCGGCGGCCCGCAGCAAGTGCTGGCGTGTCAGCGCGGGCTGTGTCAGCGCGAGGGCCATGCCGTCCTGAAGCTGATCGCGGAAGCCATAGGCCCCGCTGGCCTGATAGAAACCGCCACGCGCCCAGATGCGGCAGGACAGCGTCTGGTATAGCAACCAGCGGTTGAGCATCAGATCCATGGAACGGTCAGGTGTCTTGACCTGAATCGTGCCCAGTACCTCATCCCAATGCGCCAGTACCTGGCGGTAGATCTCATCAAGATCGGCGGATCGATAGCGCGTGATCAAACCCTGCGCTTCCATGAGGTTTGGCGCATCGCCGAGCAGCCAGACGACCTCGGTCGCCTCATCCGCCTCCAGCTCAATAAATGTTTGCATCGCCCAGCAGGGATCCAGACCGGCCCCCACACGCTGGGACAGTGGCTTGAGGCCAGTGAGCGCTGCGGGATTCGCCAACGTGCCATGGCGTCCGATGAATTCCCTTCGATCGCAGGTCCAGGCTGTTTGCCGTCCACCCAGATCGGTGAAGGCGGTGCGTTCGGCAGACTGGGTTTTCCAGGGGTTGCGGGCCAGTAACGCGCCGCTTTCAGCGTCCACTGCCGTGACGATGTAGGGTGCTGTGGCGCTGCGCGCCGCACCCAGCACGCACTCGGCGTATGCGGTGACCGACAGACGGCGCCGCTGCGCCGATGTATTGCGGATCCGCAGCCGCGAGATCCTGATGGAATCCGCGAGCGGAACAAACATCAGCAGTTCGACTGCAATGCCGTGCGAGCTGTGCCCGAAGCGGCTGTAGCCCTGACCATGCCAGGCGGCGTACGTCGCGCCGGGTTCCCGGATGGGCGTGGCCGTCGGGCTCCACAGCTCGCCGCTCTCCTCGTCGCGCAGATACAGCGCTTCACCGGAACGGTCCGTCACAGGGTCGTTCGACCAGGGCGTAAGCTGGTTTTCGCGGCTGTTGAGCGACCAGGTTGATCCACCGCCCTCGGCCGCGACCTGGAAGCCAAAATTCGGATTGGCAATCACGTTGATCCAGGGAGCCGGAGTGGTTTGCGTGGGTCCGAGCAGAGTGAAGTATTCGCGCCCGTCGGCGGCGAAACCTCCGAGCCCGTTGAAAAATTCCAGACCCTGCGGCAACGAGGCGCCTGGCAGCAGCGCAGCGGGCATCTGATTGCCGTGATCCAGCGCAGCATCACCAGGCGGTTCGCGGTGACGGTCGAGCTGCACGGCCAGGCTGCCGCGCTGTCCTGCCAGCACGACCCGGGCTACGGAGACCAGCAACGCGCGCGTCTGATTCGAGATGTGATCGCTGCGTACGATGAAGACCGCGCCGCGCGCATTGTCGCCGCCGAAACGCGGCCGCGATTGACTCATGCGCAGCTGCGTCTCCAGCGCATCCTGCAGGTCCTGGACATAGGTCGTCGCGCGTTCATTGAGGATCACCAGGTCAACGGCCAGCTGTTTGAGCCGCCAGTATTCCTGGGCCCGCAGCAACTGCCGGGCGATGTCGATGTCTTCCACCGTGTCGATGCGCACCAGCACGATGGGCAGGTCCCCGGAGATTCCCAGAGCCCACAATCCCTGCGGGCCACCGGCCCCGCGATTGATGGTCGCGGAGACTGGTCGCATGGCGGCGTTGGCATAAAGCACGTGGCCGGCGAGTCGCTGGAACAGATTCGCCTCGGCCGCATCGATTCCAAGGTGACGCAGCTGCACCTGCCCCTGCGTCCAGGTCAACGTGCCGGTGCGCACAAAGGCATTGACCTCCTGGTGCCTGTCCAGCAACTCGAGCAGACCGGTGCGAGTGGCGGCGAGGGATGTCCACAACGCAATGCGCACCGTGCCTCCCGCCGGTACACGCACGCGGTGGCGCAGTACGAACACAGCATCGAGCACGGTGCCGACGGTGTTGGACAAGCGGCGGCCGTCCAGCACGGCGATTGCCTCGCGCAGCTCCCGCCCGCGACCAAGAAAGCGCGCGCGATCGGTTTCATACTCCGGCGAGCGCAGGCTCTCGCCTTCGACGACGGCGTGGTGTGCGGCCCAGACTTCGGGCTCCTCCGGCGTGCGTCGGCGTCGCGTGGCCAGCAGCGCGCGGGATTTCTCCAGGTATTCGGTTTGCACGAACAACTTGGAAAATGCCGGATGCGCCAGGTCGGCCGCCGCCGGAGCTAGCACGAGTTCACTATAGGAAGTGACGTCGATGTCGCGCGCCCGATTGCCGGCATTGCTCAGCGTGACGCGGCGCACTTCGGAGTCGGCCTCAGGAGAAACCAGGACTTCCAGCGTCGTGGTCATGGTGCCGTCAATGCGGCGATATTCGGCACGATCCTCCGTGAACGCGACCTCGTACCGGTCCGCTTCGACGCCGCATGGCTGGTAGCCGGTGGACCAGACGGCGCC
Organism: Gammaproteobacteria bacterium; assembly: GCA_003162555.1. GTDB lineage: Bacteria > Pseudomonadota > Gammaproteobacteria > Steroidobacterales > Steroidobacteraceae > FEN-1191. Next base: position 1,500 of record PMNQ01000172.1, on the reverse strand, counting down.
GCTGTCCACATCACGCAGGAATACGTAGCTGCCGGAATCGTCGCGGGTGGGATCTTCACGCCAGCGCGTGACTGACACGTCGCCCCAGCGGCTGTATCCGGAACCGGCCGCGGTCAGCATCACGGCGTAACGTCCGTTCGAGAGCAGGTGCGTCTGCGGCGTCACATCGTGCGGCGTATACAGGTGACGCACGATCGGCGTCAGTCCATCGTTGACGCGTGCAGCCGAGGTGACTTCCTCGGCGCGTGGGTGCACCACCGGCACATCGCGTGGCGTGCGCTCCTGCAGCAGCAGCTCGGTGGCCTTCACCATGGGCTCGGCATGAAAGCGCTCGCGCATGTGCCCGTCGTGCAGCACGTTGCCGATCGCGCCAATCGTCATGCCCTGGTGATGAGCCATGTAGGCCCACACAATGGCGAGCTTGCTGCCGTCAGGAAGATGTGAGCGCGTGTAGTCGATTGCTTCGTAATATCCAAAGCGGCCGAGCGCTCCGGCAGTCTCCAGGCGGTGAAAGTTCGCCACTGCAATGGCGGGATTGACCATCGCCGCCAGCGCGGTGGCGTAGGGAGCAACGACAGTGTTCTCACCCAGGCCGCGCTTGAGCCCAAGGCCGGGCACGCCAAAATTGGAGTACTGGTAGGTCAGTTCGATATCGCGCGCGTTGTACGCGGACTCCGATATGCCCCACGGAACCCCGAGCTCTGCGCCGTAACTGACCTGCCGGCGCACGATCAGGCGGTTGGTTTGATCCAGCAGGCTCCCGGCTGGCGCCCGCAGCACCAGCGAAGGCATGAGGTATTCGAACATCGAGCCCGACCAGGAGATGAGTGCCGCTCCATTTCCCACCGGAGTCACAGCGCGTCCAAGCCGGAACCAGTGCTGTGCCGGTACGTCGTTCTTGGCAATGGCAATAAAACTGGCGAGGCGCGCCTCGGAGGCCAGCAGGTCGTAGAAGCTCGTGTCGCGTCGGCGATCATCCACGTTGTACCCGATGGCCAACAGGTTGCGTGTCTCATCGAAGAGGAAGTCGTACTCCATGCGCGCCAGGTCGCCGGCGTGAAGCGCAAGCCTTTGCACGATCGCGATCCTCTTGCCGGCGCGCTGGCTGCATTCGGCTAGCAAGCGACGTAACTCGGCCCACCAGTCTGCGTCTCCGGCGCCCGGCCAGAGCCGTGCCTCGATGGCGGGTAGGAGTCGTGAAGCGGCCCCAGCCAACTCGCGCAGCGTCGGAATTTCATCGAGGCCTGCAAATCCGTCCAGGCTGCTGGGAGCCTCCGGCAGCAAGGTCCAGGGGGCGATGAACACCAGATCGGCCAGGGTCTCTTGGCACTGCCGAGCGAGGGTCTGCGCCCACACTCTGGCTTGGTTCTCCGGGCCTGCGGCCAGTCTCTCTGCCAGCGATTGGGCCGCCTTGGCAATTGATTCGAGGGTGCGGTGAGCGGCCGTGAGCGTACCCGGCGGGGCGTCCGCAGCGAAGATCACGGCGCTCTTGACCCGGGC
>PMNQ01000199.1 GCA_003162555.1 Gammaproteobacteria bacterium | reverse complement strand
TCGATCGGATCCTCGATCGTGAGGACGTGATCGGGACGGTTGTCGTTGCAGTGATCGATCATGCCGGCGAGCGTGGTTGATTTGCCCGAGCCCGTGGGTCCGGTGACCAGCACCAGTCCGCGCGGCAGCATGCACAGGTCGCGGAAAATCTTCGGTGCCGACAGCTCGTCGAGACTGAGGATGGTCGAGGGAATGTTGCGGAACACGGCGCCGGCGCCGCGGTTCTGGTTGAAGGCGTTGACGCGGAAGCGCGCAAGCTTCGGGATTTCGAAGGAAAAGTCGGTCTCGAAAAACTCCTCGTAGGCCTTGCGCTGCTTGTCGTTCATGATGTCATACACCATGCCGTGCACTTCCTTGTGGGTCAGTGCGGGCATGTTGATGCGTTTGACATCGCCGTCGACGCGGATCATCGGCGGCACGCCCGCCGACAGGTGCAGGTCGGAGGCGTTATTCTTGACGGCAAACGCCAGGAGTTGTGCGATATCGACCGCCATCAGAATTCCTCGCTGTGCTTAAGCGCCGCGGAGACAATGTGCCGGTGCAGTATAACGGAGGGGCTCCCTCGTCAATATGTTAATCCGTCCGCAGAATTCAGCAGTCGCTGACAGCTTGGGCGCGCGGCTCCGTTCGGTGCGCGAGCGCTTGGGGCAGGCGGCGCGGGCGGCCGGCAGAACTGAGGACTCCGTCACGCTCCTGGCCGTCAGCAAGGGCCACGAGGCCGCCAGGCTGCGTGCGCTGGCGCAGCTTGGCGTCGAGCACTTCGGCGAGAGTTACCTGCAGGAGGCCTTGCCCAAGCTGGACTCGCTTGGCGGCCTCGAGCTGTGCTGGCATTTCATCGGCCAACTGCAGGCGAACAAGACGCGCGCCGTGGCCGAGCGCTTCGCCTGGGTGCACGGGGTTGACCGGCCGCGGATTGCCGAGCGCCTCGGCGCGCAGCGCCCGCTGCTGGCGCCGCCGCTGAACGTCTGCGTGCAGGTCAAGCTGGAGTCCGACGCCACCAAGGGTGGCGCCAGCGCCGCCGGGGCGCGCGCACTCGTGGCCGCGATCGCCTCGCTCCCGCGCCTGCGCTTGCGCGGCCTGATGTGCATGCTGCCCGAGGGGCTCGACGCTGCGGCGCAGCGTGCGCGGTTCAGCGCCGTGCGCGAACTGTACGATGAGCTTAAGGCGGAGGGCGCCGGGCTCGACACGCTCTCGATGGGCATGAGTGGCGATTTCGAGGCCGCCATCGCCGCGGGCTCGACCATGGTCCGCATCGGCACCGCCCTGTTCGGCGCGCGCGCCGATCCGCCGGGCGCTGATCCGGCGAGCGCCGGGACAACCTAGCCCGTAGAATGCCACCCCGTGAATTCGGCCACACAGATCAGTTTTCTGGGCGGCGGCAACATGGCGCGGGCCATGATCCACGGCCTGTTGCAGCGCGGCTTGAGCGGCGCGCAGCTGCGCGTCGGCGAGCCTTTGCCTGCGCAGCGCGATGCGCTGCAGCGTGATTTCGGCGTCGTGGCGCTGGCGGACAACCAGGCCGCCGTGCGCGGCGCGGATCTGGTGGTGCTGGCGGTCAAGCCGCAGTACGCCATCGAACTGCTCTCCGGCCTGTGCGCCACGATTTCGCACGGCCGCACGCTGCTGCTGTCGATCGCTGCGGGACTGCGCGTCGCTGACCTCGCCCAATGCTGCCCGGCGCTGCCGATCGTGCGCGCGATGCCCAACCGCGGCTCACTGGTCGGCATGGGCGCGACCGCGCTGTACGCACCGGCGGCCATCAGCGGCGCACAGCGCGAGCTCGCCGAACAGGTTTGCGCTGCGGCCAGCAGCATCGTCTGGGTACAACGGGAATCCGACCTGGACATCGTGACCGCGCTTTCCGGCAGCGGACCGGCCTATTTCTTCCAGCTCGCGGAGCACCTCGCCGCCGCCGCGGTGCACGAAGGCCTGGACGCCGCGACCGCCGAAAGCCTTGCCCGCCAGACGCTGCGTGGCGCAGGCGCGCTGGCCGGCGGTGAAACCAGCCTGGCCGCGGAGCGGGAAGCGGTCACCAGCAAGGGCGGCACCACGGCTGCGGCGCTGGCCGCGCTGCAGGCCGGGGGCTTCGAGCGACTGATCGGCGCAGCCGTTGCGGCCGCGAGACAGCGCAGCGCCGAGCTCGCCGCACAATTCGGTGCCGCGCCAGGCGGCGACCGGCACTGATTTTTTTCAGGAATCGATTGCATCATGGCCGCATTGCTGTTCCTGCTTGACTCGCTCCTGAGCGTCGCGGAGTTCGTGTTCCTGCTGCGGCTCCTGCTGCAGTGGGCCCGCGGCGATTTCCGCAACCCGCTGGTGCAGGCCATCGTGCAGATCACCAATCCGGTGCTGGTGCCGCTGCGGCGCGCATTGCCGGCAATCGGCCGGGTCGATACCGCCTCGGTGGTCATCGTGGTGGTGCTGGCGCTGCTGCGCGCCTGCCTGCCAACGCTGCTGGCCGGGCTGGGATTGCCGCCACTGCTGTTGTGGGTCGAAGCGGCAGTGCTGCAGTTGCTGCGCACGCTGCTGTGGATCAGTTTCTTTTCGATCTTCCTGTACGCCTCGCTGTCGCTGATCGCACCGGGCGTCTATTCCCCGATGCAGGCGCTGCTCAGCTCGCTATGCGAACCGGTGCTGCGGCCGATTCGCCGGCTGATTCCGCCACTCGCGAACCTCGATCTGTCGCCGCTGTGGGCCGGAATCATCATCCAGGCGCTGCTGATTCTGCTGCGCTGAAGCGCTGCTGCACACGCCGCGACTTGTGCGCCAGGCCTTCTGCAACTTTCAATTGGGCCAGAGGTTTAGCTGCGCTTTTGCATTGCGCGTCGAGCAACAGCGCGTGGCGCAGCGGCGGCGCCAACTCAGCGCAAGCGCCAAACCCTAGAAAAAAAGGCATTTGCGTCGCGCGCTGCTTGTGCTATGTTGCGCCCCGATTCACGCAACGCGTGAACTTTTTCGAACTGACAGCCAAACTCGAGGAGATTCAGCAATGGCGAAGAAAGGTGGGGCGCCGACCAAGTCGGAGATCCTGGCTACGATTTCTAAGGACACCGAGCTTTCCCGCAAGCAGGTCAACGAGGTGTTCGATTCCCTGAACGGAATCGTCAAGAAGAGCCTGCGCGGCAATGGCCTGTTCACGCTTCCGGGGCTGCTCAAGCTCAAGGTCGTGAAGAAGCCCGCCACCAAGGCCCGCGAAGGTGTAAACCCCTTCACCGGCGAAAAGATGATGTTCAAGGCCAAGCCAGCCAGCAAGAAAGTGCGTGCGCTGCCGCTCAAGAGCCTCAAGTCGATGGTGAACTAAAGCCCTTCCTGGCTTTGCCCGGAGCTTCAGGCCCGGGTCATTGAGCGCCATTCCAGAGGGCCCGGTACTGTCTTCAGTCCGGGCCCTTTGTTTTGGCCCCACGCTTCTAAAGATAGCTCAGCCACCAGTCGCTCCGGCGCGACTTGATACCCGCCATCCAGCGGCACAGCGGATAGAGCAGCACGATCACCAGCAGCCAGGCCAGGTACACGCCGCCGAGCCCGATGCCGTAGCCCTTCGGATAGAAAATGAACAGCGTCAGGAACTGACGCGGCGCAAAACCCTGCGACACACCCAGCAGCAGGCTGAGCAGGTGGATCAGGTAGAAATGCGCCACGTAGAAGGCGAACGGCACCCGCCCGAACATCACCAGCGTGTCCTTGAGCGCGCCGCGGAAGCGATCCGCGTACGCGCACAGGAGCGCCGCCGGACCCAGCGTCATCAGCAGGAACTGCAGGCTGGGCGGATACTTCGTGGTGTTGAGGAAACTCATGACGGTGGCCGTAAGGCCCGCGTCCTGCACCTGCCAGGCGTGCGGATCGCCGTACACGTCTGCTGCGCGCACCACGATGAACGCGGCCGTGAGCGCGAGCCCGATATTGCGCAAGTTGACGTGGCGCTGCGCGGGCGGCAGCTCGAACAGGCCGGCCGCACCGAATCCGAGCAGCATCACGCCGATCCACGGCAGCAGCGGGTAGCCGAACAGCAGCTGGAACGAGCCGGCCTGGTACGACATCTGCGCGTGCAGCGCCACCCACAGCGGCTGGCCGCTCGCGAGCATGTGGTTGGCGGGCCAGCTGGCGTCGAGCAGGTTGTGGCCGAGCAGGATGGCCGCACCGAGCACCGCGCAGGCGCGGCGGCCCAGCCACTGCGCACCGGCCAGCACGATCATGCTCGCACCGATCGCCCAGATGACCTGCATGATCACCAGCGTGCGCCCCTGCAGCTCGGCGATTCCCAGCGGCGCGAAGGTGAATGCGGTCGAGATGAGCGCGCATTCGACCAGCACCAGCCACAGGCCGCGTTTGAGCAGGAACCCGCCCAGCGCCGCGCGCGTCTTGCGCGCGGCCATCAGACCGGCGCTGGTGCCGGCCAGCAGCACGAACACCGGCGCGCAGAAATGCGTAATCCAGCGCGTGGCGAATACCACCGGCGTGACGTGCGGGTTGGCCATCGGGTCCTGTTCCGACCCGTAGCTCAGGAAGTCGCGCACGTGGTCGAGCGCCATGATCACGACGGCCAGGCCGCGCAGCATGTCGATCGAGCTCAAGCGATAGGCGCGCTGATCGGGCGGCGCTGCGGCCGCGGTGCCTGCACCTGACATCGTCCTCCCCCTGCGACGTGAATACGCCAGCTAAGCTATTGTGGGCGGCCATCCTTCGCGGATGCAATCGGCCAGCTCGTGCAATCGGCCGTGGAAGAAATGCCCTACTCCGCTGAGCACCCGTACTTGTGCCTGCGGCGCGCAGCGCGCCGCCCAGTCGATGACCGATGCGGGCGCGACTTCCTCATCGGCATCGCCCTGCACGATCAGCCACGGGCAGTCCGGCAGCACCAGGCCATCGAGGCTGACCCGGTCGACGGCCGGCGCGACCGAAATCAGCCAGGCGGGCCGCGCCACCGCCGCCGCCCGGATCGCGATGGCGGCGCCAAAGGAGAATCCGCCCAGCACCAGTGGCACGCCGGGCCAGCGCGCACGCGTCCAGGCAATCACCGCCAGCGCGTCGGCGGTTTCGCCCGCACCGCCGTCGTGCGTGCCCCCGCTCGCGCCCACGCCGCGGAAATTGAAACGCAGCGTGACGGCGCCGGGCACGCGCAGGGTGCGCGCCAGCGTATGAACGACCTTGTTTTGCAGCGTGCCGCCGAACAGCGGGTGCGGATGGCAGATCACGGCCGCGAAGCGCGGCGCCGCGCCCGGCGTCGCTTCTTCGACCAGCGTCTCGAGCCGGCCGGCGGGACCGGCGATGGCCTCGTTCACTTGCCGCCGGTGGTGCTTTCCGGCGCGAAGGCGAGCGAGGCGGAATTGATGCAGAAGCGCTGGCCCGTGGGCTGCGGTCCATCCTCGAACACATGACCCAGATGCGCGTCGCACCGTGCGCAACTGACCTCGGTGCGCACCATGCCATGCGAGCGGTCGACCTGCGTGCGCACATTGTCGCCCGCTAGCGGCAACCAGAAACTGGGCCAGCCCGAGCCGCTGTCGTACTTGGTCTCGGAGCTGAACAGGTCGGCGCCACAACACACGCAGCGGTAGACGCCGGCTTCCTTGTGGTGGGCGTAAGCGCCAGTGAAGGCGCGCTCGGTGCCCTTCTCGCG